>NZ_QUIB01000004.1:0-202875 GCF_003480025.1 Clostridium sp. AM46-21
GGTAGAAAAGAAATTTATAAAAGGACTTATAAAGATTGATTATATAATATATGAAAAGCTATTATAAAAGACATTAGTATTAAATAGTTTAAAAAAAATGAAAAATAATAAAGGAAGTGAGTCAAGTCCAGACTCCTGTGTAAAATGCTATACAATGTTTTTACCATTTCTACTTATCAAAATTGATGTATTTTCTTGAAGAATAAATCCATTCATCATGTAGGTCCATAAGAACGGCTCCAATTAAGCGATTGGCTGATGTTTGATTGGGGAAGATGCGAATAATCTTTTCTCTTCTGCGTACTTCTTGATTCAGTCGTTCAATTAGATTGGTACTCTTTAGTCGATTGTGGGAATTTCCTTGTACGGTATATTGAAAGGCGTCTTCGAATCCATCATCCAATGATGCGCAAGCTTTTGAATATTTTGGTTGATCGATATAATCATGAATCAATCGATTTTTAGCCTCACGCGCTAAGTTAATATCTGTGAACTTAAAAATTCCTTTAACAGCTTCTCTGAAAGATTTTGAATTTTTTTTAGGAATGGTGGTAAAGATATTTCTTAGGAAGTGAACTTGGCATCTTTGCCAACTTACGTTGGTGAAGGATTTTCTAATGGCAGAGACTAATCCTTTGTGCGCATCAGAAATAACGAGTTCCGTACCTTGTAAACCGCGTTCTTTTAGGTATTCAAAAAATGTTGTCCAGGTCTCTTCGCTTTCGCCACTTTGAATCATGAAGCCGATAATTTCACGGTCGCCATCTTTGGTTATTCCAATCGCTATATGACAGCTTTTTGAGAGTACTCGATTTTCTTCTCGTACTTTTATATAGAGTACATCGGTCATTAAGTAAGGATAATTTTTTTCTGATAATAAACGATTCTGCCACTCGTTAACCATAGGTTCTAGCTGTTCTGTTAAGCTAGAAACGAAGGACTTAGAGACGGATTTACCACAAAGTTCTTCCACAATTTTTGATACTTTACGAGTTGAAACGCCTGATACATACATTTCCAACATTGAAGCCATGAGGGCTTTTTCGTTTCGTTGATAACGTTCAAACACTGTGGGTGAAAAATGGCCATCACGTGTTCTGGGTACTTTTAATTCTAGCGTGCCTACACGTGTCGTAAAGCTGCGCTCATAATAGCCATTTCGTTGACTTTGTCGGTTTTCTGTTCGTTCATATTCTTTTGCTTGAATATATTCTGTTCGTTGATTTTCCATTAGTTGATTAAATACCGTTGTTAAAATATTTTTAGAAACGTCATCCTTTACAGAATATTCAATAATGCTTTGAATCTCTTCGCTTTTCAGTGTAAAATGTACTTGGGTCATGTAAAAGTCCTCCTGGGTATGTTTTTGTCGTTAATAAAACAGCTAATACACCGGTTGAACCAGCAAACATAGAAGTAAACAATCCTACGTTTGTCATATCACCTGTTTTTACAGGGTTCTTTTGTCCGCTAGGCTTTGTTGGAGTAGTTGGCTTGCTCGGTTTCTGTGGCTGTTGTGGACTTACAGGTTTATTTGTTACTTTTTCTTTTACGGTAACTGTAATTGTTTTTTCAGTAATTGCACCATTTTTATCTACTACACGGAAAGTTACATGATAAGTGCCAGCCTTAGAAGTATCTACATCATTTGCAATAATGTTATCTTTTGTTAAAATAATCGTTCCGTCCTCTTTATCTGTTGCTGTCACATTTGCCAATGGGTCGAACGTATCGCCTACATTCAATGTAACATCATTTGCTGAAATGATTGGAGCAGAGTTAAGGTCGCCTGTATTTTGTTTCACAGTTACAGTAATCGTTTTTTTAGCAGAAGCTCCGTTTTTATCTGTTACTTTATAAGTCACATGGTAAGTACCAGCCTTAGAAGTATCTACATCATTTGCAACAATATTATCTTTTGTCAAAGTGATAGTTCCGTCCTCTTTATCTGTTGCTGTTACATTTGCCAATGGGTCGAAAGTATCGCCTACATTCAATGTAACATCATTTGCAGAAATAGTTGGTGCTGTATTATCTTCTCCTTGTGAGTTTAACGATAATTCTACTTTTAAAACAACGTTTCCGTCTTTATAAGTACCGCAATCATACTCATAAGTAACTGGTTTTTTTACATCATCTACCGTTATAATTCCTGTATCTTTATCTAAAGTTCCATTTGCAGTAACTTTTACTTTTGAAATATCTATTCCTTGTTCAACATCTTTTTTTAAGTCGATTTTATTCCCTTTAATATCAATATAACCGTTGCCTACAAAAGCATGATTATTTTCAAGAACTTTATTCTCTCCGACATTTAACCAGTATAAATCATCGCAAATTAATTTTTTAATTTTTGTGTTTTTACTTATATCAAGACCTCTTATCCCTTGTTCAAAAATTTCACCGCAACGTAGCATTTCAAGTTCTAAATTATTGCTTAAATCTAATTTTTTAATAGTTGTATCATGACAAAAAAGGCGTGTCAGTTTTGTGTTTTTTGTTACATCTAATTCAGCTATATTTGTCATATAACATGATAGTTGTTTCAAATTAGGGTTCTTACTTATATCAAGTGTTTTTACTTTTGTATCTCCTATATCTAAAGTGACTAATTGCGGATTATGTGTGACATCAAGTTCCATTAATCCTGTATTGCTACAAGATAGTTGTTCTAAGTTAGGATTGTTTGTTACATCTAAATTGGAAATAGAGGTACTATCTGCAAATAACGTATTCAATTTTTCATTCTTAGATACATCAAGACTGTTAATTGATGTATTATCGCAAACGAAAGCTTCCAAATTCGGATAACGTGTTAAATCAACGCTTCTTACTTTTGAAGAACGACAATCTAATCTTTTTAAAGATGAGTTTTTAACCGGACTTAAGTCTGAAACAGAAGTCGTAGAAACATCTAAAGACTGCAAATTTGTTAGATATTGAATACCCTCTAATGAAGATATCGTTTTCATATCATGCAAGTTTAAGAATTGGGCTTTTGATATTTCATCAACAGATAACACACTATCGCCGTCTTTATCAAATTCTGCAATGATTTGTTCTCTAAATACTTTGTCTGGAAAATGTGCTTCATCAATAGCAATGCTTCCAGCTTTTACTTCTGTATTTTTGCTTGCTTCAACGGTCTTATCTTCGGTAACCACTTCTTTTTCTGGTGTTGCAGGTGTTTCCTGTTTTGTACTTTCTTCTTTTAAAGTTTCTGCATTTTCAGCAGTTTCTTCCTGTTCCTTGTCTGTTATATTCTCTTGTACTTCTGCGTTTTCTGTTTTCTGTTCCACAGGAACTTGCTCTGTCTTGTTTTCTTCTACAACGGCTTCCTGCACAACTTCTGTGTTTTCCTGTGCCATGACAGGAGTAGGAAGCCCTGTAAGTGCAGTTGTTGTTCCAATCATCAATGCGGAACTTACTGCAAGGACTTGTTTTTTCTTCATAGTTTGTTCACTCCTTATTTTTCATAAATTCTTTGCATAGAAAAACGCACAAACTCCCCCTTATAACTGGATAATCTGTGCGTTCTGTTTATTATTGATAGAATTGAAAAAAGGGCAGAATTTACTTGTCTGTCTGTCTGTCTGTCTGTCTGTCTGTCTGTCTGTCTGTCTGTCTGTCGCAAGCGTAACAATGTGTGAACATGACTGTCAACCCTTTCTTTCAAAAAAATTCAATCCTTGCTTCTATACAAAAAACATTATACTGGAAACAAACACCTCTTTCAATCTTTTTATGCGTGCAAGATAAAAAAATTGAGACATCACACTTTTCCTTTTTTCCTCTTGAGTACCCACAACAGAAAAGAAAAAGCCCTGTCAAGAGCTTGCCACCATTGGTGGTGCTTTGCACTCTTGATCGGGCTTTTTGTTTGCTGTATCTTCTCGCAAGAGGAAAAAGATTACTCGTCCTCATCATCAAAATGGTTATTCCTTAATACTTCCCGTAACAGTTCCATATCCTCTTTTGAGTTCGGATTTATCATTTTCACGACTTGATAAGGTGTCCTATATTTATGTCCCTCTATGCTTTCCCCAAACATATCCATACTGTATAAATCATCATAGCGGTCTAGTAATTTTTGAAACTTCAAATGCTGGATAAATTCTTTGATTGGGTAAAGGTCGGACGCTTCAATGCTTTTCCCGTTGATATAGTCTGTAATGTATTCCCGTAACTTTTCCAACTCATATTCCAGCCATTCTTCCTCGCTGTCAAAGAAGTTATCATAGTGTCCGTGTTTCAGTTCTGCATTTAGACGTTCTTCTGTTCTTAAAAACTGACAGACTTCTTTTTCAGACTGATTGACATACTTCCATTCTCCCGATAATAATTCATTCGGCGTTACGTCCAGCACTTCCATTATCTTTTCCAGCGTTTCATAAGCAGGATAGTTCAACCCTCTTTCAATCTTGGAAAGGCTCTGCATATTGATACCGATTTTGTCCGCAAGTTCCTGTTGTTTCATTCCCCTAAATTTTCTTATGGTCTGTATATTATTTCCTAAATGGCTTATTTTCATTGCACAACCCTCCATATCTCGTTATATCTTCACTGTTATAAGTCTATCATGCTTAATATGATTTGTAAAGACAAAAAAAGATATTGACAAATAAGCATATAAGAATTACTATGCTATTGTGAGTGAATAAGCACAATAGCATGAAATACAAAAACATTCAAAAAGAAATACCCATCTGATTAAACCCGTAGATATGAATATTGGTTGAAATGGAACTTGTTAGAAAAGGCAAAACAGGACTTGCTGACAAAGTATTTCTGACACGGTGGCGGAAGCCTCTCAGGCTTACCGCCATGACACCTTGTGTCAAGGGGAAGAAATGCTTTGTCGGCTGGCGAGCCTGCGAGCCTTGACTGTGCCCCCGTTATCTAACAGGGGGGCACTATTTCACAAAAGACAAGTCAAAAACCATACAACCCCAAACCTGTGAGTAGTAATGAGAAGTTTTAAGAAGATAGTAATTTCACATTCTTTTGAATAGTGGTTTACAGGTATTTCAAGGCTGTTGTGGGATTGGAGGAATACAATGAACAATTTAGAATTTGCACTTGAAATGAAGAACAAACGTCTTGCAAGCGGTCTTTCACAAGGAGAACTTGCAAGTCTTACCCATGTATCAAGATATAGTATCAACCGCTTTGAGAACGGAAAAGCCAACGCAAGTAAAGAAACACAGAACATTATCCTGCGTTGTCTGAATTACTATGTCTGTGATAAGCCTTTTTATCTGCTCGTTGATTATCTGTCTGTCCGTTTTCCAACGACTGACGCATTAGAAGTTATCCGAAAGGTGCTTGGCATGAAAGCGGACTATTTTATCCATTATGACTATGGGTATTATGGCTATAAGGAGCATTATGCCTACGGGGAAATCAAGGTCATGGCTTCTGATGATGAACACATGGGTGTATTTTTAGAATTAAAAGGGGCAGGCTCACGCAACATGGAATATGTCTTACAGGCACAGAACAGGGATTGGTATTCATTTTTAAACCGCTGTCTTGACTGTGGCGGTGTTATCCGACGTTTTGACTTGGCAATCAATGATATGTGCGGTCTGCTGGATATTCCCGTTTTGTCTGAAAAATACAAAAATGGCGGTGCGGATTGTCGCTGTAAAAACTATGAAAATGTACAAGGTGGAAAACTAAGCGGAAAAAACCGTAATTTAGCAAGTACCCTTTATATCGGCTCAAAGGCAAGCACAAAATATTTCTGCCTGTATGAAAAACAAAAGGAACAGGCAACCAAAAAGAAACATACGGATATTATCAACCGTTTTGAAATTCGTCTGCGTGATAAAAAGGCAGTACAGGCAGTTGAGGAATTGTTATTGACATATAACCCTCATGGGTTGGTGTTTTACCTTATTACTGATTTTGTGCAATTTCCCGATTATCCGCTGTGGGAGATATTCATTTCCCATGACAGTTTACCTTTTGAAATGAACCCCGTACCTGTCAATATGGAACGCACTCTGCAATGGCTGGAAAGACAGGTCATGCCGTCAATCGTGATGATAGAGGAAATCGACAGGCTGACAGGCTCAAACTACATGAAAATGATTGATGAATGTACCAACCTTTCCGAAAAACAGGAAATGCTTGTAGAACAGATGTGTACGGATATAGCAGATGTAATCGAAAGTGAGGGGGTGTTTTATGAGTAATGCACAGGATATTCCCGTATGGGAAAAATATACCCTTACCATTGAAGAAGCGTCAAAGTATTTCCGTATCGGAGAAAACAAGTTAAGACGCTTAGCAGAGGAAAACAAGGACGCTGGCTGGCTCATTATGAATGGCAACCGCATACAGATTAAACGCCGACAGTTTGAACAGGTTATTGACAAATTGGACGCAATCTAATGCAAATGAGCCTTGTATGTGTTATGATGAACACAAGTCATATCAAGGCTCTTTCCAACAAGGAAAGGAGCAGACACCATGAAAGAAAAAAGACGGGATAGTAAAGGACGTATCCTGCATACTGGAGAGAGCCAACGAACAGACGGGAAATACTTATATAAATATGTAGACGCATTTGGAAACACAAAATATGTGTATGCTTGGAGATTGACACCCACAGACCCGACACCAAAGGAAAAACGGGAAAAACCCTCACTTCGTGAACTGGAACAGCAGATAAGACGGGATATTGAGGACGGTATCGACAGCACAGGCAAGAAAATGACGCTTTGCCAACTCTATGCCAAACAGAACTTACAGAGGGCGAATGTGAAGAAAAGCACACAAAAACAACGGGAACAACTCATGCGGTTATTGAAAGAGGACAAGTTGGGTGCTAGGAGCATTGATGCGATAAAACCCTCTGACGCTAAGGAATGGGCGTTACGCATGAAAGATAAAGGCTTTTCCTATAACACCATTAACAACCATAAACGCTCGTTAAAAGCGTCATTCTATATCGCCATACAAGACGATTGTGTAAGGAAGAACCCTTTTGATTTTAAGTTAAGTGAAGTCCTAGAAAATGATACCAAAGAGAAAGTCGCATTGACAGAGGAACAGGAACAAGCCTTACTCTCATTTATCAAGACAGACAATGTGTATCACAAGCATTATGATGATGTGCTGATACTGTTAAAGACTGGACTTCGTATCTCGGAACTGTGCGGACTGACAGTAGCTGATATTGATTTCAAGAATGAAGTTGTAATTATCGACCACCAGTTACTAAAGAGCAAGGAACAGGGCTATTATATTGAAACGCCTAAGACGAAAAGCGGAATAAGACAAGTGCCATTAAGTAGAGAAACAATACAGGCATTTCAACGGGTTATGAAGAAACGCCCAAAGGCAGAACCATTTGTGATAGACGGACAGAGCAATTTCTTATTTGTCAATCATAAAGGCAAGCCCAAAGTTGCGATTGATTACAACGCCTTATTTGTCCGTATGGTAAAGAAATATAACAAGCACCACAAGGACAATCCCTTGCCACATATCACACCGCATACGCTACGCCATACATTCTGCACAAGACTGGCAAGCAAGAACATGAACCCAAAAGATTTACAGTATATCATGGGACATTCAAACATTAGTATCACAATGAACTGGTACGCTCATGCGTCCATAGATACCGCAAAATCAGAGGTTCAGCGTCTAATCGCATAGAAGTATTTACCACGATTTTAACCACGCTTGATAGCGAAAATATAAGAAGATAGACCTAGATATGTGAGGTTTACCACAAAAGCAAAATGCCCGTAGAGCCTATAAAATAAGGCTTTGCGGACATTTAAGGAGATATAAAAAGATAGTCAAAAAGACATATATAATTTATGTTAAATTCTAGTAGATTTTGATTGGAATAATCATAACTCTAATGAATCTTCAGCATCTACCCACATCTGTAAATTCCCATCAAGATATAACCTTGCATATTCTAATGGCTCATCGATTGCAAGCGATGTCAAAGCACAATCAGATCCAGGTGTGGTTCTTAAATTTTTTTCTGCTTCCCAACAATCAATACGGAGTATATAGCCCGTATTAGTATATACATCAATGCTGTTGCACTGTGGATTGTATTCTGCAAATATTGTTCTCATCGTATCCCATCTCCTTATCATTTAATCAATCAGTAGTAGCAAAAATTAAGAAGCATTTCAATCAGTTCACCATGTCACTTTTATTTTGTGTTATACTGTCTTATAGATTTTTCTTGCCCTTGTATTTGCCCTTATCAGAGTGCATAAACACTGATGGGACGATATAACACAAGGGAAATAATAAGGGAAAGCTCACCTGCGACAAATCCAGTGTTTTCAAGGGGGTGCGAAGAATTTAATAATAAAATATAACAGTTATTAAATTTCTTAAAACAGGTGAAATCTCAATCGGAATTTGTGAGGGAAAGAAATGAAGAAAAATACTCCAAGCGATGATGAAATAAAGAATTATAGCCATAAGAAGATGACATTGCCATTGATGGAACATGCTTCTGAAGAAATGAAGGAACCTGTATGGAAGCTTGTTAAAAAGTTAGCGTCTTATGCTCGTGTACCGGGCGCTATGTCAGATTTTAAGAAAATGGCGGTGTTCGCTGAGGATGATGCAATTGTCGATGTAGTTCTGGATACATTACAGGATATGAAATATCCTTTTAAAAACACAGATTTTATACCGGATATCATGGGCTATTATTACTCGATTGCATTGATTTCGCAAAGCATGCATAGAAGGGAAGAAACGATTAAGCTGTTCAATGAGCTTGTTGATTATGCAATCAGTATTAAATCTAACAGCGCATTGCCACTTGCGAGAAATATGGATGTTTTGTCAAAGGAATATCCCGATCTGTCAGATTTATTTGAAAAAGCAAAGACTATCTATAGATTTGATGCAATAGATAGTATAAAAGAAAGGGTGCCTATACAGGTCAATAAGCTTTATCACGATTATACAAATGCAGATAAAATAGAAGCAGAATACATTAATGTTGAAAATCCTGAGGATGGTAAGGTTTTTGTCGAAGTGGATGAAAATGGATATGTCGTAAGAATAGTAGAAAAGGGGAAAAACATTTATACAAAGATATTTAAACATTATAGCTATGACATGATTAATTATGCGATAGTCAGAGATGTTTTGCTGAGAAAACACATGGAAGAAATGCGAATCAATGATATTGCGGATGCAAGAGTTGTCGAAGCTACGAGAACGGATCTTAAGAAACTGTATAGTGATATTGAGATATCTGTAAATAATAAGGAGTTTGCATATATATTAGATGGGCATGAAAAATTCAATAATACTGATTTACCGAAGGATGTCCAAGACTTTCTGGAAGAAATATATAATGATGAAGACTTGAAAGATGCATTTTTCGATTGTGATATTGAAATCTATGATGAGGCATGGGTTAAGGATCTTGAGGAGGATGATTCGTGGTTTGAAGATCTTATGGGATCGGGAGAATCCAGTTATAAGAATATTAAACCGTTTGCACGTGACGGCTTAGGTGGATTATGGGTAGTGTTAGATGATGAAATGATCGGATATATCGGTACAGAGGGCGAATGTGGAATCATAGCCCGCAATATAAATGAGTTCATGAATATTGTTGCGGTACAGAGAGGATATATAGATGATTTCTGTAATGCTGATATATTAAAATCTGTGGATGCATTTATAGAGGAATATGAAGAACCTCGTGATTCAGATTATAATAGGGAATTTAATAGATTTATAAAGAAGCATGGTTTTACTAAAGATTTAAAGAAAATATATGAATATATTATAAAAGGAGTCACAATAAAACCGTTTTTCCAAGTTGTCGCTACAGATGATGAATATGAAGATTCCTACTCAATACTTGGAAGCGATGATGGACAAGAAGCATTGGAGTCTCTTATAGAGATGCTTGAATAAGTTTGGATTATTTCCTGTTTTAGGTGGAAAGTTGTAAAAGAACTCGATAACTTCCAGTTTATGAGGATAAAAGGAGGAGAAAAATGAGATATCCGAAATTTTTAGAAAAAGGTGGAACGATTGGTTTTGTTGCGCCATCTTTTGGTTGTAATATAGAACCATATCGGACAGCATTTGGTCATGCACTTGATACATTCCATGCTAAGGGCTATCAGACGGAGCTTGGTCCGAATTGTTATGAAGGCTGTGGTATCGGTATCAGTAACACGCCGGAGAAATGCGGTCAGGAGATTAATGAAATGTACACATCAAAGAAAAATGATGTTCTGATATCCTGCGGCGGTGGAGAGCTGATGTGTGAGACTCTTGATCATATTGATTTTGAACGCTTAAAGAAAGCAGATCCGAAATGGTTTGTGGGATATTCGGATAATACGAATCTAACCTATCTGCTGACAACGATCTGTGATACAGCTTCTGTTTATGGCCCATGTGCGGCAGCGTTTGGCATGGAGCCGTGGCATGCATCGATAGAAGATACATTTGCGCTGCTTTGTGGTGAGAAGAAAAGCCTGCAGGGATATCGTGGATATGAGAAGGAATCCCTGAAGGATGAAGAACATCCGCTTGCACCGTATAATATCACTGAACAGAAGGAACTTCACTTGTATGAAACAGATGCGACGCATGGATCGACTGCTGTCGATGAAGTATTCATGGCAGGCAGACTGATCGGCGGATGTATGGATTGTCTGGTGAATCTGCTTGGAACGAAATTTGATAAAACAACAGATTTTCTGGAACACTATAAAGAGGATGGCTTCATCTGGTTCTTAGAAGCCTGTGATCTGAATGTGATGGCGATCCGCCGTGCTATGTGGCAGATGGAGCATGCGGGATGGTTCCGATATGTGAAGGGATTCCTGATCGGACGCCCGCTGGTGCATGGACAGGAGATGATGGGGCTTGACCAGTATCATGCGGTACTGGATATTATCGCCCACCACAATGTGCCGGTTATCATGGATGCCGATCTTGGACATATCGCGCCGATGCTGCCATTGATCTCCGGCAGCTATGCAAGCATTACCGCCTCCGGAAACAACCTTGTGGTTGACATGAAACTGAAGTAGAATGCCCCCTTTGGGATAACGTTGTGTTGAGATTATCTGTTTGAATGTATTTTAGTCGATTGTCAGTCTGTACTGGACTGGCTCAGAATCAATAATAGAAAAACTCGTATAGCATTCTATTCCATGCATATGCCTGATTCGCTCATGCTTATGTGCAAACTCGCCTTACGGGCTCAGACATGCACTCGCATTCGCTGGCAATATGCATGTCATAACGAATTCTATACGAATGTTTTTGTCTATTATCGATCTGATCCAGACCAATGAAGACTGACAACCAGCTATACTGTTCCAAACAGATAATCTCAATTCAGTTTAGTACCCCAAGGGGGATTTTTTAAGTTTGTTTCATTCTAGTGATAAGGCTGATCACGCGTTTATTGGTTTAGATGATAGGCAACAGTAATCCCATTCGGGGAAGTATTTTTATTGATAAGAATATCTTTTAAGCGCACGACAGCCCATCGTTTAAAAATCAATAGTGCAGTCGACTGAGTTTCCTATGATTTTGTGCCATGTCGTCGCCGCAGATGATTTTATTGCGGCAGAGACATGTGCATATAACCATATTGTCTCTTATGATATTACAAAACGGCTGAATTGGTTATACTCTGGCACTAACAAAACAATAGCATAGATTTCGTTATATAATGCATATTGCCAGCGAATGCGGGTGCATGTCTGAGCCCGTAGGGCGAGTTTGCACAGGGGCATGAGCGGATAAGGCATATGCATTAAATAGAAATCTATGCTAGTTTTTTATGTGTCAGAGTATAAGCAATTCAGCCGCTTGGAGTATCAGGCTAAATGCAGTATTCGTCGCCGGCTTCAGGTCGGCTGTTGCAGAGATCCGCGATGGTGGTTGTGTCAACAACACTGCAGATCGCACTGTAAAGCCGCTTCCACAGATTGTAAGTGGAGCAGATGGATTCACGCTCACATTCAGGCGCATCCTCTTCGACACAGGCAACAGGGGCAAGCGTTCCTTCTGTCAGACGAAGAACTGCACCGACTGTAATGTCTTCCGGTGCTTTTCGTAACAGGTAGCCACCCTGTGGACCACGGACGCTTCGGACAAGTCCGCCGGAATTTAATATAGAAATGATCTGTTCCAGATATTTATCAGAGATATCCTCGTTTTTTGCTACATCCTTTATGCTGACCGGCTTACCATTAGAGTTGGCTGCTATATAGATCATAAGCCGTAATGCATATCTTCCTTTTGTTGATATTTTCAATGTAATACACCTCCAAATTACACGATCATAATTCATACTAATTTTCTATGAATTGATTATACACCAGTTTAAAAGAAAAAGCTACAGAAATATTTCTATTTTCCTATTGATAAAGTAGGAATATAAAAAGTAAGAATTAAAAATTGAGTTTTCATCAATAATTTGGTATATTGATTTTGTAAAAGGTGGTATATGGGGAATTGGTACTGACTGTTTCTATAAGAAATAGGATAGGATATAGTCAGACCAAACGACAATATAACGGGGGTATGGCAATCTGACAATTTATTATCAAAGAGCACGTTTTTCAATGGGGTATTAGGAAAATCGTTCAGGATACAGGCAATAGAATACTGCCGTCATCTCGATATTGACGTTTCACATCCAACCGGTCAAGGTCTTCGACCGGATTCAATCCATTCTTTTCTCTCGGTGTGTCCGCTGCCGTAGGGAAGCATAAGCGGATAATATAAAAACGATATGGAGGAATAAGGAATGAAGAAAAAATTTCTAAGCCTTCTGTTAGTGTTGTGCTTTGTTATGGCATTTGGTTCAATAACAGCACTGGCAGCAGAGGGACAAACAACAGACATATGGGATGGTACAGCAGATACAAGCTGGTACACGGGTCATGAGACAGAGAGTGAGTACCATATAACGACGGCAGAACAGCTTGCCGGACTTGCGCAGCTTATTAACACAGGTACTATAACCTTTGAGGGAAAGACTGTTTATTTGGATAATGATCTTGATCTGGATAAACGTGAATGGATATCCATTGGCAAAGGTAAAGGTGGAAGTCAGGCAGCATATAGTTTTTGTGGTATATTTGACGGACAGGGACATGTAATTTCTAATTTGTATTCCCGTGATTCGCTGATGCCAAAAACGAATGTGGGGGATGATGAGGAAAATTGTTATAGACAGGGCTTATTTGGAAATGTCTATGATGGTGAGGTCAAGAATCTTGGTATTGAAAATGCTGATATTATAGTTGATCTCAATGATGCATCTACATATGGAAAAGGTATATTAGTAGACTGGCTTTGTAATTCCAAAATTACAAATTGTTGGACATCTGGTTCTATTTCAGGTGGTGCATATC
Organism: Clostridium sp. AM46-21; assembly: GCF_003480025.1. NCBI lineage: Bacteria > Bacillati > Bacillota > Clostridia > Eubacteriales > Clostridiaceae > Clostridium > Clostridium sp. AM46-21. The sequence continues at coordinate 13,407 of NZ_QUIB01000004.1, forward strand.
TGGAGCATTATGTTGGCGGACTTGCAGGATGTACCTTGAGAAATAGTACTCTTACAGGATGTTATTCGACTGCAACTATTACAGGAAATTATAAGGGAACTTGTTATAAAGAAGAAGATGTAATGACGTATTTTGACTGTCTGGGTGGTATTGCAGGAGGAATGCTAGACGGAAGCCTTACAGTCGAAGATTGTTGGTTTTCTGGAAAAATCAATGTTAATTCTGTACAGGCAACAGTTGGTGGAATGGTTGGATATTCAGACAATGCAAGTGTTACTAATTGTATGGTAACTTCTGCAGACCTTGCTGCAGATGAAGGTGGCAATACCTGTTGGCTTGTCTATAGTGGACTTAGTCTTGGTACGGCAGAAAACAATTACTGGCCGGCAGATGACCGGTATCAGGCAACGCTTCTTAAAGAGCAGGATGGAACCGCTGTGTCAGATTTCACATCTGCGGATGTGCTTTCCGGACTTCAGGCAAAGCAGGGAGCAGGCATTGAATGGGTAGCAGGAATCGATCATCCTACATTTGCATGGGATGACAGAAATATTCCGGCAGATTATACAGCAGTTGATGCGGCTATTGCAAAAGCGGACAAGATAGATGGAACACTGTATTCTAATTATGAAGATGTAAAGGCTGCCATTAATGCTGTTGACCGTAAAAAGAGCAAGTATGAGCAGAAGATAGTAGATGCAATGGCAAAATCTATTGAGGATGCTGTTGCAGGTCTGAAAGAGAAAGACAACAATAAAGATAATAATACCCCGGTTACCCCACAGATAAAGACATATACAGTAACATTTAAAGCAGCAGGTGGAAGTGCAGTTAAGGCTCAACAGGTAGAAGAAGGTAAGTTGGTAGGTAAGCCGAAAAAACCAACGAGAAAGGGCTATAAGTTTGCAGGTTGGTATGCAGGAAAGACTGCATATAAGTTTGATACTCCGGTTAAAGCCAATCTGACATTAACTGCAAAGTGGACAAAGATCAAGGTGAAGAAGATCAAGATCACAGGAATGTCCAAGCAGATTGCAGCAGGTAAGAAGATTAAGCTGAAAGTAACCGTAACTCCAAAGACTGCAGCAAATCGTACAGTAAAATGGAAGAGCAGCAATAAGAAATATGCAACTGTAAATTCCAAGGGTGTTGTAACTGTAAAGAAAGCAGGAATAGGCAAGAAGGTAACGATAACAGCGATTGCAAAGGATGGAAGCGGAAAGAAAGCAACCTACCGTATAAAGATCATGAAGAAAGCTGTTAAGAAAATTACCTTAAAAGCATCAAAAACAAAAGTAACTGCTGGTAAAAAGGTAACAATAAAAGCAACTGTCACTCCTGGAAAGGAAGTAAACAAAAAGCTGACATATAAGAGCAGTAACAAGAAGTATGCAACTGTAAATTCCAAGGGTGTTGTTACTACCAGGAAAGCAGGAAAAGGGAAGACTGTAAAGATCATAGCAACTGCAACAGATGGAAGCGGTAAGAAAGCAACTATTAAGATCAAAATTAAATAATGCTTAAAGCAGTTGTATGTAACAAATAAATATAAACCGATAAGTTAAAATAAAGGATGCTGAACCACGGGATAAAGCCTGTGGTTTGGCATCTTTTTCTATTTTCTGAAAAATATTTCTATTATCCTATTGACAAAGTAGGAATAGAGGTGTAATATACATGCATAAGCTAAATCATAGTTTGTTGATAGGAATAAGCGGGAACGAGGTAAAAGGTATGTTGAACAAGTATTATCAACCACAATATTTGAATGAAGACAATCGAATGTGTACTACCAGACAAACGCTATCAGCGGGCGGAATTTACAGATGTTGTCGCTAGAGTAAGCCCGGATAAGAATATCCATGAATGACGAAATGATAAGCTCCGGCATAGGGAGCAAATAACGAATACAGAATAAAATGACAGATAATAAAACGGCAGTACATAATGATAGAAGAAACGGATACGTACATCAGCCGGGAGAAAAGAACAGGAGATTAAAAATTATGGCAAAGAAATCATACAGCGAAAGAAATTTAAAATTTGAAACATTACAGTTACACGTAGGACAGGAAACACCGGATCCTGTAACAGATGCAAGAGCAGTTCCGATCTATCTTACATCATCATATGTATTCCATAACAGCCAGCATGCGGCAGACAGATTTGGCCTCAGAGATGCAGGTAACATTTACGGAAGACTTACAAATCCTACAGAAGACATTTTCGAAAAGAGAATCGCAGCATTAGAGGGTGGCGTAGCAGCACTTGCAGTTGGTTCGGGAGCAGCAGCTCTGACATATGCACTTCAGGCAGTTGCACATAAGGGTGACCACATCGTAGCAGCAAAGAACATCTACGGTGGAACATATAACCTTCTTGCACATACACTTCCGGATTTTGGAATCGAGACAACATTCGTTGATCCATTTGACTATGATGCAATCGAAGCTGCTATTCAGGACAATACAACCGGTATCGAGATCGAGACACTCGGAAATCCTAACTCAGAGGTTGTAGATATCGAGAGAATCGCAAATATCGCACATGCACATAACATTCCATTGATCGTAGATAATACATTTGCAACACCATATCTCGTTCGCCCGATCGAGTACGGCGCAGATATCGTTGTACATTCAGCTACCAAGTTTATCGGCGGACACGGAACAACGATTGGTGGTGTCATCATCGACAGTGGTAACTTCGACTGGACATCCAGTGACAAATACCCATGGTTAACAGAGCCGAACGTATCTTACCATGGAGTAAGCTTTGCAAAGGATACAGCACCTGCTGCATTTGTTACTTACATCAGAGCAATCCTGTTAAGAGATATGGGAGCAACTATCTCACCGGTACATTCATTCATCTTCCTTCAGGGACTTGAGACATTATCCTTACGTGTAGAACGTCATGTTGAAAATGCACTTAAGGTTGTACAGTATCTGAAAGATCAGCCACTGGTTGAGAAGGTAAATCATCCATCCATCTCAGAGGATCCTGAACAGCAGGCATTATATAAGAAATATTTCCCAAATGGCGGTGGATCAATCTTCACATTTGAGATTAAGGGCGGAGCAAAAGAAGCACAGGCATTTATTGATCAGCTTGAGTTATTCTCACTCCTTGCAAATGTTGCAGATGTAAAATCCCTTGCTATCCATCCGGCATCAACCACTCATTCAGAGTGCAACGAGGCTGAGTTATTAGATCAGGGTATCAAGCCGAATACAATTCGTCTGTCCATCGGAACAGAGAACATCGACGATATTATCGAAGATCTGGATGAAGCATTTAAGGCAATCGCAGAATAATCAATAATAAAAACAGTAGATAATTGAACATAAAAATAATAAAAAATATGGGTGATCGAAGATCATCGGTCACCTGCAAAACGAATAATAGAATCAGAATAGGAGATTAAAGTTATGAGTAAAATTTATAAAGACGCAACAGAGTTAATCGGAAATACACCATTAGTAGAGTTCAATCACATTGAGAAAAAGGAAGGCTTAAATGCAAAGATCCTTGCAAAGTTAGAGTATTTTAATCCGGCAGGAAGCGTAAAAGACAGAATCGCAAAAGAGATGATCGAAGATGCTGAGAGAAAGGGCACATTAAAGCCGGGCGCTACGATCATTGAGCCTACATCCGGAAATACAGGTATCGGTCTTGCATCTATCGCTACAGCAAAGGGGTATAAGGCAATCATCGTTATGCCGGAGACCATGAGCGTTGAAAGAAGAAATATCATCAAAGCATACGGCGCAGAGATCGTTCTGACTGAAGGTGCAAAGGGTATGAAGGGTGCGATCGCAAAGGCTGAGGAGCTTTCTAAGGAGATCCCTGACAGCTTCGTTGCAGGTCAGTTCATAAATCCTGCAAATCCGGAAGCACACAGAAAGACAACAGGCCCGGAGATCTGGAATGATACAGACGGAAAGGTTGATATCTTTGTAGCAGGTGTTGGTACAGGCGGAACTGTAACAGGTGTCGGTGAATATCTGAAGCAGCAGAATCCGGATGTTAAGGTTGTAGCAGTAGAGCCGGCTACATCACCGGTTCTTTCAAAGGGAACTGCAGGAGCACATAAGATTCAGGGTATCGGTGCAGGATTTGTACCGGATACATTAAATACAAAAATCTACGATGAGATTATCACAATCGACAATGATGCGGCATTTGAAGGCGGCAAAGAGATCGCAAGTATAGAAGGTATTCTCGTTGGTATCTCATCCGGTGCAGCTTTCGTAGCAGCAAAGGAACTTGCAAAGCGTCCTGAAAATGCAGGAAAGACAATCGTAGTTCTCCTTCCGGATAGTGGTGACAGATATTACTCAACTCCGCTCTTTGGATAAAACCAATAAGATTTACATGTGAATATAATATCCTTTCAAAATAATCATTTATCTCAAAACAGACACGCTTCACCATACAGCAATGTGGTGGGGCGTGTTTGCTGTTGTGTCTTTTATGCCTGTACAGCTATGCCATACATTATGATAAAAACTTGTGTAAGTTTCTATTCCATGCATATGCCTTATTCGCTCATGCTCCTGTGCAAACTCGCCTTCGGCTCAAACATGCACCCGCATTCGCCGGCAATATGCATGTCATAACGAAACTGACCCAAATGTTTTATATCATAATGTATGGCATAGCTGTACAGGCAATAAAAACTTGTGTAAGTTTCTATTCCATGCATATGTCTTATTCGCTCATGCTCCTGTGCAAACTCCCCTTTTTTGTTGTCGGTGAGCGTGTGGATATGGTATATTATATAAGTATATGAATATTTGGAGGATGAAAATAGAGCAAAATGATTTTTTTGAGGATGCTGCATATATGGAAGTTGAGTAACAATAGATAAAAGATACGGAGTAATAAGTTGAGTATGAAGAAATTAACAGAAACACAGAAAAGTATTATAAAATGGGCATTTGTGCTGGTGCTTCTCGGCTTGATCGTATATGTGTTCCGGGATATGGCAGGACCGATCGCAAAGCAGCTTGTGAAGACAAGCCCTTGGATCGTCGTGCTGATCCTTGTGGCGACATTGCTGTATGGTGTGTTTGAGAGTACGATCACGATGTTATTTGCCAGACAGTATAATCCGACGTTTACATTCAGACAGGCGTTTGGAATGACATATTTTGTGTCATTTTACAGAACGGCGACGCTTGGAAGCGGAGCGGGTGTGTCGGCTCTGGTTTACCTGAATGAGTATGGAGTGAAGACCTCAGAAGCATTTGGTATGTATATGATTGAATATGCAGTGCACAAATTAAGCATCGGAATCATGGCGGTGATCCTGTATCTGCTGCATTTCCATTATATGAATGAAACCTTTGCGGAATATGAAGCATATATTGGAATTGGATTTGTGGCTACAGTTATTATTACGATATGTTTACTGTTGTTTGTATGTGCCGGATGGTTCCATCAGATCTTAAAGAAGCTGATGGATCTGGTGAATTACAAAGGACGATTTACAGAAAAGTTTGCTAAAATCAAGGAACAGTGTGATATCATGGAAACGGAATCAAAGAAACTGCTGCGCCATTGGAAGCTGCTGCTTGGCGTTCTGCTGATCAACATTTGTAAATTTTCCTGCTGGTTTATGATTCCGTATATCGTACTGTACAAGAACGGTGCATTTTCGCCGGATGTGGCACTGGCGATCACGACGGTATCAGTCATGCTGGCGGCAGTTATTCCTACGCCTGCAGGAATCGGTTCCAGTGAGTTTGTAATGATCGCAATGTTTGGTGCGATCGTGGGAAGTGCGAAAGCAGGAGCTATGGCACTGCTATACCGTTTTGCAACATTTGTATTTCCATGTGCACTGGGCGCGGTCTATGCAGCGAAGTTTGCAGTTATAAAACAGAGAAAGAATAAGAAGAAGGAAGTCTGACCCGTATGAAATGTGGGACGGATGGAAAAATATCCATCAGCTATATGCTCGATATGATATATGATGGACAGAAACAGGGTAAATACAGATATGAAAAAGTTGGTGGTGGGTATTCTTGCCCATGTTGATTCGGGAAAAACTACATTATCGGAAGCCATGTTATATACGGCAGGCAAGATCCGTAAGCTTGGACGGGTGGATCATAAGGATGCTTACCTGGATACGGATGCACAGGAGCGGGAGCGTGGGATCACGATATTTTCCAAGCAGGCGGTATTTACATATGATGGCATGGAGATCACATTGCTTGATACGCCGGGGCATGTTGATTTCTCGGCGGAAATGGAACGAACCTTACAGGTGCTTGACTATGCGATTCTTGTCATTAATGGCATGGACGGGGTACAGAGTCATACCGATACGTTATGGAAGCTGTTGAAGCGGTACGAGATCCCGACATTTATATTTGTAAATAAGATGGACATGGAAGGGACAGATAAAGATGCTGTTTTCCCAAATATACGAAAAAAGCTGGATGGGGATTGCGTAGATTTCTCATCCGGGGACAGAGATGAACAGATTGCGATGGCAGACGAGAGACTGTTAGATACCTATCTGGATAGTGGTATGGTTGAGGTAGAGGATATCATCGAAGCAATTCTTGACAGAAAGATATTTCCTTGTTTCTGGGGATCGGCACTCAAACTCTCCGGTGTGCAGGAATTATTGGATGCGATGAATACCTATATGGTGATGCCTGCATATAATGCAGAATTTGGCGGACGGATCTTCAAGATATCGAGAGATGCAAAAGGGGAACGTCTTACCTATATGAAGGTGACCGGAGGAAGCTTAAAGTGCAGAGAGCAGATCGAGGGAACCGAAGGAAAAGTCAACCAGATACGGATTTATTCCGGTGCGCGTTACGAGACGGTAGAGGAGGCTTCTGCCGGAACGGTATGTGCGGTCACCGGGCTTGGTGAGACATCCGCAGGTCAGGGCGTTGGATGTGAACAGGAAAATGTATTTGCCGGACTGGAACCTGTGTTATCCTATAAAGTCAGCTATCCGGAGGACAAGGATGCAGTTGTCGTGCTCCGGGATATCAGGCAGTTAGAGGAAGAAGAACCGGAGTTACATGTTGAGTTTGCACAGGAGACCGGAGAGATCTTTGTGAAGGTTATGGGACAGGTGCAGCTTCAGGTGCTGACACAGATTATAAAAGACAGATTTGGCTATCTCATATCATTTGGTATGGGAAGGATCATATATAAAGAGACACTTGCAGAACCGGTAATGGGAGTCGGACATTTTGAGCCGCTTCGTCACTATGCCGAAGTGCATTTGCTGATGGAACCGTTGGAGCCGGGAAGTGGCATGCAGTTTGATACGATATACAGCGAGGATGTACTCGATAAGAACTGGCAGCGGCTGATCCTGACACATCTGGAAGAAAAGGAATACCGGGGCGTGCTGACAGGCGCACCGATCACGGATATGAAGATCACGGTGACTGCAGGACGGGCACATCAGAAGCACACAGAGGGCGGTGATTTCCGTCAGGCGACATATCGTGCAGTAAGGCAGGGGCTTATGATGGGAGAATGCAGGCTGTTAGAACCCGTGTATGCGTTCCGACTGGAGATTCCTACAGAGATGACCGGTCGGGCAATGAACGATATCACACGGATGCATGGACGATTCGCACAGCCGGAGATCGAGGGTGAAATGAGTATCCTGACAGGAACTGCACCGGTTGCTACGATGCAGGAGTACCAGCAGGATGTAACGGCATATACCAGAGGACAGGGTAAGTTATCCTGTACCTTGCAGGGATATGAGCCATGCCACAATGAAGATGAAGTGCTGGCGGCAAGTACCTATGATCCGGAGCTTGATATGGCAAATCCGGCATCATCGGTATTCTGTGCACATGGAGCCGGATATATCGTGGACTGGTACGATGTGTATGATATGATGCATGTAAAAGAAGATCCGGGATTTGCACTTGCAGGAATGGAAGATGTCCTGCGGAATATAACGTCAGAGCCTACTGAGGCAGACGAGGATAACCGAAAACGGATGGCGCGCGAGCGGCAGGACGCAGGTGCTCCGGTGTATGATGAGAAAGAGTTAGAGGATATATTTGTCCGCACCTATGGTTCAAACAGCCGGGAAAATGCAGCTTATAATAAAGCAGGTTTCAATCGGCATAATAAGAGTGTATCGGAAGCGGACTGGTATGTGAAAAAGGCGGCAGAACATGGTAAAAGCAAAACTACCGGTGCGCAGACACTGTCTGCCGGATCAAAGACGGCGGATACCGGAATTGCCAGACCTGGGGCATACAGGAAGCAAAAGGGCGAGAAAGAATATCTGTTAGTTGATGGGTATAACGTGATATTTGCATGGGATGATCTGAAAGCACTGGCGGCGGTGAACATCGACAGTGCCAGAGATAAGCTGATCGATATTATGTCGAATTATCAGGGGTATGTCGGCTGTGAATTGATCCTTGTATTTGATGCTTATAAGGTGAAGCAGAATCCGGGCAGCATCACAAAGCATGGAAATATCCATGTGGTCTATACGAAGGAAGCAGAGACTGCTGATATGTATATAGAAAAGACGACACATGAGCTTGGCAGAAAATATAAGGTGACGGTTGCCTCATCAGATGGACTGGAACAGTTGATCATCATGGGGCAGGGCGCACTTCGGATGTCCTCCCGTGGGCTTCGGGAAGAAGTAGAACGTGTGAACCAGATTTTGAGAAATGATTATCTCAAATAAAACGGACATGTTTCTGGTATGATCCTGAAAAGATATTAGAGGGAATCGATTCCAAAACAGCTATATGTATGAAATTTGTTAAAAATAGAATGTAAAAGTGAGTATTCTTTTCACAAAATTATATTATATAGATAAAAATATTTGGAATGTTTAAATAAATTTGGAAAAAATAACCAAAGAAAACCATATATTTCTTGAAGTTAATAACAAAATCTGCTAAAGTGAATGGTATGAGCGTACGAATTCAGATGAGATATGGAGGAGGAAGTATGGGAAATAAATTATTTGTAAGACAGATGAAGAGAACCGTTGCCTGCGTTGCGGCAGCAGCTACTGTTTTCTCAATGAATCCGGCAGGACTTCCGTATGCAGGGGGACAGGCTGGGGCATTTGTTGTAGATGCAGCGACTGAGAGTACGGCAGTGGAGATCAGTACATATGAACAGTTTGCAGCTTTGCAAAAGCGGTAAATGCAGGTACGGCAGAGTCATATGCAAGTGTAAAGCTGACAGCGGATATCACGATACCTCAGGAACCACATGGACACCGATCGGTAGTGCAGCTAATCCATATACGGGAGTATTTGATGGGGATGGACATACAGTATCAGGACTTACGGCAAGTATAACGGCTGCAGAATATAATGCTGAGAATGATAGTGTTCCGTTTGGTTTATTTGGACAGACGCAGGGAGCCACGATCAAGAATTTGAAGATGAGTAATGTAGAAATTTCCGGCTCTGCAGGATCGGGCAGTGGTATCTTATGTGGCAGATCAATTGCGACTACGATCAGTGGTTGTACGATTGATAATAGCTGTACGTTTAATGGCAATACAGCAATGGTTGGAGGCCTTGGATGTATGCTTATTGAAAGCACAGTTAGTGATTGTGTTGTTGCGGTGCAGCTTCAGTTGGAAAATCAGGCCCCACCTGCTGGTGGATATGTTTATGTATTAAGTAATTCTCAAATTATAAATAGTATATTTAAGGGCACAATCAAAGGAACTGGTGCTATTTCGCTTACAGGCGGATTTGTTGGAGTTAATAGTGGTTTGATAGCAAACTGTATTTATTCAGGGACTATGACAGCCGCTGGTTATAATATGTGTAGTGCTTTTGCAGGAGAGGCATCGAATTCAGGAACGATAGTTAACTGTTTTGCAAATGGTAAGTTTTCATTAAAGGATGGTTCAACAGGTACTACAACAGGTATTTTCAGAGGAAATGGTAACGGTAATAAAGTTGCAAACTGCATTGCAAATGCTGCTATGGAGCCAATGAATCTGATAGGTGCAGCAGACAATGTTACGGATTGTGTATTCATGGAGTCGTCAGAGATCGCAGCCGGTAATGCTTCTTACAAATTGAATGGATATGCAGCTTCTTTGACAGATGCTGAGAAGAAAGAATACCATACATCTGAATGGAAATCTTTTGTAGAAACAGACAATGGTTCACTGACATTCAGTTCAGAAACCAAGGTTACAAGAAAAGTAACATTTTATGATACAGACAATAATGTGATCAGCGGCGGTTCAAACTTCATGGAGGAGGGCGCAAAACTCGTATATCCGGAGGCAGCAGATCCTTCCTATATTGCATGGGTAGACAGCAAGGGAAGAATATATGATAAGAATTCAGTTGTTGGTTCTGAGGATCTGGAGCTGTATCCACTGACAGAAGGTTATGTGGATTCACTGTTGAATATAAAACAGGTATCGATCACACTGGATAGTGATATTTCTCTGGTATATCTGGTAGATCCGGCTGTTCTGGAACGTTATCAGAATGCGACAATTGTGTACCGGGATGCATCCGGAACAGTACAGGGAGCATCGGGCTTGTCAAAAGAACTTACAAAGACTGTAAATGGCAAGACATATCTGTATGGAGAGTTTACAGGAATTGCAGCAAAGGAAATGACGAAAGATATAACAGCAACGCTTGAAGGTACCAGTGATGGTGGAATGACAAATTGCTACAGCAAGGCTTATACAACCAGTGTTGCTGATTATGCAAAACGGCTGATCGCAATGGATGGCACAAGTAAAGTATTAAGGAAACTGTTGGTTGATCTGGTAAACTATGGTGCATCCGCTCAGACCTATTTTGGATATAACACTTCAGATTTGGCAAATGCAGATTTTGATGATTATCAGACCTATGCGAGTGCAAAACATTCATTAACAGGATTTACAAATTCCGGAAGCTCAGTTACAAATTCCGGTAATGTAAAGATCAGTGGACGAACATTGGTGCTTGAGAACCGTGTTGGTATTGCGGTGATCATTGATACATCTGAATATGAAGGGAATATTGCTGATATTACGATCAATGTCAACGGAACAGGAGTTTCAGATGTTATAGCAGGTCAGGATCTAAAGCCATATGGCACAAACAAATATTATGGTGTTACATATGAGATCCTTCCGACAAAGATGGATGAAACTTATACATTTACAGTTCAGGTAAATGGTGAAGCGTCAGCACGTATGACCTATGGTATATCTGCTTATGCCTATAATATGAGAAACAACAGCAACACAAAGCTGGTTGCATTACTGCAGGATATCATGGAATACGGTAATTCTGCATTAAGCTACTGGCTTGCAAACTAGGAACGATAAGATATTAATATAAAGATATAGGAAATATAAGGAGGGTAAATAAAAATGAAAAAACAGTATGAGGCACCGGTTATGGAGATTGTGGAATTTGAGACAGAGGATATTATTACAACTTCAGGTGAAATAAACAATGGACTTATTATAGATCCAACAGGTGAAAATTAGAGTTATAAAAATATCAGAAATTGAATGAATATATAAAACCGGAGGAGTCTCGTATTCAAGGCGCTTTTCCGGTTATGGAGGCAATCATCAGAGATATGTGTATGCAAGGATACTGGCTGGTTGCCGGTACAAATAAAATACGGGGACAGGGGACGTTTTATACCAAATCCTGCCTCCGTATTTTGTTCATTTGTTATGGGAACGAGGAAAACGCAGCATAGGACAGGCAGGAGTTAGAACAGCCTGAGAAATTGTTATTTATAAAGAGGATATACAATGCAGAAATACATAATGGCACTTGATCAGGGAACAACCAGTTCAAGAGCAATTTTATTTGGGAAAAATGGAGAGATGGCTGCTGTATCACAGAAGGAATTTACACAATATTTTCCGGAAAATGGCTGGGTAGAGCAGGATCCGAAGGAAATATGGGCTTCACAGATGAGCGTAATGATGGAAGCAAGAGAGACACTTGGTATTCCAGTAGAAGAGATTGCAGCGATCGGAATTACGAATCAGAGAGAGACAACGATTGTCTGGAATAAAGAAACAGGAGAACCGATTTATCCGGCTATTGTATGGCAGTGCAGAAGAACCGCTGACCGGATCGATGCATTAAAGGCAGAAGGGTATGATACTGTGATCCGGCAAAAGACCGGACTAATCGCAGATCCGTATTTTTCCGCTACGAAGATCGAGTGGATCCTCGATCATGTTGACGGAGCAAGAGAGATGGCAGAGCAGGGCAAGCTGTATTTCGGTACAGTGGATACCTGGCTGATCTATAAGCTTACCGGCGGCAGGGTTCATGCAACGGATTATACAAATGCATCCAGAACGATGCTGTTTAATATTCACACATTAGAGTGGGATAAGGAATTGCTGGAGAAATTCCGGATACCGGAAAGTATGCTGCCGGAGGTGCATAATTCCAGTGAGATCTATGGATACACGGATGAACGGTTATTTGGCGGTTCGATACCGGTTGCAGGTGTTGCCGGAGATCAGCAGGCAGCTTTATTTGGACAGTGCTGCTTTGAACCGGGAGATACGAAGAACACATATGGTACCGGCTGTTTCCTGTTGATGAATACGGGAGACAGGGCTGTTTATTCCGAACATGGACTGCTTACTACGATAGCGATTGGGCTGAACGGCAAGGTACAGTATGCACTGGAAGGCAGCGTATTTGTCGCAGGAGCGGCGATCAAATGGCTGCGCGATGAAATGAAGCTGATCGAGAAAGCCGGTGATACAGAGAGAATAGCATTATCCGTTAAGGACAGCAATGGTGTCTATGTGGTTCCGGCATTTACAGGACTTGGCGCACCATATTGGGATGCATATGCCAGAGGTGCGATCCTGGGACTGACCAGAGGCACCACAAGGGAACATATTGTTCGGGCAACCGTGGAATCACTGGCATATGAAACCTACGATGTGTTAAAGGCAATGGAGAATGATTCCGGCATGGAGCTGAAACGGCTGCGTGTAGATGGCGGTGCGAGTGCAAATAATTTCCTGATGCAGTTCCAGGCTGACCTGTTAGCAGGGGAAATTGTGCGCCCGGTCGTAACAGAAACGACAGCACTTGGTGCGGCATATCTGGCAGGACTGGCTGTTGGATATTATGACAGTATAGAAGAGATAAAGCAGAACTGGCAGGTGGAGCGGATATTTGAGCCGCAGATCGATGAAGAGATGCGGAGGATGCTGCTTTCCGGCTGGGGAACCGCAGTAAAGCGGGTGCTTTTATAAAATCAGAATTTAGTAGATAGAATTTGTGAGCTGTTTTCAGATGAACAGAAAATAGTTACAAATAGCAGGAGATAAAAATATGACAGATAAGATCAAGACAATACTGGAACAAATGACAATAGAAGAAAAGGCTGACATGGTATGCGGTGCAAGTAATTTCTGCACAGCGGATGCTTCCAGATATGGGGTGCCTGCGATCCGTATGCTGGATGGAGGAACCGGGATCAATTATGAACAGTTGATCGCAGATCTGATCCTTTCCTGGCGTACAAATCCGCGCGATGAGGAAGAAGCATGGCTGATGAAGGATTTTAGTGCAACGGAAGAAAGAAATGTTATATTTGACTATTTTCGTCCGGACAAACTGACAGAAAAAGAGACAAAGGTCTGGAAAAAAGTCCGGGAATATCTGAAGGAACAATTTATAAAGAATACAACCAATAATGATACGACGCTTGCATTTGTTGAAATGGCAGGCGATGCGGCGGCTGATATTATGTCTCCGGCATGTTTTCCGTGTGGCATGATGCTGGGAGCAACCTTTAACCCCGATGTTGTCAATCAGACAGGACATGCACTTGGAAGAGAAGCGAGAGCATATGGTGTGAGCATGCTTCTTGGAACTCCGAATATCAATATCCACAGAGATCCACTGGGCGGAAGACTGTTTGAGGGATTCTCTGAGGATCCGTGTCTGGTAGCGAAGCTTGCTCCGGAATATGTAAAGGGTGTGCAGGCGGAAGGCGTTGCAGCAAATATCAAGCATTTTGCTGCCAATAATCAGGAGAAGAACCGTCAGGGAATAAATGAAACGATATCAGAACGGGCATTGCAGGAGATTTATTTTCCTGGTTTCCGTGCCTGTGTAGAGCAGGCACAGCCTGCGACAGTTATGGCAGCCTATAATAAGATCAATGGAACAGCCTGCACTGCAAATGAATGGCTGTTAGACGGTATTCTGCGTAAATACTGGGGCTTTGAAGGTATGGTCGTATCAGACTGGGGGGCAGTATATGATCCGATCGCAGCGTTAAAGGCAGGCAATGATCTGAATATGCCGGGAATCACAGCAGATCCGGAGAAGGTTGTTCAGGCAGTAGAAGCCGGGGAGCTGATAGAAGAGGAGCTTGACCGGAATGTGGCGAGAGTGCTGGAGCTGATGGACACCTATGGTTCACCGGAATGCTATGATATGTCAGCACAGTATATTATGGATATGTCGAAGCAGGCAGCATATAAGGCAGCCTGTGAGGGAATTGTATTATTGAAAAATGAAAATGGAATCTTCCCGATCCGGTCGAAAGGAAAGGCGGGCAATGATTCTGTATTTGAAACTGTATCAGACGAGGAGGTAATGTCCGGGGTTGTTCTGTGCGGAAGCGGAGCTATCCGTTTATATGACTGTGGTACCGGAAGTGCAGGTATTACGACAGATAAGGACAGCAGCATCTACGAGGGGCTGATCCAGAATGGTGTCGAGGTGAGTATCGGAATACCGGCAGCAGGGAAGCGTGCAGGCATTTCCACCTATATCTGCGTTGCCAGAATACCGGGCATGGAAGGAAATGACCGGAAGAATATGAAGCTGTCCGCGGAGGATGCACAGATTTTGAATCAGATGTTAGATCTGAAACGGGAAAATCCTATGGTCAAATTAGGATTGATCTTAAATGTAAGCGGCCCGGTTGATCTGGCACTCTGGGAGCATGAGCTGGATGGTATTTTCTGTATGTTCCTTCCGGGAATGGAGGGCGGACATGCGATGGCAGATATTTTAACCGGACGTGTTAATCCATCCGGAAAGCTGCCGCTGACCTTCCCGAAGAAGCATAAGGATACACCGACGTATCTGAATTTCCCCGGGGATGGATATCAGGTCAATTATGGAGAAGGGATTTACGTCGGATACAGATATTATGATAAGAAGATGGTAGAGCCGTTGTATCCATTTGGACATGGCTTATCCTATAGTCATTTTGAGATCAGCAATGAGCGTGCAATCGCAGATTCTGTTCCGGTGGAACTGGTTTATCCGGATGGCAAAGTGGATAATAAGAAGATGCCGGTGCTGACGGATTCTCTCCGGATCGCTGTGGATGTGATCAATCAGGGACCGGAAGAGTTTTCAGAGGGTATGGAAGTCGTTCAGCTTTATATCAGTGATCCGTATGCGACGATATCAAAGCCTGTAAAGGAACTGAAAGCTTTTAAGAAGATCCGGCTGGCATATGGTGAGCGTGAAAAGGTGACATTCACATTGACGAAGGAGGATTTTGCATCCTTTGACAGTGACCTGCATCAGTGGGTAGCAGAGGAAGGCGTCTATAATATTCTGATTGGCAACAGCTCCCGAAATATCGTGTGCAGTATGCCTGTTTATCTGGATGCGAAGACAGAGTACAGCTACAGTCTGCAGACACCGATCAAGGTGCTGTATGAGAATACCGTGACCAGAGAACACATGAATCATCTGTGGTTCAGACTGGGACTTGATCCGGCGGACATTGATAATAAATACGAATATGAACCACATACCAGACTGATCAATCTGGTTCATCTGAAATGTGAGAATCCGGATCAGGAAGTACTGGATGAATTCGAACTCCGGGTTGGAAGCCTGAAGCGGGCGTAAAGATATATTATTATTAAAAGCTTCCGGGCACTCCATCCCTGCTGCATACTGCCTATACGAAATAACTTGCTGCGATTTCTGCTCATTGCACATGTCTGATTCGTAAGTGCTCCTGCGCAAACTCACCTTCGGTGAGAACCTGCGCCCGCATTTACTGACAATGTGCAGTGAACAACGAAATTCTCGCAATGTTATTTCGTATAGGCAGTATGCAGCAGGGGTGGGATGTCCGGGAGCTTTTTCTATGATAGGACAGTCATCACGGAACTTTAAAGTGAAAAAGTTTATTGCGTTGAAGTAAAAAAGTGCTTGCATTATTTTAAAAAGCTGTTATACTATACTCACACCAACGCGTTAAAGTGAGAAAATAAATAGAAAGAGCGTTGGATACCCCTGAGAGTTTGATCGGCTCATCAGGTGATAAAAAAGATTTAGGAGGAAACAGCGATGATAGGCGGAGATATGATCACGTACAGACCTGATATTCAGGTGCTTGATGCTACAATTCGAGATGGAGGACTTGTCAACGATTTTTATTTTACAGATGAATTTGTAAAAGCACTTTATGAAGCAAATTTGAAGGCTGGTGTTGATTATATGGAATTCGGCTACAAGGCTTCCAAGGAGATGTTCGATGTAGAAAAGTTCGGAAAGTGGAAGTTCTGTGACGAAGAAGCCATTCGCAGTATAGTCGGAGAGAATAATACAGAGATGAAGATATCTGTTATGGCTGATGTCGGAAGATGCGATTACAAGACAGATATTATTGACAGAGCAGACAGTGTTATTGACATGATACGTGTGGCTACGTACATCAACACCATGCCTGCTGCGATCGAGATGATAGAGGATGCACATGCAAAGGGATATGAGACGACCTGTAACATTATGGCGATCTCAAAGGATCAGGAGTCAGAGATCGATATCGCTCTTGAGATGTTAGGCAAATCAAATGTAGACGGAATCTACATTGTAGACAGCTACGGCTCTTTATACCCGGAGCAGATCCAGAGACTGACACAGAAATATGTGGCAGTTGGAGAGAAATACGGTAAGAAGATTGGTATTCATGCACATGACAACATGAAGATGGCATATGCAAATACTGTTGAAGCAATGAGACATGGAGCAAGCATGTTAGATGGAACGGTAAGCTCTATGGGACGAGGTGCAGGAAATTGCGCGATGGAATTGCTGCTTGGCTTCCTTCGTAATCCAAAGTACAATCTGTACCATATCCTGAAGTTCATTGAGCGTTACATGGTTCCGTTAAAGGAAAAGGGTGATGCTGTATGGGGCTATGATGTACCTTACATGCTGACCGGTATGCTGAACCAGCATCCAAGAGAGGCCATTGATTTCATCAAACAGGGCAAACACGAATACGCTGACATGTACAGCTACTTACTTTATCGTGAGTAAGAAATAAGTCGAAAAGAGATCCGGGAAAAATCCCGGGTCTTTTTTGTCCACCTGAGTGCAAACGGGAGAAAAGACCTGTACAAAGCCGGGGGTTTGTGGTATTTTTTACTATATGTGTTTTGACAGTCGATTAGGTGCTGTCAGGCGGTAAGAAACGAAAAATAGATTTGATATAAGAGGTGGCAGATAAGATGGATTATAACAAATTAGCAGAATTAATATTCCCGGATATAACAGGAACGGTAGACGATCTCGAAGCAAGATTTCCAAAGAGAGACTTGCCGGAGGGTGCGAAGGTAACGAGATTTGCGCCAAGCCCAACCGGATATATGCATATCGGTGGTTTATATGCTGCTATGATATCAAGAAAACTTGCAAAGCAGAGCGGTGGTGTGTTCTATCTTAGAATAGAAGATACAGATAGAAAGAGAGAGCTTGAAAATGGCGTGGAGGAGATCATCAATTCCTTAAACAAGTTTGATCTTGGATTTGACGAGGGACCATTTGAAGGAAGCCCTGTCACATATGCACCATATAAGCAGAGCGAGAGAAAAGAGATCTATCAGATCTGCGTTAAGAAGCTGATGCAGGAGGGATATGCATATCCTGATTTTACAACTGCGGAAGAACTGGATGCGATAAGAGCAAAGCAGGAGGCTGCAAAGGTAGATATCGGATATTATGGAGAGTATGCAGTTGGCAGAAATCTGACATACGAGCAGATCGAGGAGAAACTAGCAGCCGGAGAACCTTATGTTGTCAGACTTAAGAGCCCGGGCGAAGCAGGAAAGACGGTTGTTTACAGTGACCCGATCCGTGGTAAGATCGAGATGCCTGAGAATATGATGGATGTTGTACTGTTAAAATCTGACGGAATTCCAACCTATCATTTTGCACATGCAGTAGACGATCATTTCATGAGAACAAATATGGTCATCCGTGGTGATGAATGGCTTGCATCCTATCCGCTTCATAAGCAGTTATTTGAACTGTGCGGATTTGAACTTCCTGAGTATGCACATATTTCACCAATTATGAAGATGGAAATATCCGTGGATGAGGATGGAAATGAACATCAGCATAAGAGAAAGCTTAGTAAGAGAAAAGACCCGGAGGCAGCCGTTGGCTTCTATCAGGAGCAGGGCTATCCATCCGAGAGTGTACTGGAATATCTGATGACGATCGCCAATTCCAATTATGAGGAATGGCATGCAGCAAATCCTGATAAGACGATCGATGATTTCACATTGTCACTTGCGAAGATGCCGGCATCCGGTGCATTATTTGACATGGTGAAGTTAAATGATGTCAGCAAAGAGATGATCTCCACATTTTCAGAAGAAAAGTGCTATGAGAAGATCATGGCATGGGCAAAAGAATTTGATGAGAAGCTGTATGAATTTGGCACAAATGATAAAGAGAGCTTCTTAAAGACGATTAGCCTTTGGAAGATGTCAGGAAATAAAGTCCGTAAGGATGTTGGTAAGTGGTCGGATCTGGCAGAGATGTTCGGCTATCTCTATGTGCCGGAGGATGAACTGAAGCTTTCCTACGAGATCGACGAGAAGTATAATGCAGATCAGATGGCAGAGATCATCAATGAATATAAGAAGGATCTGTTCTTAGATGCTGAGAACTGGTTTGCCGAGATGAAGGTTATGGGTGATAAGCTTGGCTATTGCCCGAATGTCAAGGAATATAAGAAGAATCCGGATGCTTATAAGGGATCGATCACAGATGTCTGCACGATCGTTCGTGTGGCAGTAACCGGTAAGAAGAATTCACCGGATCTTGCTACGATCATGAACGTAATCGGCAAGAATCGTACGATCGGAAGACTGGACAAGTTTCTGGCAGCAATCGGCAAGTAAGATAATAGAAATACAGGCAGAGTTTTATATATCTTAAAAAGGAGGCAGTGGCGAATCACTGATCGGCAGTAGTGGAATGAAACGTGGAAGTCGACAGGATTTGGCTACGGATGATTATGAAGAAGAAAACATACGAAGGATACACATATGTAGACGGTGGTGTCTGTGCAGCAAAGGGATTTGTGGCAAATGGTATAAACTGCGGACTGAATTCCGATAAGAATAAGAATGATCTGGGTATGGTTTACAGCAGTACAGTCTGTAATGCAGCAGCCGTATATACACAGAACAAGGTAAAAGGTGCGCCGATCCTTGTAACTAAGGAGCATCTGAAGGCAACAGGCGGCAAAGCCATGGCAGTTGTCGTTAATTCAAAGAATGCAAATACCTGTAATGCGGATGGCGTGGAAAAGGCAGAGCGGATCTGTGAGCTGGCAGCAGATGCACTGGGAATCGATGCAGATATGATCATCAATGCATCGACCGGTGTGATTGGTCAGATCATTCCGATCGAACCATTTGAAGAGCACATGAAAGAGCTTGCTGGCGGTTTAAGTGCCGATGGCAATGATAAGGCTGCAAATGCGATCATGACGACAGATACAGTTGATAAGCAGGTTGCAGTAGAATTCACACTTGGTGGCAAGACCTGTCGTCTTGGTGGAATGGCAAAGGGAAGCGGTATGATCCATCCGAATATGGCAACCACGCTGAACTTTATCACAACGGATGTTGCAATCTCAGCCGATATGATCCAGAAGGCTCTGAGTGAGATCGTAAAGGTAACCTATAATTGTCTGTCTATAGATGGTGATACATCGACAAATGATACTTTAAGTGTCATGGCAAACGGACTTGCAGGAAATGAAGAGATCGTAACAGAAAATGACGACTATGCAATTTTCAAGAAAGCACTGTACATCGTTATGGAGTGTATGACGATGATGCTCGCAAGTGATGGAGAGGGCGCAAGCAAGATGCTGGAATGTACAGTATCTGGAGCGCCGGATCAGGATACAGCGATCATCGTTGCAAAGAGCATTATCCGTTCCCCACTGACCAAATGTGCGATGTTTGGTGAAGACGCAAACTGGGGACGTATTCTCTGTGCGATCGGATATGCAGAAGCGGATTTCGATATCGATAAAGTAGATGTAGATCTTGAATCTGAGAAGGGTATCGTAGAGGTATGCAGAAACGGTTCCGGTATTCCATTTTCTGAGGAAAAAGCCTCTGAGGTATTATCTGAGGATGATATCTATATCAACGTCAATCTGAATCAGGGCGAAGCATCCGCTAAAGCGTGGGGCTGTGACCTGACTTATGATTATGTCAAGATCAATGGTGATTATCGTTCATAAATAAAGAGTGCCACCGATAGACGGTTAGCCTTGATATGATTGGTTAAAAATAACCGCTCGCAGTTTGCAGGCTGGGCGGTTATTTTTTATACTTATAGTGCGCTGATTAGCGTGTCCCAAATGAATCCGTCCAGAGTGGCATATAGCCGCTTCGGATGGCTACTGCTTGGGAAGCCAGTTCTTTTTTACATCAATTCCAACTTCCATCAGTTTACCGGTGGGAGCAGCACCCGCAATGGCTATTATTTCGTTATCTTTTATTGCACATAAAACGATGGTTGTATTTGTATTTCCTTCTGCATCAAAAGCCAGTGAATTTTCAAAGCCCTCGATATCACATAATGTTTTAAGGTTGTTACCTTCATATAATTCGTCTCGGGTTTTACCTGATAACAGTTGTTTTCCAAGTTCATATTTTTCTTCAGACAGAGAAATGATATTTGTATCTCTGATGCTGAGAATTTTAACATAATTATTAGCAGCCTTTTCGTTCTTTACGAAATGTGTGCCTTCTTCTTTTAATTGATCTGTTGAACAATTTATGTAGCCGGCAATGTAGTCATATATTTTATTATTTATCTCATCTTTATAAGAATTATTCATAATTTTCTCCATAAGTATAGTCAAACAGAGAGATAAAAACTTATCTCCCTGAAATGAATGATTTGCATTTGAACTGTGCTTAATACCGTGTATTTACTGAAAAGCCTGTTTGCTGCAGGGGCGATACAGCCATAGCAGTACATGTTCTTTGCCTTCCAGAGATAGAAGTCGTCATTTGTCCATGTTGTACCTTCTTTATATGTATTCTGTAATGCAAGGATTTTCTTCTTTACAGTCTCTTCACGGGATTCTTTTTTCGCTGCTGTAACAGTGACCTTGCACTTTAATGTCTTTATCTTTTCGTTCTTTTTATAGGTAGCTTTAATAACAGCGGAGCCTGCCTTTTTTGCAGTGACCTTACCTTTCTTTGAAACTGTGGCAATCTTCTTATTAGAAGACTTCCATGTTACCGTTCCCTTTACATTTTTTGTTTTTAACTGGTAAGTTTTGCCCTTCTTCAGCTTTAAAGATGTTTTATTCAGCGCAGCTTTCTTGGCCGTGGTCTTGCTTGCGGTAAGGGTGGCATCATTTGTGGTTGTATTTGTAGTAGAAGTGGCAGTGTTTATAGCTGCGGTCTTACTTGTGGCAAGGGCAGCATTGGTGCCTGTGTATGTACTGACAGCGGAAACTGTGCGCTCATTTAAAGTTGCTGCCTGTGCTGGCAATGCAGTTACGATAACCATACCGAGCAGGCTGCATCCGATGATTGTACGTTTCCAGAAAGAATTGGAATGATATGGTGACGTCCCATTTTATATTTTAGAATTTCGTACGCAAAAAAGAACTCTATAATGAGATCCTTTTTGGAAGAGACGCAGCTATGACCCTTTGGCTGATGTCATATATCAATCAGCAGGAAGAAGGTGTTCCGATGCCAGGAAAACTTGCGCTTAGTTCTCCGGGATCGGCATTGACAGCAGAAGAAAGAAAACCGGCAGGTGGTCTTATAACGAGACTGCCTGCTTTCTTTAATTCCGTTTCTTTCATATTTGTTCAAAAAACTTCAAAAAAATGCAAATTAATGATTGATTGTGAACGAAATGTGTGTTAATATAAATCCAAGTTGAACGAATATGATTGATTTTGAATGAAAAATTGGTTATAATGCATATATATGAATTGAATTGCAAATAATAAAATGATTTGATAATAAGGAGACCTATATATATGCTTACGGAAGAAAGATATAACAAGATACTGGAAGCTCTGAAGAACAAAGGAACGATCACAGTTGCAGAAATGACAGAGTGCACAGGAGCATCAGAATCAACCATAAGGCGGGATCTTATCGCTCTCGATGAAATGGGAAAACTGAATAAGGTACACGGAGGAGCTACAGCAGTTGCACACCAGTTTATTGCAGATGAGATTGCGGTCAGTGTAAAAGAGCAGCTCTGTGTGGAAGAAAAGAAAGCAATTGCGCGGTATGCGGTGAATATGATCAATGATGACGATTTTATTTTCATAGATGCAGGAACAAGTACCGGATGGATGATCGAGTATCTGGAATCAACCAGAGCGACATTTGTCACAAATGGAATTGCACATATCAAACGGCTGATGAACAAAGGACTTCGGGCATACATGATCGGAGGACTTGGAAAGCCGGTCACAGAATCTACGGTAGGTGCAGATGCTGTAAATAATATGAAGATGTTCAATTTCTCAAAATGCTTCCTTGGAACCAACGGTGTACATACAGATTACGGTTTCACGACAGTCGATGTAGAAGAAGCACTTGTAAAGATGGAAGCGGTCAACCGATCTTATGCGAGTGTTGTCCTTGCCGATCACACGAAGTTTGACAAGGTTACAGCGGTTACATTTGCAGGAATCAAGAAGGCGTGTATTATCACCGACCGACTTGTAAATGATAAGTATGCAGATGCAACAGTCATAAAGGAGGTAATGAAGGAATGATCTACACAGTAACTTTCAATCCGGCAATCGATTATGTTGTCAGAATGGAAAAACTGGAAATCGGTTCGGTAAACAGAAGCAGAGAAGAAGCCCTGTTCTACGGTGGAAAGGGAATCAATGTTTCAACAGTCCTTAAGAATCTGGGCGTAGATTCTGTAGCACTTGGATTTGTTGCAGGCTTTACCGGAAAAGCGATTGAAGAAGGAGTCGCTGCCCTTGGTGTAAAAGCTGATTTCATCACGGTTTCAGATGGCGTTAGCAGAATCAATGTTAAGCTGAAAGCCGGAGAAGAAACAGAGATCAATGGAAAAGGCCCCAATATCAGCGATGCAGAACTGGAAGAACTTTATAAGAAATTAGATGGTTTAACAGACGGTGACTGTCTGGTTCTGGCAGGAGCGATCCCACCATCTTTACCATCTGATGTGTACGAGAAGATCATGGCAAGACTTGCAGGCAAGAAGGTTGATATCGTAGTCGATGCTACGAAGGATCTCCTGTTAAATGTTCTCAAGTATCATCCGTTTCTTATCAAGCCGAATAACTTCGAGCTTGGAGAAATGTTTGGCGTAACACTTCATTCCGATGAGGAGATTGAAGAATATGCAAAGAGATTACAGGCACTTGGAGCAAGAAACGTAGCGATCTCCATGGCAGGAGACGGATCTATGCTGATCACAGAGACCGGAGAGACATACAGAATGGGCGTTCCAAAAGGAAAAGTTGTTAATTCTGTAGGAGCCGGAGATTCCATGGTGGCAGGATTTATCGCAAGCTATTTTGCAGAGCATGATTACAAGAAAGCATTAAAGTACGGCGCAGCAACAGGCAGTGCAACTGCATTTTCAGAAGGACTTGCAACAAAAGACCAGGTTGAGAAACTTTTAGGACAATTTTAACAGTTGGGGAAAAGGGAGAAGAACCGACTGAACTGACCAGATCCTGATAAACCGGTATTTGAGTAAAGGAGAATGAGTATGAGAATAAGGGAGTTATTAAAAAAAGAAGGAATTGCCCTTGGTGTAAAAGTAGATTCTAAAGACGCAGCGATCGATTATCTGATCGATCTTCATGCAAAATCGGGCAATATAACAGATAAGGCAGAATTCAAGAAAGGAATTCTTGCAAGAGAGGAATCCGGTTCGACCGGAGTTGGAGAGGGAATCGCAATTCCTCATTCCAAGAATGCAGCAGTTAAGCAGCCGGGACTTGCAGCTATGACAGTACCGGACGGTGTAGATTATGATTCATTAGACGGACAGCCTGCAAACCTGTTCTTCATGATCGCAGCACCGGAAAAGGGCGCAGATGTACATCTGGAAGTATTATCAAGACTCAGTATGTTGCTGATGGATGAGAACTTCAGAGCAGAACTTCTTGCAGCAAAGAATGCAGATCAGTTCTTAGATATCTGCAGCAAATATGAGATGGAAAAGTTTGCGGATGAACTTGGAGAAGCAACAGAAGATAAGAAGGAAAACGCACCGGAAAAGACAGGATACAGAGTCCTTGCAGTTACAGCATGTCCGACCGGTATCGCACATACATTTATGGCAGCGGAAGCCCTTGAGAAAAAAGGAAATGAAATGGGCATTTCGATCAAGGTTGAAACAAATGGATCCGGCGGTGTTAAGAATCGTCTGACAGCAAAGGAGATTGAAGAATGTGACGGTATTATCGTAGCAGCCGATAAGAATGTGGAGACTGCAAGATTTGACGGCAAGCCAGTTCTTTTTACAAAGGTAGCAGATGGTATCCACAAACCGGAAGAGCTTATCAATAAAGTAATCGATGGCAAGGTTTCGGTGCATCATGAGAGTGGAAAGAAAGCAGAGGAAGAAAGCGCAGGCGGTGTTGGAAGTCAGATCTACAAGCATCTGATGAGCGGTGTATCCCATATGCTTCCATTCGTTATCGGTGGCGGTATCATGATCGCACTGGCATTCCTGATCGATACAATCTGTGGATATGGTTCAACCGGTGGTTCAAACTTCGGTACCTGTACACCACTTTCCGCATTCTTTAAATATGTCGGAGATCTGTCCATGGGACTGATGGTTCCGGTACTTGCAGGTTATATCGCATATTCGATCGCAGATCGTCCGGGTCTTGCAGTTGGATTTACCGGCGGACTTCTTGCTTCATCCGGTAATGCAGCGATCGCAAAATATATATGGGCAGGTGCAAGCCTTTCCCCATTCCAGAATTTTATTTCAAAATTCGGTTTTGTAGGCGAGGCTCCGGTAATACAGTATCCGGTTTCTTAGGTGGTATTCTTGCAGGTTTCCTTGCAGGTTATATCGTACTTTTATTAAAGAAGATGTGTTCAAAGTTCCCTCAGTCATTAGAGGGTATCAAGCCAACATTGATCTATCCGTTAGTTGGTATTTTCCTTGTAGGCGTATTGATGGTATTTATCTTTAATCCATTGATCGGCCTTGTAAATACAGGACTTTCCAATATGCTTACATCACTTGCAGATAAGAATCTGTTAGCTCTCCTTGGTCTGATCCTCGGAGCAATGATGGCGATCGACATGGGCGGTCCTATCAACAAGGCAGCTTATGTATTCGGCTCGGGAATGCTTTCTACAGCAGCAGACCTTGTATCAGCCGGTGCATCCCAGAGTGATGCAGCCGTTCAGGCATGCTACATTTCCATGGCAGCCGTAATGATCGGCGGTATGGTTCCACCAATGGGAATTGCACTTGCATGTAAGCTGTTCCCTAAGAAATTCACAAAGGCAGAAAGAGGCTCAGCCGTTTCTAACTTTGTAATGGGTTGTTCCTTCATCACAGAGGGTGCGATTCCATTTGCAGCAGCAGATCCGCTTCATGTTATCCCATGTACCCTGGTTGGTGCAGGTGTAGCAGGAGCATTATCAGCAGCATTCAAATGTACACTGATGGCACCACACGGAGGAATCTTCGTATTTGCAACAGTAGGACATCCATTATTCTACATTCTTTCATGGGTGATCGGTTCTGTAGTAACCTGTTTACTGCTCGGTCTGATCAAGAAAAATGTAGCAGAAGAATAAAAACAAAAACCCTATCCTTTTTAACAACGGTGGGAACAGAAAGAATCTGTTCCTGCCGGATATAAATAAAACAGGGATATTTCAAATATTAAATCAAAAGTAACAATGTTGATCATGCGTTTGTCCGAATCGGACAAATGATAAAAGAGATATAAAAAGGAGAAGATAATTATGGTATCACAGACAGTTAAAGTTATTAATGAGCAGGGATTACACATGAGACCGGCAGGAGTATTTGCAAAGGAAATGACAAAGTTCAAATGTAACGTAACAATCGATATTGCCGGTAAGAGAATCAACGCAAAGAGCGTTATGCTGATCATTGCAGCATGTATTAAGTGTGGAACAGAGATGACAATTGAGTGTGACGGTGAAGACGAGCAGGCAGCTCTCGCAAAGGCAGTAGAGTTGGTTGAATCCGGTCTTGGCGAATAGTCAGACAGCATTCTTTCATCTGGAAAGCGGGGTAGAAGATATGTTAAAAGGAATAGGCGGCTCAGCCGGTTATGGCATCGGAAAGGTTGTCATCATCAGTGATGGCAAACCGGAATATAAGCAGCATACAGTAACAGATACAGATGCTGAACTTCAGAGATTTGAGAATGCTATGGAAGTTTTTGTTGAAAAGACTCAGAAAATGGCAGATGCAATGAAAGAAAAGGTTGGAGAACATAATGCAGAGATCCTGGAAGGACATATCGTTTTGATAAGTGATCCATTTATGCAGGATCAGGTCAAGGAGTTGATCGGTAATGGCGAATGTGCAGAAGCAGCCGTTGACAGTGTATGTGATATGTTCGTATCCATGTTCTCCCAGGTAGATGATGAACTGACCAGACAGAGAGCAACTGACGTAGGAGATATCCGTGTCCGTATGCTTAAGATCCTTACCGGTACGCCGGATATTAATATCGGAGATGTTCCGGCAGGTACAGTGATCGTCGCAAAGGATCTGACACCATCCATGACAGCAGGAATCGTAAAGGAAAATGTAGCAGGTATTATCACCGAGATTGGCGGTAAGACTTCTCATTCAGCTATTCTTGCAAGAGCACTTGAGATCCCTGCTGTACTTAGTGTAGATGGTATCGTAGATCAGGTGTCCGATGGTATGATGGCAGTTGTAGACGGATGCGAAGGCGTTTGCATCTTAGAACCTGCGATGGATGAGATCGCAGAATATGAGACAAAGCGTGCAGATTACCTGAAAGAGAAGAAACTGCTTCAGATCTACAGAGGAAAAGATACAGTAACTGCTGATGGAACAAAGGTAGCTTTATATGGCAATATCGGCAATCCAGAGGATGCCAAGGGTGTTGTAGCTGCTGATGGTGAAGGCGTAGGCTTATTCCGTACTGAGTTCCTGTTCATGGGAACAGACAGTTTGCCAACAGAGGACGAGCAGTTTGAAGCATATAAGGCAGCAGCCGAGACGATGCAGGGTAAAGAAGTTATTATCCGTACACTGGATGTCGGCGGTGACAAAGATATCCCGTATCTCGGATTGGAAAAAGAAGACAATCCGTTCCTTGGTTTCCGTGCAGTCAGATATTGTTTGAAAAATGAGGACAGCTACAAGGTACAGCTTCGTGCATTGCTTCGTGCGAGTGCATTTGGCGATATTAAGATCATGGTTCCGCTTGTTACCTGTGTGGATGAGATCCGACGGGTAAAAGAACTGGTAGCGGAACTTAAGAAGGAGTTAGATTCAGAGAAAATCGCATATAACAAGGATATTCAGGTCGGCGTTATGATCGAGACTCCTGCAGCCAGCCTGATCGCAGATCTTCTGGCAAAGGAAGCTGATTTCTTCAGTATCGGTACAAATGATCTGACCCAGTACACAATGGCAGTTGACAGAGGAAATGCCAAGGTTGCATATCTGTATTCCGCATACAATCCTGCTGTTCTTCGTTCTATGAAGAATGTTATTGAAGCAGGAAATGCAGCAGGCATCATGGTAGGTATGTGTGGTGAAGCAGCTGCTGATCCGTTACTGATCCCACTTCTGATCTCCTTTGGACTGGGAGAGTTCAGTGTATCGGCAACTTCTGTTTTAAGAACCAGAGGCACAATTGCCAAATGGTCAAAGGCAGATGCAGATGCGCTTGCAGCAAAAGCATTGTCCTTATCCACAGAAGCTGAGGTGGCTGAACTGTTAAAAGCCTTCGCAAGATAAGCGAAAAGCCCATATCTGTTTTGTTTGGAACAGAATGAAAGATATTAAAAGCAACTAGTACTATAATTACACCTATTATTCCGCAAGTCGTTTGCACTTTATTTTAACGCAGCGGTACTAAGCTCCTTGCCTATGGCAACTCGCTAAGGACCGGCGTTGAAAAAGGCTTGCTACATAATAGTGTAATATATAGTAACTGTTGCTTTTGTAATATATCGGATAGTTCCAAACAAAACAGATATGAAAGTTTCTGCAATTAGCGCAGGCGAGGCTTAAAAAGTGCATTGTTTTCTGAGACGGTTTTCTGCATATTTGAATAGCAGGGTAAATGTCAAGAATACATTTTTTACAAAATTTGAAAGCTTGAGTGTGGGGTTTTCACGAATTTCTTACGAAAATTAATTTGCACTGGAATTTTATGGAAAATATTTGGTAATATTAATAATATAGAAGTCTGAAATAAAAAAGTTATTTTTTAGCCGTAGCGGCAAGACGAAACAGGGCACATATTGGCAGTTGGAGATGTTTTCAATAGGTAGAGAGGAAGATAGGTTATGTTTGAAAACGAAAAAGTGAAACATGTAAAATTTGGTGAGGGAAATGTAGTTGAATGTGATGGTACACACATCCGTATTTTATTTCAGTGTGAGAATATAGAAAAGACTTTCACTTATCCAACCGTATTTGAGAAGTTTGTAAGATTTGACAGTCAGGACGCACAGGACAGGGTCACAGATGATCTGAATACCGCAAAAGAGGAGGCTGCAAAGCTGGAAAATCTCAGAAAATTATTCATGGCTGAGCAGGCAAAGAAGCGAAAGCTGGAGAAAGCAGCCAAGGCGGCAAAGAAAAGATAAAGCAAGAGCACCCGGTCGGGTGCTTTTTCAATTGTCTTGTGTTCTTCTCTGGTATCCGTTACTATCCATGCATAGTGGAGATAATAGCTATGAAAAGGGTTAATCACTATGTATGGCTTTTTTTTACATTTGTTTATAGGCGTTACCCCATTCGACCATAGAGTCAAGGATTGGCTTTAAGGTCTGTCCGAGGTCGCTTAACGCATATTCTACGCGTGGCGGAACCTCCGGGTATACGGTTCGGGTGATCAGCCCGTCTTCTTCCATTGAGCGAAGGCTGTCGGTCAGAACCTTCTGGCTGATACCGGTCAGATCGCGTTTGAGTTCGTTGAATCGCCATGGACGCTGTAACAGATTTCTTATAATAAGCAGCTTCCATTTACTTCCGATCAGAGCAACGGTCGTTGCAACCGGACATTCTGGTAATTCTTCTTTTGTTAACATAACATTACCTCCATGTATTTGTTTTATATCTAACATTTATTTTGTACCCAATATTCTTTTTTCTTGTTACATCCAATTATAATCTAACATCCTATGTATGGTCAATTAGTTACAAAAAGGTAACCGGGGTTACTTTTTTGTGACCAGGTAATAAAAAAGTGCGTACTTTTTCGAAAATCAGAATTTGTTATGTTGATAATGCAAGAGGGCAACAGCCCAAAAATAAAATTATCAGGAGGTAACAGAAGATGGCATTATCAAATATTGCAGATTGGGAAGACGATAAGGACAAGCAGGCAGGTGCAGCATGTGGAACAGCATGTGGAGCATCCGACAAACCGGCAGCGTGCGGAACAGCATGTGGAGCATCCGACAAACCGGCAGCGTGCGGAACAGCATGTGGAGCGTCTGACAAGCCGGAGCAGAAATAAGATGAAGAAATAAGGAGGCATGGACAGGATGAGTCAGTATTTTGCATTTCAATGGCATATCACAGATGAGTGTGATCAGCGGTGTAAGCACTGTTATATATTTTCAGGGACAGGATGTAAGGAATTAAAGAGCATGACCTGGGAGCAGATGCAGGAGGTTGTGGCGAACTGTGAAGATTTCTGTAAGGTCTATCACAGAGTACCGTACTTCTATATTACTGGCGGCGATCCTATCCTGCATCCTGATTTCTGGAAATTGATGGTTCTGTTAAAGAGCAAAAATATTCCATTTACAATCATGGGAAATCCATTCCATCTGAACGATGAGATCTGTAAAATGTTAGCCGTTTGTGGCTGTGAAAAATACCAGATGTCGTTAGATGGAATGAGAGAGACCCATGACTGGTTTCGGAAACCGGGCAGCTTCGATCTGACGCTGGAAAAAGTCGGCTGTCTGAATCGGGCAGGAATCCGGAGCATTATCATGAGTACGGTTTCAAAGACAAATATGCATGAGATACCGGATATTATCGATGCAGTTGTTCAGGCTGGCGTGGATGTGTATGCATTTTCAAGATATGTACCGACCGGTGGAGAGGTCGATACCAGCATGACACCGGAGGAGTACCGGGAGCTTTTGTCTGTCTGTGATGCGAAGTATAAGGCATATGAAGCGGCAGGCTGCAAGACGTATTTTAATAAAAAGGGTCATCTGTGGACGTTATATGAGTATGAAACAGGAGCGTTTACGCTGCCGGAAAATGCACAGGTAGGCATGATCTATGCGGGTTGTAATTGTGGTAACTGCCATATCACGATCTCATCAAATGGTGACGTGATGGCATGCAGGCGTGTTATGGACAGCAAGGTGGCAAATGTATTTGAGGACCGGCTGGCAGATGTGTGGATCTGTCAGATGGAGAAATACAGAGATTATGAGAAATTCAGCAAATGCAGCAAGTGTGAATTAAAGGCATGGTGTAGAGGGTGTCCGGCTGTTGCAAATGGAACGACCGGGAGCTTTTACGGAGCAGATCCTCAGTGCTGGAAGACAAGAAATGAGATTACTGGGGAGGTGCTTCCATGTTAACAAGAAAACAGGGAAGAATTAAAATTGTAGAGTAAACAAACGCAAACAGGAATGCGGATGTCTGGTTATTTTGTATTGGAGGAACGATAGATGGATTTAAAAACATGCTTAAAGAAGATGCAATTGGTAGGAGTTCTTGCATTTGCAACAGTGGATAAGGATGGTGCGCCGCAGATACGGAATATCAGTGCGATCCATTATGAATCGGATGCCCTGTATTTTTATACGGCAAGGGGGAAGAATTTCTGTCAGGAACTTCTGGAAGATGGACGGGTTCAGATCCTTTGCTATACAAAATATAAAGAGATGATACGACTGTCGGGAAAGGCATATGCGGTGCGCGAGGAAGAACAGGAGAAATGGCGTGATACCATCTTTGAGGAGCAGCCTTATCTGGCAAATGTCTATCCGGGTAATACCAGAAGTATAGGTATTATATTCTGTATTGATCAGGGTGAGGTAGAATATTTTAATCTGGGCGTGAATCCGATATTTCGTGAGACATACAGCCTTGGAAATGCTATAATCCGGGAAAAGGGGTATGTGATAACAGATGCCTGTATCGGCTGTGGTAAATGTGAGAAACTCTGTCCCCAGAGGTGTATCGAGAGAGGAACACCATATAAGATCAATCAGCAGCATTGTCTGCATTGTGGAAATTGTTATGAGAACTGTCCTGTTCAGGCAATCATGCGAAAGTGACCGATAGAAATAATGAAATGGATATACAGACAGAAACAGAGCGACAGATTATGAAAAAGATTAAGTATAGAAATGATAAAATAACATTTGAAACTTTTTTGTCCGGGACACCTGCCAGAGATTATGTGTTCCAGAAGACGCCATATGAGGAACAGATCCGTTTGGCTTCCCAGATGTTACAGGATGCAGAGTACGTTCTGGTTGGAGCAGGAGCAGGGATGAGTGCAGCGGCAGGCGCGCAGTATGGCGGAACATTTTTTGAGGAGAATTTCGGAGAGTTCCAGAAGAAATATGGAAAAGGGCCATATATGCAGGATATGTATTCTGCAGGCTTTTACCCGTACCCGGATGAAGAAAGCTACTGGGGCTACTGGTCGAAACAGGCGATCCTTGGCGGTATTGATCTGGATGTGACACCGCTTCATAAAATGTTTTTAAGTATGTTTTCCGGTAAGAAGATATTTGTCTTAAGCACAAATGCAGATGGTCAGTTTGTCAAAGCAGGGTTGCCGGAAGATCAGATCTTCTGCACACAGGGAGATTATTTCCATATTCAGTGCGGAAAAGGCTGTCATGATAAACTTTACGATGCGGTAGATCTGTTCCGGCAGATGGATCAGGCACGGAGGGATTGCAGGATACCGATCTATATGGTTCCGAAATGTCCGGTGTGCGGCGGGGCTATGGACATGAATCTGCGAAAAGATCAGCATTTCGTTCAGGATGCAGCATGGTATGATGCGGAGCAGAGATTTGGAGATTTCCTGTCTGAGGCAGAGAAAGGCAGATTGGTGCTGCTGGAACTTGGCGTTGGATTTAACACACCAATGATAATTAGATTTCCATTTGAAAAACTGGTCAGAGAGAATAAAAATATCTCGATAATCCGTCTGAATCTGAATGAAGCAGTTGTGCCGGAGAGTCTTGGTGACCGCGCGGTCGGAATTAATGCAGATATGAAAGAAAGCATTACGGATATAGAGCGTTGTGTGGCTGGGATGTAACGGACATTTGGCGCTATGCGGCAGAAAAATAACGGATGAAGGATTTCCAGAGATAGTGTAATAAATAGTAAAACAGAAAGTCTAAATATGGAAGGAAGCAGAAATTGATGAATCACGAGGAACAGAGAAAATGGCTGATCCGGAATTTGCTGGATGAAGATGCATATTAT
This sequence comes from Clostridium sp. AM46-21, assembly GCF_003480025.1. Taxonomy (NCBI): domain Bacteria; kingdom Bacillati; phylum Bacillota; class Clostridia; order Eubacteriales; family Clostridiaceae; genus Clostridium; species Clostridium sp. AM46-21. The sequence continues at coordinate 46,394 of NZ_QUIB01000004.1, forward strand.
AAGAATTACAGAATTCCGGAAGATGAACAGGAACAGAAGGATCTTCTGCGCTCTCTGATGAATGTACGGATGCCGAAGAAGATCAGTCAGGAATTTTTATGGATTCAGGACGAATATCTGACAGAGGAAAATAAAAAGGCAGGAGTCATAGATTTTACAGAGCTGTCTCCGACAAAATCAGATGACCGGATCTATCTCTGGCAGGGAGATATAACAGTACTAAAGGTGGACGCAATCGTGAATGCCGCAAACAGTCAGATGTGCGGTTGCTTTCGTCCAATGCATAATTGTGTGGACAATATCATTCACTCAAAGGCAGGAATAGAGCTCAGGCTGCGCTGTAATGATATCATGCAGGCGCAGGGACATGAGGAGCCGACCGGACAGGCAAAGATCACACCGGCATTTAACCTTCCATGTAAATATGTACTTCATACAGTAGGTCCGATCGTGCAGGAACGGCTGCGGAAGGAACACGAAGAATTGCTGGCATCCTGTTATCGTTCCTGTCTGGAGCTTGCAGAAGAAAATGGAGTATCAAGTATTGCCTTTTGCTGCATTTCGACAGGCGTATTCATGTTCCCGAATAAACGGGCAGCGGAGATCGCAGTAGAAACCGTGCAGAAGTATCTGGAAGAAACAGGAAGCCGGATGCAGGTGGTATTTAACGTGTTCAAGGATGAGGATTTACATATATACAAAAGGTTACTTGAATACTGAGAATACTTACTTCATAAAAACTTCATACAAAAAAGTTCTTGACTTGGAGTAAAGTTCAAAGAGTATGATAGGAGTGTACGAAAAAGGTATACTCCTTTTTAGTATATAAATACGGAAAGCATCAGAGCATAGGCGCATAAGCGCTGAAACAAGTTTAAGTAAGATGGAGAGTGATAGTATGAAGACTACAAACAGAGAAGAATTTGAGAAGCAGAACGTATTTGGAACAGGAAATGCAAATACAGCATTTGCACAATATTTTATTGGGGATTCCTTTTTGAATCCGCTGACAGACACGAAAACAGGATTGTTTCTTGCAAATGTAACCTTTGAGCCGGGATGCCGGAATAACTGGCATATCCATCACGCAACAAAGGGCGGCGGACAGCTCCTGATCTGCACAGCCGGAGAGGGCTGGTATCAGGAAGAAGGAAAAGAGGCAGTCAGTCTTGTACCGGGAACTGTAATCACGATTCCGGCAGAGGTAAAGCACTGGCATGGTGCAAAGAAGGATAGCTGGTTTTCCCATATCGCAGTAGAAGTACCGGGTGAGAACTGCAGTAATGAATGGTGCGAACCGGTCACGGATGAAGAATATAATAAGTTAGCATAGGAAAGGTGGATCTATCATGGCAGTAAAACAGACAGCAGGAAGAACACAGCTTGGAGAATTTGCTCCAAAATTTGCAGAATTAAATGATGATGTATTATTTGGCGAGGTATGGAGCAGAGAGGATAAGCTGTCCCTCAGAGACCGGTCACTGGTAACTGTAGTTGCATTAATGGCACAGGGGCTTACCGATGAATCCTTCCGTTATCATCTGATGAGTGCAAAGGCAAACGGAATCACACAGGAGGAAATTGCAGAGATCGTTACACATGCAGCATTTTACTGTGGATGGCCGAAGGCATGGGCAGTATTTCGTATGGCAAAAGAAGTCTGGGCAGAAGAAGATATGTAGTATAGAGTCTCTTGCATTTCTTCTAATCCTGTGGTAGTGTGAAACGAGATATACAGACAGGAGACAGCATGGAAAAGTTAATATTAATACATGTAACAGACAGCGAATACCGTAAAATACAGAATATTGCAAGCCGGATGAAGATCACCGTAGATCGGATACCGGATGAGATAGTGACAACGAATTATAAGCTGGGTGAGCTTGTAAATGGAACCTATAAAAAAGTAGCAGAAATGGCAGATGCAACGGATCAGACTGGGAAAAACGCAGCTAAACATTCTTCGAGTGCAGTGACTGCGGGTATGCAGACAAAGAGCCGGGCAGACAGCCTGATTCTTTTATGTAATTTGAAGGAAAAACGTCTGGACAAGATGCTATTCGAGCTTCGGCATGGTGATGTGAAAGTGGATTACAAGGCGATCCTGACACCGAGCAATCAGAACTGGACAGTGAAGCTTCTTATGCAGGAGCTTCGCAAGGAGCGGTTTGTAATGATGCGAAAGTAGAAAATGGAGCGTACAGAGAGAACTCTGTATGCTCCATTTTTTGTAGTGAATTTCGGTGATGCAATAGCAGATTTGCTATGATAAAGATGGCAGACATCATGTCAGGCTTTCGGCTGCTGCTGGGTGATACAGTGGATATTGCCGCCGCCGTAAGCAATTTCTTCGGTACGGACACCGACAACCTTACGTTCCGGGAACATGGACTGTACCTGACGGATTGCAAGAGCGTCATTTTCATCACCGTACTGTGGCAGGATGATGCCGCCATTTACGATCAGAAAATTCAGATAAGAGGCGATCGCAAGGTCACCGTTTTTTCTTGGAGTGCTTCCGGGAACTGCATCGACTGTTTCCATGCCCTTCAGATAAACCGGAGCTTTGGTTGTACAGAGCTTATGGACGATCAGTTTCCTGCCTTTGGCATCTACAGCATTTGACAGGGTGTGGTAAGCGGCCTGTGCTTCTTTATAGAATGGGTCAGTCGGATCATCCGTATAGATGCAGGCAACTTCACCGGGACGGACGAAGCAGGCGACATCATCGATATGTCCATTTGTCTCGTCGGGATCGATGCCGTCCTTGATCCAGATGATCGTATCGACATTCAGATAATCTTTTAATTTCTGCTCGATCTGAGCTTTTGTGAGATGAGGATTTCTTCCCTTTGACAGCAGGCACATCTCGGTGGTGATCAGTGTACCTTCCCCATCGACATGAAAAGAGCCGCCCTCTAATACGAAATCATCAGTTCGGTAAGAATCAATCTGTTCCAGTTCGCAGATCTTGGATGCGATCTGATCATCCTTATCCCATGGAAAATACAATCCGTCGACCAGTCCGCCCCAGGCATTAAAGGTCCAGTCACAGGCACGGGTTTTGCCTTTATCATTTATCAGAAAAGTTGGTCCCATATCTCTGCACCATGCATCGTTACTGCTCATTTCAACGATCCGTACGCCGGCAGGCAGCATGGTTTTTGCATGTTCATATTGTGCGGCAGATACGCACATTGTAACAGGTTCGAATTCTGAGATCGCAGCAGCTACATTTGCAAATGTTTTTTGTGCCGGTTTCGCACCGGCTCTCCAGTTGTCGGTTCGTTCCGGCCAGATCATAAAGATCTGCTTTTGTTCTTCAAATTCTCCCGGCATACGGAAACCGTCAGCCTTTGGGGTCGAGTTTGTAATAAGTTTCGCCATTCCTGTATCCTCCTTGTATCGCAAATAAAATATCCATATCGTGTTTGAAAAATCATCTCTTGCAGGCAGGAGATTTTTCAGTCTTATATTTGATAAAACAAAAAAAGGAGCAACTCATTTTCTGAATTGCTCCGTTGCATGTGTCTGTATTTATTTCTTATTACGATAGCACAGAGATTATTGAAAATCAATATGGAATTGGATCTTACAGATCATTTACCCGTCCCATGAACAGGATCATTCCGGTATCCTGATCTTCAATGACATAGACAAATGGCTGGTCAACGATGAAGTTATAGGTTTCTTCCGGTGGCATCATAGCAGTTTCCTTTATTATGATATCCGTCTCCGCGGCAGCCTTTGTTCCGTTTTCATCAACGATCACTTTTGCTTTGTGAGAAACGGAAGATACCGCGATGCCATCTGCGATCTTTGAGAAATCAGCAGAAGCATATGCAGACCGGATTCCAAGTCTGTTCAGGATATCATCCAGACCGTTGATACTCTGTTCATCTGTGAATTTTGGAAGCTGAATGGTCTCTATCTCAGGAGAATCAGCATTATCCAGAGAGTCGATAAGTGCCTGTTTCTCATCACTGCTTAAAGCATCGAACAGGTTGGTGATCGTATCGCCTTCTTTAGATGGAAGGAATACTTTCATTACAACAGAATCACCATCGTAAGGAAGTACGATTCCTTTTATCGATCCGCTATCCGCATAAGAGAATCGTTCATCGTACAGATGCATCATTGGTACGGTAGAATCTCCGTTTGTTCCGTGAAAAGTATCATCGTATGTGTTACCCTCTGTAAATGGTGTCTGCCATTTTCCTTCAAAGTAAACCGCATTAATGAGCATCATAACAGTATTTGTCGAAAGTTCATTCATGATGGATGGGATCATCTGATTTGTATGTTCATTTACCCAGTTGTTTACATCCTTCACAACCTGATCGGCATGATCCGTAAAATCGGCTTCATATATCTCACCATGGTAATAGGTCTTGGCCGGAAGCAGAAAATCATCTGAGATATTAGCCGCCCAGTCTTTTCCGGTGGTCATCCAGATGGAATTTGCAGTATTTACATATGTCTGCTTGGACCAGTCTTTGTTCAGATAGCTTTGCATTTCCGTATTCCAGGTTGAAAGATCTTTGATGCCAAGTGTTGATTCCAGTTCCGTTTTCGTTTCGCCCCCGGCACCCTGATCGAGCATGGACAGTGCACTGGAAATACTGTAAGGGGAATAAAAACAGTTGCTGTCTTTTGGAAGTGCATCATACAGGTCAAATGCAAAATTGTTGACACCGTTTTTAAGTTCCTCATAGGAATCGACGGGCGCCGGTTTTGCTCCGACTGCGATGTCACTTCCGAGTTCCTTTGATGCTAAAAGTTTTTGTTTGGTGACGCTGCCGCCATTATTATCTGCGTTTCTGCATCCTGCAAGACTTGTGCACAGACATGCACCAAGTAATAAGCTGATTATCTTTTTATTCATAAATAATCCTCCATTTCTTTCGTGGTCAGATATGAATAATACTAACATATATCAGTGAATAAGAATATTCAAAAAAATATATAGTCTTATCAGTGTCCGGTTTATTTGCTTCTTTAATTTACATACGAAAGAAAATGGAGGATTTATGGAATTATTTTAAAAATTTTTATTCTTCGGTCACGGAATAGGTGGCAGCTTCATCCGATAAGGATTCCGCATCTACACCGAGATCTTTTTCCGCATTTACAAACCATGCCGGAGTATCGGAAGATACATTCATGTTGTTGAAGATATAAGTACCATCTGCATCAAACAGATATTCGGCATAGCCATAATCATCGGCAGTTCCGCCTATGACGATCACATGTGTGATATGATCGGCATCCGTGTAATCATATCGGAAGTAGGTATCTGTACTGCATTTGTCTGTGATATCGGTCTGCTGTCCGTTCAGGGTGAAATACAGTCTTCCGGCTTTCGCGGTGACATAGGTTTGATCGGTTGATTCGATACGGAAAGACATGGTAGCGTCTTCTGCATCGTATTCGACCTTCGTACCATTTGCAGTAGAGAATACCTTATGCACCCAGGTGCTTCCGGTTGCTGCCAGACAGATGCCATTTGACAGACAGAAGATGGCTGCCAGTCCGGCAACTGCGTAGGAAAGTCTGCGTGTGATCGTGTGGATCCGCAGCTTCTTTGAGCGTTCCGTGGTGATGTTGATGACTGCATCTGAGTGGATCATGTCAAATGTTTTCTTATAGCGTTCTTTATTCTGATTGTTCATAGTCCCAAGCCTCCTTTAGGGTGTCACGAAGCACGGTACGTCCGCGGTTTAACCGGACCTTTACGTTGCTTTTGCTGATCTTTAGAATGTCTGCAATTTCCTTAATGGAATAGTCTTCATAATAAAACAGATGGATCACTGTCCGGTATTTTTCCGGCAGCTTCATGACTGTTTCAAATAATTCCTGGCTTTCAGTATCAGAAAAATTCAGTTGTTCCATATAATCTTCCAATGATGTCCGGTTCCTGTGCCAGAGGGCTATACTTTAGTAGGACGATAAATAATGCGTTTCTAAATTGAAAATAGGCTATCAAAATCGGTCTTGGAACTTCAAAAAAATATTTTGATTTTCTTGAAAAACAGTTCCGCTTTGTACCCCTATTTTCTCCTATTAGCAGAGGGAGTAATCCCTGTAATGCTAAATCGGATTACATAAGGAAAGGAGGATAAGAGAATGTCAAGGAGTTCAAAGATTACAGCACTCTATGAGCGTTTGTCGAGAGATGATGATCTTAATGGTGAGTCAAATTCAATCACCAATCAAAAGCAATACTTGGAAGATTACGCCCGAAGAAATGGTTTTACGAATATCCGTCATTTTACTGACGATGGTTTTTCGGGTGTAAATTTCAATCGTCCGAGTTTTCAGGAGTTGATTAAGGAAGTAGAAGCAGGAAATGTCGCAACGATTATTGTTAAGGATATGAGCCGATTAGGGCGAAACTATCTGCAAGTCGGTTTTTATACGGAAGTTCTGTTCCCACAGAAAGATGTCCGTTTCCTTGCGATAAATAACAGTATCGACAGCAATAATGCTTCTGACAATGACTTTGCCCCATTTTTGAATATAATGAACGAATGGTACGCAAAAGACACAAGCAATAAAATCAAGGCTGTGTTTGACGCCCGTATGAAAGACGGAAAGCGTTGTAGCGGTTCAATTCCCTATGGATATAACCGATTAGCAACCGACAAACAAACGCTTGTCGTTGACCCTGTGGCTTCTGCGGTGGTAAAGCGTATCTTTTTGCTTGCCAACGAGGGCAAAAGTCCGAGAGCAATCGCTGAATTGCTTACCGAAGAAAAGGTTTTAATTCCGGCTGCACACGCAAAGGAATATCACCCCGAACAGTATAACGGAACAAAGTTTTCAGACCCGTATCTTTGGGGAATGTCAACCATAAGAGCGATTTTAAGCAGACAGGAATATCTCGGTCATACTGTTTTGCGTAAATCGGTCAGCACCAATTTCAAACTGCACAAAAGAAAGAATACCGATGAAGATGAACAGTATGTATTTTATAATACGCACGAGCCTATCATCTCGCAGGAACTTTGGGACAGCGTTCAGAAGCGAAAGAAACGAGCGAACAGGACAGCGGCAAGAGGAACGCATAGCAACCGTTTAAGCGGTTATCTGTACTGTGCGGATTGTGGCAGAAGAATGACCCTGCAAACGCATTACAGTAAAAAAGACCGTTCGGTGCAGTATTCTTACCGTTGCGGCGGATATGCAAGCAAAGTAAACTCCTGCTCTGCCCATTCAATTAGTGCTGATAATGTTGAAGCCTTGATATTATCGGCTGTCAAACGATTATCAAGATTTGTTCTGAATGACGAAGAAGCCTTTGCAAAGGAACTTCAAGCACTTTGGAATGAAAAGCAGACAGAAAAGCCAAAGCACAATAAATCGGAATTGCACCGTTTTCAGAAGCGATACGATGAATTGTCTAAACTTATTCGTGGCTTGTATGAAAATCTTGTTTCGGGATTACTGCCCGAAAGACAGTATAAGCAACTGATGAAGCAGTACGATGACGAACAGGCTGAGCTGGAAACGAAGATTGAGGAAATGGAAAAGGAACTTACCGAAGAAAAAGTAAATGCTGTTGATATTAAGCATTTCATTTCTTTAATTCGCAAGTGCAAAGAGCCGACAGAAATTTCCGATTTGATGTTTGCTGAACTCATTGACAAGATTGTGGTTTATGAAGCAGAGGGTGTGGGAAAAGCAAGGACACAAAAGGTTGATATTTACTTCAACTATGTCGGGCAGGTCGATATTGCCTATACAGAAGAAGAACTTGCTGAAATAAAGGCACAGGAAGAACAGATTGAGATGGAACGCTTGGCAAAACAGCGTGAGCGTGAAAAAGCCTACCGAGAGAAGCGAAAGGCGAAAAAACTCGCTGAAAACGGTGGAGAAATCGTCAAGACAAAGATATGTCCTCACTGTCAAAAAGAGTTTGTGCCTACAAGTAACCGACAGATATTCTGTTCAAAAGATTGTTGCTATCAGGCAAGGCAGGACAAGACAAAAGCCGACAGAGAAGCTGAAAAAGGAAATCATTATTATCGTCAGCGTGTCTGTGCTGTGTGTGGCAGTACCTACTGGCCTACACACAGTCAGCAGAAATTCTGTTCCGAAGAATGTCAAAAGATAAACCATAACGAGAAGTCTTTGGAATTTTATCACAAGAAGCAGAAGGAGAAATCAGAATGCAAAGATTTATTACAGACGAAAGAACTGGTATCCAGTACGAACTCATCGGAGATTATTACTATCCCTGCTTGACGATAGAAAACGAAGAACCGCCTACGCTCACAAAATACGGAAGAATGAGGGAAAGATATTTGAGGGAGCATAGGAAAGTCTTATATTGCAATCTGCTTACAAGCGGAAAGTTATATGAACACCTTGCTGAAATTGATACTTCGGCGTGTAATATGGCGGAGTATCTGATAAAGGAAATGGCAAGAAAACAAGGTGTGACGGAACAACTGAAAGCGGAGGATATGATGAGATGGGTCGGATTGATGAATAATATCCGAGCCTGTGCAGATGAGATTGTATTGAACGATATTGTGTATTCCTAATAGCATACCAGCCGAAAAGGAACTGCTGTCTTTACTGATGGCAGTTTTCTTTTTCGGGAAGTATTCAAGAAGTCATTAAGTCGTGAGTGTAATGGAAGTGGTTAAATTGAAAGTTCATAAAGATGGTATGATGTGTTAAAATGAGAGTGATGAATTGTAATTTTCCGCATTGAATATTAAGAGACTTGTAGGTGTAAGCCTTTTGCTGTTTTATTATATTCTTTCAAAAAATGAAAGCTAATCTTTGAATAAATATTTTTTGAATTTAAGTGACGCTTGACACATTTTTCCCGTTTATTAGGGTGAAAGGCCTTAATACAAGGGAAAGGAGGAGAAGCCTATGGATGATAAGCAGATATTAGATTTATATTGGGAGCGCTCCGAAGCTGCTATATCCGAAACTTCAAAAAAATACGGAAAGTATTGCAGATACATAGCCTTTAATATTCTTCACAATGACGAAGATAGCGAGGAATGTGTAAATGATACTTATTTAAGAGCTTGGAACAGCATACCGCCTAACCGTCCATCTGTCCTAAAAACTTTTTTAGGGAAGATTACTCGCAACCTATCTTTGGACAGGTACGAACTGCTTAATGCAAAGAAACGTAATGGTGGGCAAATGCCATTGGTTTTTGATGAAATACAAGAGTGCATACCATCGTTGGATAGTACAGAAAACATTGTTGAAGAAATCGCTCTAACGGATATTCTCAACCGCTTTCTTTCTTCCCTGTCATTAGAACAGCGAAAAATCTTTATGAGAAGATATTGGTATTTATCGCCCATTAAAGAAATTGCAACGGAATATGGTATGAGCGAGAGCAAAATCAAGATGTCATTATTTCGTTCAAGGAACGAACTCAAAAAATTGTTAGAGAAAGAAGGTATCTCTGTATGAAAGAAAAGAAACTTTTAAGGGCATTGGGAAATGTCGATAATCAGTATATTAAGGAGGCTGAACCTATGAAAAAAACAAGTAAAATAACTAATCGGCAAAAATGGGTGTCTGTTGCAGCTTGCTTCGTACTCGTTGCTGTGATTGGAGTGGGAGTTTTTCAAAGCAATCTGTTTGGTACAAAAAACGATATTGCCACGCTGAATGATGGAGAAACAATTACTTTTGTTAAAAATGACTTATCACAATCTTCAATTAACTTAAATGTAACAACAAGACCTTTGAGCGATGCTGAAATTGAAATGCTTTTTGCAGACTTGCCTGTTACCGCAGATGCTTATTTTGATGCTGACAATCATAATATTCTGGGTTTTGAGGGAAAAATTGATGATACAAGAATGGTAGTTTCTAAACAGGGTGTAAATCTATTAGATACTATCATTGATGGAAATACAATCACTTCAAGTGTAGACGGCGTTGATATCAACGCAGGATATTTCGTAACAAAGTCAAATAGTCAAGGTGTCAAAACCGTAATATATTATGCAACCTTTGATATGGGAGAGAACACTATTTATGTAGAGTATTCTGGCGTTGAAAATGAAAGTGAAACTGTAAAAAACAACTTGGCAGACACAATTTTGAAGTTGATTGAGAACGGTGCATTTGATTTGAGCCAAATCCAAGAATAATCTGCAAATTTCATATACTAAGAACTTGATGTAACACCCTATACCCTTAAAAAATAGGGAAAGTAATATAAAGCCCCAAAAAACAAGTCTAAAAAGCTCTATTAGAACGGTATCTTCGCTTTTTGCCTGTTCTTATGATTATAATTTTAGTGGTCACGTTTTTTGCTACTTGAATGACAGAAAACATCGTAGAAATACGGTGTTTTTTGTTGCCCCAAACCCTACAATTTCATACATAACCACAGGTTAGTACAAATACCTTGCGTGATTTTTTTGAAAGGCTTAGAAAGGCAATTTTGCCCGATTTTCGCCCCGAAAAATGACAGAAACAAGGCTCTGAGTATCTTTCCTGTGGTTTTTTTATTTTCAGACGGAAAGGAGGATTGATATGCCGAGAATGAGTAAGAAACGGAAACAAGATTGGGCATTGTTTCTGAACGAAAGAAATCGCATTACCTACAACGAACTTTGCAGAAAATGCAGTAATGACTGCAAGCAGAGTTTCCGTTGTATCGTGGTGCTTTGCCCTAAGTATTTATCGAAAAGGAGAACGAAGAAAAATGAAGCAAATGGAAAATGAAATGAATGTAAATGTCCCTCTCGAAGTTATTAAGGCAAGTGAGATTGAGCCGAAGGAAGTGAAATGGCTGTGGTATCCGTATATTCCGTACGGCAAGGTTACGCTGTTGCAGGGCGATCCGGGCGATGGAAAAAGCAAGTTAATGCTGTCAATCGCCGCACTGCTCTCTAAGGGCGAACCTCTGCCTTTTACTGAAACGGAAGAAAATGAGCCTATGACTATCATCTATCAGACAACGGAAGATGATGCAGACGATACGGTAGTACCCCGATTTAACTCTGCCGGTGGGAACGGAGAAAACCTTATCTTCATCAAGGAAGATGAAAAGTCTTTATCCTTTGGAGATAACCGTATTGCTGAAGCAATCGAAAAGTATCACGCAAAACTTTTAATTCTTGACCCGATGAGTTCCTATATCGGAGAGAACTGTTCAATGAACAATGCCAACGAAACAAGGGCAGAGTTTAATCACTTGATTGCAGTTGCAAAAAATACTGGCTGTGCCATCGTGATTATCGCCCATATGAACAAGATGAGAGATATAAATCCTCTTTATCGCACCAACGGTTCGATTGATATTGCGGGTGCTGCAAGAAGTATTCTTGCAATCACACGCACACCGAACAAAGAAGCACCAGCGGAACGATATATGGTGCAAGTGAAATCTAACCTTGCCCCGACAGGCTCGGCAATTCTTTTTGAGGTGGCAGAAAAGGGAGTGGACTTTATCTCTGAAATGGAAATGACAGCAGAAGAAGCGTTCCAATCCCTCGCACCCAAAATGGGCAGACCGAACGAAAAGGAAATCAAGGCGAAAGAATTTCTTTTGGAAATGCTGAAAGACGGAGAAATGCTTTCTTCGGATTGCGAAGAAAGACTTGAAGCCGCTGGGTTCAAAAAATCGACCATCAAAAAGGCAAAGAAGAAAGCAGGAGTTATCTCCCGAAAACAAGGCTTTCTGTGGTACTGGTCTTTGCCGATGGGCGATATACCGAGAGAATAAAAGCAGGCTGTCTGATGGCGGGACAGTCTGTTTTTATGATGGAGGTATCAAAGGAGGTCAAGGGGGAACACCCTTGCCCACGACATCTTTGCAGACGAAGTCTGAAAGTGTCATAGTGGGTTACACACATTCAGAGAATGTTGTGTAATGGCTTCGCCCTGTCTGGAAAGGAGAGAAAAATGGCAAAAACCAATAAGGCGGATATGAGTTGTGCAAGGGTAAAACAGTACACCGCTTTTGATGTGAGCAAGGCGGAAAGGCACAATGAACGCAAGAATGAAACCTATGAAAATATGAATGTGATTACGGAACGCATAGCCCTTAATGTGCATTTCAAAAAACCGACTGTCCCAACCTATATGGAGCAGTTAAAGCAGATGGAAACAGACGGGTTAGTATCGCTTCGTGGACTGAGGAAAGACGCTACCCTTTTCAATGAGATTGTGATTGATGTGAATACGATGTACTTCGAACGTAACGGTGGTTATGAATATGCAAAGCAGTTTTATGAAGAAGCCTATCATTTCATCGAAGAAAAATTCGGTGCTGATAATGTTATATCGGCAGTAATGCACGCTGATGAAATCAATGTAGCCGCAACCGAGGAACTGGGAAAAGAGGTTTACCATTATCATCTTCACGCAATGGTTCTGCCTGTTGTGGAGAAAGAAATCTTATGGAGTAAGCGTTGTAAAAACCCCGAACTGCGAGGAACGGTCAAGGAAGTGGTTAATCAGATAAGCCATTCAAAGAAATGGAAATCGGATATTCCAATGACCGATGAAAAAGGAAATCCATTGTTAAAGAAGAACGGCAAGCCGATGTTTCGAGCTTCGTACAGCATACTGCAAGATGAACTGTTTAATTATATGACGGAACGAGGGTTCAAAGGCTTTTAGCGTGGCGAATACGGAAGTACAGCAGAGCATTTAACTTCCCTGCAATATCAAATCCAACAGGACAAAGAACGATTGGAGAAGTTGCAGAAGCGTATTCAAAAGGAACAGGTTAAATATGAGCCTGCCCGTCATATCTCAAAGACCTTAAACGAGATTGACGGTATGGGACAGAAAACCTTTACGGGCAAGATGGCAATATCCAAAGAGGACTACTCACAACTGACTGCCCTTGCAAAAGAGGGAATTACCAGTCGTGCGGAAATCAATAAGTTGGAGCAGAGTGCAAATTATTACCGACAGAAATATTTTGACAGTGCAAACGCATTGGAGAGAATGAAAACCAAATACAACGAACTGAAAGAAAAGTGCAGACCTTTTCTTGAAGCGTTGGAGCATTTCCCCGAAGTTGCTAAACTTTTTACCGAAAAAGTGAAGCAACTTTTTTCTTTTAAGGAAGCACAGGAACGAGCCGAAAAAGAAGCGAGGGAAAAAGAAAGACAAGAGCGTATTAAGGCACGAAGAAACAAGCGTGGTATGGAAAGATAACCATTTCCATTATACTCACGACTTAATGACTTCTTGATATGTTCCGATGAAACAGGCTGTATTTGTGGGGTGTTCCAAACGGAATGCCCCACAGTCAATTTATGAAAAGGAGAAACGGACTATATGAAAGAAAACACTTTATCTTATACAACGCGAATAGGCAAAACAACTTTTATTGTCAATGTGAAGCAATCGGAAAGTGCGAAGAAGCCTTTGAATACGGTGTTTCAAGAAATATGCCGACACGAGATGTTAGGCGTTTTTTCAGCAGATAAATATTTGAATTTAGAAAACTTACAAAAATCATCTTGACAAACTCGTTCCCGAAGGTGCGAAGCATATTTTTTGACTGATTGATCGTAACCCGGATCAGCCATGCCCGGATATGCATTTCATCGTTAAAATCCACGGCACCTGAATGATAGCGTAGAAATGTTTCCTGAACAACATCTTCGGCATCCTCCCGGTTCTGACAAATGGAAAATGCAATGCGGAACAGATTGTCCTGATACATTTGTATAACAGTTTGTGTTGGTAATCGCATAGTCACATCCTCTTTTCTTGTGTTAAAAGGCCTTTCAATAATAACACAATTCATCCGGTTTAAAGGTTACAAAAATACAAATTATACTTGCATAAAATTTGTATTGTTTTATCATTTGATAGTGTAGGTATGAAATGACAGAAAGAGAGAAAAGATAAAATGGTAAAATGTTTGTTAGTTGGCGTTGGAGGCGGCATAGGTGCAATTCTTCGATATTTGATTGGTTTAATACCGGTGGGAGCACAAAACAACTTTCCGATAAAAACATTATTGATTAATGTAATAGGAGCATTTGTTATTGGCTTAATTTCTGTGTCGGCAGAAAAGTATCAGGTATCACCACTTCTGGTTTTGACATTAAAGACGGGAGTGTGTGGTGGATTTACGACGTTTTCTACATTTGCGTTGGAAACAGATCAATTAATACAGAGCGGGAATTACGGATTTGCGATACTTTATATAGGATTAAGTGTGATATTAAGTGTTGCTGCGGTGTTTGCTGCACAAATACTTATGAAGTAACGATGAAACGATGAAGATTTATGGGAATAGAGGGCTGACGATATGGATAAGAGAGAGCAATATATAGATAAACAGATTATAGAGCAAATAATGGAACTGCGAAAGCAGCTCCACCGGATCCCGGAGCATTCCATGCAGGAAGTAAAGACAAAACAGTTGCTGATGGATTTCTTAAAATCGCATACAGCATTAGAGATCGTAGATTGTGGGGCGTGGTTTTATGCGGTGAAAAGAGCAGATGATCGGGTAACCACAGAAAATGATAAAACATTCCATGTGAGTGAAGTGGCTGCGGAAATACCAGAGCAAATGGAGGAGTATAAGCAGCCGATTGCATTCCGGGCAGATATGGATGCGGTATGTGGCAAAGATGGAAAGCCGGGGCATTTCTGTGGACATGATGGACACAGCAGTGTGCTATGTGGACTTGGCTTGTATCTGGACAGCAGAAAAGATCCGTTGGCACAGGATGTATATCTGATCTTCCAGCCGGCAGAGGAGATTGGAAAGGGTGCAGAGCTTTGCAGAAGCCTGATCAAAGAAAAGCATATCGGAGAAATCTATGGCTTTCATAATATACCGGGGAAGCCGCTTGGAACGGTACTTGTGAAGGATGGAACATTTGCATGTGCTTCAACGGGCTTAGAGATCCACATGACAGGAACGCCGAGCCACGCAGCATATCCGGAAGCTGGCAGAAATCCCGGATATGCACTTGCCGGACTTCTGCTTCAGATTGAAGAACTGACAAAGCAGTTTAATGAGACGAAGGGATTTGTCCGCATGACTTTGATCGGGATGAAACTTGGAAGTGAGAACTACGGTGTAGCGGCATCGGACGGGTATCTGAGACTTACCGTTCGAAGCGAAGGTGAACAGGTATTTCGTGAGTATCTGGCAGAGATCCGTAAGCTGGCAGAGGTTATGGCACAGAAGGAAGCTCTGGAACTTTCGATAAAGGAGATTGAACGGTTTCCATCTACGGATAATCATGCGGAACAGGTGCAGAAGATCCGGGCATGTGCGGCTTCTCACCAGATTCCATATATAGAGCTGCCTGAGCCGATGCACTGGTCGGAGGACTTTGGCTGGTACTTGCAGGAGACAAAGGGCGCATTTTTCGGCATTGGTGATGGAGAGGATTATGCCCAGCTTCATACAGAGCATTTCGAATTTCCCGATTCCATACTTGAAACCGCAGTTACTATGTTTGCCGGGTTGTGTGTTGACATAAAAGAGGGGGAATGTTAATATAATATCAAAAGATGCTACCGATAGACGGTTAGCCTTGATAATGTTTTGGTCACAAAAAGGACCGCTCACAGTTTACCGGGCTGGGCGGTTTTTTTGTGCCTATTTATTGCTCTTAGAACCAACGGTATAACCAAGAGCAAAGCAAGTAATGCATAAGCTGATAATGGCTATAAAAAGCTCCGTTGTAAGCATAAGCACCGACCTCCTCAACAGATTTCCATAAATGGATTTCTATGTAAACACAGGCTATAACTCCTGTGGAGAAGACTGACCGCCTACCGAATAGGGTAGCACCGTGATTATTATATCAAACAAATGTTCTGCATGCAACTTTAAATAATTATAAATGTTCACTTGTCAGATAACACAAATCTGGTATATAATGAAAAAAGAGCAGAGAGGTTCGACGATGTGCGAATTCTCTGTTTTTTTTACTTTATAGGAAAGTACGCCCTATTCATAAGTTTATTGTTGATGATTGAGGGATGGAAAATATGCCTTTAATAATTATTTTAAGCCCAATGTGGCTGAAAGGAGAACATAATGAACAGACCAATGAGAAGGCAAAAATGTGAAGTTACAGATCCGGTGAAGATCGAGCAGATCATAAAGAAAGCAGGCGTGGTTCATCTTGGGATGGTGGATGAAGGAAAGGCATACATTGTTCCATTGCATTATGGATATATTTATAAGGATGGAGGACTTACGTTATATATGCATGGCGCAACGGAAGGACGCAAATATGACGTGATCGCAGCTAATCCAAATGTATTTATCGAGATTGATACAGATATGGTACTGACCAGTGGTGGTGAAGTTCCATGTGAATATGGGGCATATTATGCTTGCGTGATGGGTGAAGGAACTGCCAGCATTCTGACCGATGTTGATGAGAAGGTTATGGGACTGGAGCTTATAATGAAGAGTCAGCTGGGAAGAGATTTTATCATTACAGAACCAATGACAAAATTGGTGAATGTGATCAAGGTTGTTGTTCCGGAATTATCGGTAAAAATGAACCAAGAAAAATAAATAGTTGGCAGTAGTTGAATGATGTAAGAGACAGAGATTAGGAAATTTAGGAGAATCCAAAATGGAAGCGAATCGTATCGAAGAAAAAATATATAAATATGGTGCGGATATCCTGGCATCAGAGGGTATGCAGAAAGAAAAAACATTTGTGCAGCATGGTTCAATAACTTGTTACGATCATTCTTTACGGGTGGCGGAGAAAAGTCTGGAGCTTGCAGAGAAATGTTCCGCATATATTGATGAACGGTCGCTGGTGCGTGGAGCACTGCTTCATGATTATTTCTTGTATGACTGGCATGAGAAGGATGGCGGACATCGGCTGCATGGTTTTTTTCATGCAGAACGAGCCTTGCATAATGCCAGACGGGATTTCAATTTGAACTTCATTGAGCGGGATATCATCCGAAAGCATATGTTCCCACTCAACATAACACCTCCAAAGTTCCGGGAGAGCTGGATCGTAACCTGGGCAGACAAGCTTTGTGCTGCTGAAGAAACTACCAGAGCCGTCCGACTTGCCTTTACAAAAACTGCCCGTGGCTGATCATAATACAGCATGCTATATATAGCTATAAATAACATTGCGCTCGATAAAAAAACAATATCATACACATTTTTATAAGCTGTTTGCAGCCCGATAAGTGTATGATGTTGTCTTTTTTTTATTACGTTTTTTGATAGAAATTATTGATTTATGTAAGTACATCCTATAAAATATAAAAGGTTTTGTAAAAAAACGAAGAATTATCACTGGAAATGTTGATATGAATTGACAAATAAATATGAGATTGTACCCAAAAACAGAGATGTAGACATATATATTTTTATGTAACAGACCTTTTTTACGCCGGTCCTTAGCAATCTGCTATTAGCAGAGAGCTTAGTACCGCTGCGTAAAAATAGAACGCAAGTGTTCTGTGAAATAAAGAATATATATGGATACATCTCGTTATGGAAGCATTTGTTGAGGAATGTCACGAGAGTTTTAGAAAAGCGAGGAAAAGGCAATGGGCGGATTTTTTGGCGTAGCATCAAAGCAGGATTGTGTATTTGACTTGTTCTTTGGTATTGACTACCATTCACATCTGGGAACAAGACGAGGTGGAATGGCAGTATATGGAAAAGACGGATTTAATCGTGCGATCCATAATATTGAGAATGCACCATTTCGGACAAAATTTGATAAGGATGTACAGGAAATGAGCGGTCATATGGGAATCGGATGTATCTCCGATTACGAACCGCAGCCATTGATCGTACGTTCGCATCATGGTACTTATGCACTTACAACAGTTAGTAAGATCAATAACACAGGTGAACTTACAAAGATGCTGTTCAAGAATGGACATTCCCATTTCTTAGAAATGAGTGGTGGGGACATCAATGCAACGGAGCTGATCGCGGCGCTGATCAATCAGAAGGAAAATCTGATCGAAGGAATCCAGTTTGCACTTGACTCTGTCGAGGGTTCGGTATCCATTCTGTTGATGAATCAGGCGGGAATCTATGCAGCCCGGGACAAATACGGCAGAACTCCGGTTGTCATCGGTAAGAAAGAAGATGCCTATTGCATCACCTTTGAGAATTTTGCATATAAAAATCTTGGCTATAAGGACTATAAGGAACTTGGACCGGGAGAGATCGCGGTAGTCACAGATAAGAACTGCATCACGCTTGTAAATCCGAATAAAGAAATGAAGATTTGTACCTTCTTATGGGTATATTACGGATATCCGTCTAGCTCCTACGAAGGCACCAGCGTAGAACAGATGCGTTATAACTGTGGCAAGGCGATGGCGAAGCGTGATAACGTAAAGCCGGATATTGTAGCCGGGGTACCGGATTCCGGTATTGCTCATGCAATCGGCTATGCAAATGAATCCGGAATCCCATTTTCCAGACCATTTATCAAATATACACCAACCTGGCCACGTTCCTTCATGCCAACGATCCAGAGTAAGAGAAATCTGATCGCTAAGATGAAGCTGTTAGCAGTGGATGAACTGATCCGTGATAAGAGCCTTCTGCTGATCGATGACTCGATCGTACGAGGAACCCAGCTTCGTGAAACAACTGAGTTCTTATATGAGAGTGGTGCGAAGGAAGTACATATCCGTCCGGCCTGCCCTCCGTTATTATACGGATGTAAATATCTGAATTTCTCCCGTTCATCATCAGAAATGGATCTGATTACCCGTCGTGTGATCGACCGTCTGGAGAATGGAAATGTAACCGATGAGGTGTTACAGGAGTATGCAGATCCGGAATCCGAGAAATACGAAGTAATGGTTGAGGAGATCCGTAAGGAACTGAACTTTACATCGTTGCGTTTCAATCGCTTGGACGATATGCTGGAATCCGTAGGAATCGATAAGTGCAAGCTGTGTACTTATTGTTGGGATGGTAAAGAATAGAGAAAAATCATTCAGAAAAAGTCAAAAAAATTTAAAATCACTCTTGACAACAAAAAAACAGAGTGCTAAATTAGCAGTTAACAAAGAGCAAATGCAACGAACAGAATACGATCATTAAAAAAGGAGTATTTCAGAGAGTCGTCGGGTGGTGTGAGACGGTGTATGTTTTTAGTGATTATCCTCTGCGAGCAGTGCGCTGAATTCCAGATATGGACATTAGGTGTCACCGGTTTTCTACCGTTACAAAGAAACTTATTTCTACAGTGTGAGCTTATGAGATGAGATTGAGTGGCCATTTTTTTCAAATGGCAAATAAAGTGGTAACGCGGAAGTTTAAAGGCTTTCGTCTTTATGGAATTACATGAAGACGAAAGCTTTTTTTAATTTATAGGAAAGGTCGTCCTATAAAAGATATGTTTTTGTATAAACTCTTTGTGAACATACTATAATCAAGTATCTGCCATATGGCGGAAGGAAGGAGAATGATATGAATAGTTTGGTAATTATTCTTATCGCAGTAGTAGTTTTAGGAGCTGGCTATCTGGGTTACGGAAGATGGCTTGCTAAGAAATGGGGCATAGATGCAAAGGCAAAGACCCCGGCCGTTGCAAATGAAGATGGAAAGGATTATGTACCATCATCAAAGCTTACAGTATTTGCACATCAGTTTTCATCCATCGCAGGTGCGGGACCTGTACAGGGACCAATCATTGCGGCAATGTTTGGATGGGTACCAGTTTTACTCTGGCTGCTTGTCGGAGGCGTATTCTTCGGTGCAGTACAGGATTTCGGTTCTCTGTATGCATCCGTTAAAAATGAGGGTAAGTCCATCGGACTTGTTATTGAGAAGTACATAGGCAAGGCAGGAAGAAGATTCTTCTCACTGTTCTGCTGGCTCTTTACACTTCTTGTTATTGCAGCTTTCACCTCTATGGTTTCATCAACATTTAACGGATTCACGACAGGTGCTGACGGAGCAGTAACAAAGAACTTTAACGGCGCAGCAGCCGCTACAGTATCTATGTTATTCATTGTTGTCGCTATGGTGCTCGGTGTTGTTATGAAGACCTGCAAGAATATGAAGGAGTGGGTGAAAGCAATCGTAGCTATCGTCCTCATCGTTGCAATGTTTGCAGTAGGTATGAAGCTTCCTTGGTACTTAAACGGTAACCAGTGGAACTACGTTATCATGGCATATCTGTTCCTTGCATCCGTACTTCCTATGTGGTTACTTATGCAGCCAAGAGATTACATGACAACATTCATGCTTGTTGGTATGTTGGTTGGAGCATTTGTCGGTGTTCTGGTTGGACATCCGAATATGGGACTGAACGCTTTCAATGGTTTCACAGTTGTATCGTCAACAGGTGCTAAGAGTTATCTGTTCCCAACACTGTTCGTAACGATCGCCTGTGGTGCGGTATCCGGTTTCCACAGCCTTGTTTCATCAGGTACATCTTCAAAGACGATCAGAAATGAAAAGGATATGTTATTTGTAGGTTATGGCGCAATGATCCTTGAAACACTCCTCGGTGTTATCTCACTGATCGTAGTCGGTGCAGTAGCAGTTGGAGGAAAAGCACCGGAAGGACTGACACCATTCCAGATCTTTTCACAGGGTATCGCAGGTTTCCTTGAGAAGTTCGGACTTCCAAATTCAGTCGCAAATGTATTCATGACCATGTGCGTGTCAGCGCTTGCTCTTACATCACTGGATTCCGTTGCACGTATCGGTCGTATGTCATTCCAGGAGCTGTTCATGGGAGATACTACAGATTCATCCCAGATGCCTGTATGGCAGAAGATCCTTACAAATAAGTATTTTGCTACAGTTATAACATTGTTCTTTGGTTACCTTCTCTGCAAGGGTGGATATTCAAATGTATGGCCACTCTTCGGATCAGCAAACCAGATGCTTGCAGCACTTGTACTGATCGGTGTAGCAGTATTCCTCAAGGCAACAAACAGAAAGCATGCAATGCTTTATCCACCAATGCTTATAATGCTTGCTGTAACATTTACAGCTATCGTTCTCAACGTAATCGGAAATATCCAGAAGTTCCAGGCCGGAACCGCTACATTCCTTGTTGAAGGACTTCAGCTCATTGTTGCAGTATTCCTTATCGTACTTGGTATCATTGTAGCAATTACATGTATCAGAAAACTTGTTCTTATGAAGCATGAGAAGACTGCTGAAAAGGAAGCATAAAATAATATTCAAATAAAAAACAATAAACGTAAAATAAATAATAATTCTAAATCGTAAAAATAATATTCATTGAAAAAACTGTGGCGTGGAAGATATACAGATATCCTCCCACCACAGTTTTTGCGTTATAGAGAGGTATATAATAAAAACAATATAATAAGGAAATTTTCTATATAATACTGGATAAACATTTTTTATACATAAGAGTTGTCTTTAAAATACCATGGAATTGACAATCTTTATCAAAACGCGTATGTTTAATTAAATGTTAGTTTATAACTGGATAAAATCAGTTCAAGATAAAAGCAAATAAATCGTCTATTTAAGCAGATAGTGTTTATAATAAAACATGGCACGGGAATATAGCGGTTATCAGTGTATTTAGCAGAAGCGTAGCGAGCATTTCGTAAATGAGGAACACACTAGCAGCGAATGCGGTGTGCTGTTTGAGCCCGAAGGGCGAGTTGCACAGAGAGCATGAGCGGATAAGCCGGTGTGACGAATAGAAAGCGGAGCGTATTTGCTAAATGCACTGGTAACCGCTATATAACCGGGGCATGTTTTATCACAAGAGTAGTGGTTAAATAGACGATTCAGCGAAAAAACAGGAGGTATGAAGATGAAGCTGGTAGTATGTTTTCCGGGAATCGGCTATCACTGCGACAAGCCACTGTTATATTATGGCAGGCGCGTAGCAGAATCCGTAGGATATAAAGAATATAAGAACGTAGAATATGTGAATCGGATCGGAAACGTCAAAGGCGATCCGGTAAAAATGCAGGCAGCATTTGAAGACCTGTACGGACAGACGGAGAAAATATTAAAAGATATAGATTTTTCCGGGTATGACAGCATTTTATTCTTATCAAAAAGTGTAGGAACGATCATTGCGACTACTTATGCAGAGCGGCATAAGATACCATGCAGGCATGTTCTGTATACTCCGCTTGAGGCGACATTTGACAATTGCGCATCTGATCTGTCGGGGAGAGCGATAGCATTTACAGGAACGGCAGATCCGTGGGTGGAGAGCACCGCTGCAATTACAGATCGGTGTCAAAAAGCAGGGATTCCGGTTCATGTGATAGAGAAAGCAAATCATTCCTTAGAGACTGCCAATGTATGGAAGAATCTGAAGAATCTGGAAGACATCATGAAGCTGACGGCAGAATTTATTAAATAATGTGTATTGTTTATTGTGATATATGCCACTGCCGCCTGTATAGCCTGCAGAATCATAGCGAGCATTTCGTAATGAGGAACACGCTGGCAGCGAATGCGGGTGCCTGTCTGAGCCCGAAGGGCGAGTTGCACAGGAGCATGAGCGGATAGGCGCGTGTGACGAGTAGAAAGCGTAGCGTATTCTGCAGGCTATACAGGCGGCAGTGGCATATATCACAATAAACATTTCATCTATAGACTGACAAAAAATATCTTGACTTTGAGCGAACTCCAAGTGCTATAGTAAGGAAAAATCAAATGAAGGATGGTGGCGCAGATGACGATCAAGGAAGTAAGTGAGAAATTTGGTATCTCACAGGATACCCTTCGGTATTATGAGCGTGTAGGACTGATTCCACCGGTTACAAGAACTCCGAGTGGAAACAGAGATTATCAGGAATCGGATCTTGGCTGGGTAGAAAATGCAGTTTGTATGCGGAATGCAGGCGTTCCGATCGAGGCATTGATTGAATATGTGAAACTGTATCAGATGGGAGATACGACGTTTGAAGCAAGACGGCAGCTATTGCAGGAGCAGTATGATGCATTACAGGAGCAGAAAGAACAGATCGAGGAGACCATGAAGCGGCTTGCCTATAAGGTATCGCGCTATGAGAAAGCGGTACAGACCGGCGTATTGTCATGGGATAAGGAGGATTGTTAGAAATTATGTATATTGAACAGATTAACGGACCTGAAGATGTAAAAAAATTGAATATAGAAGAAATGACGGCGATGGCAGCAGAGATGCGACAGGCATTGCTGGTTCGTGCAAGTAAGCACGGCGGACATTTTGGACCGAATTTTGGTATGGTAGAAGCAACGATTGCGATGCATTATGTATTTGAGTCACCAAAGGACAAGATCGTATATGATGTATCCCACCAGAGCTATCCGCATAAGATGCTGACAGGCAGAAAGGATGCTTATCTCTGCGAAGAACATTACGATGATGTATCCGGATATACAAATCCAAAAGAAAGTGAGCATGATTTCTTTGAGATCGGACATACATCTACATCTGTCAGCCTTGCCTGTGGCCTTGCGAAAGCCAGAGATCTGAAAAAGGAAGATGGAAATGTGATTGCTGTGATCGGCGACGGTTCATTAAGCGGTGGCGAGGCATTGGAAGGTCTTGACTATGCGGCTGAGCTTGGCGGCAATCTGATCATTGTTGTAAATGATAATGACATGTCGATCGCTGAGAATCATGGTGGTTTATATCAGAACTGAAACTGCTTCGTGAGACAAACGGTCAGGCAGAATGTAATCTGTTCCGTGCAATGGGACTTGAGTATGTATATGTAGATAAAGGAAATGATATTGCTGCATTGATCGCAACGTTTGAATCTGTAAAAGACAGTAAGAAACCAGTAGTTGTGCATATTAAAACTTTAAAAGGAAAGGGTTATGCACCGGCAGAACAGAATAAGGAACAGTGGCATTGGTGTATGCCATTTGACCTTGAAACAGGAAAGTCTTTGATGGAATTTGATGGAGAAGATTATTCCGACGTAACCAGAGATTATCTCTTAAAGAAAATGAAGGAAGATCCATTTGTAGTTACGATCACATCGGCAACACCTACCGTTATGGGATTTACAGAGGATAAGAGAAAAGAAGCGGGCAGCCAGTTTATTGATGTAGGTATCGCAGAGGAGACAGCGGTTGCACTGGCATCCGGTATTGCGGCAAATGGCGGCAAGCCTGTATATGGTGTATACAGTTCATTTATCCAGCGGACATATGATCAGTTGACACAGGATCTGTGTATCAATAACAACCCTGCAACGATCGTTGTATTTGCGGGATCTGTATATGGAATGAATGATGTAACACATCTTGGCTTACAGGATATTCCGATGCTTACAAGTATTCCGGGGCTTGTATATCTGGCACCGACAACCAAAGAGGAATATCTGGCAATGCTTGACTGGAGCGTGGAGCAGACAGAGCATCCGGTTGCGATCAAGCTTCCGGGAGCTGCGATGGTATCGGACGGAAAGGCTGTAACAAAGGATTTCAGTCAGTTAAATAAATACGAAGTAACTAAAAAGGGAAGCAAGATTGCCGTTATCGGTGCAGGTACTTTCTATCAGCTTGGAACAGATGCGGCAGCATTGATCGAGGAGCAGACAGGAGTTGCGCCAACCATCATTAACCCGCTGTATGTTTCCGGTGTGGATGAAGAACTCTTGAATGGTCTGAAGAAAGATCATGATATCGTAATTACATTAGAGGACGGTTATCTGGAAGGCGGTTTCGGTCAGAGAATCGCCGGCTTCTATGGTGATTCTGATATGAAGGTTCTGAATTACGGTTTAAAGAAATTCTTCTATGACCGCTACGATGTAAATGAAGTGTTAAAAGAAAATCATCTGACAGCAGAACAGATTGCAGAAGATGTGCAACGAATAGAAATTACAATGAGTTATTCAATGGAGACGGTTGGCTGACCAAGACAAGGCTATCTGTTTTTTATGTAGCAACAGTATAAAAAATCGCTTACAGGTAATATTAATCAGAAATAATGTTTGATAAAGGAGATTAAACAATGTCGATGATTAACAGAGAAGTAAGCGATTTTTTTGTGCATGCATATCAAAATGGTGAATTTAAAACGGTAACCAGGGACGACATATTAGGCGGATGGAGTGTATTTTTCTTCTATCCGGCTGACTTTACATTTGTCTGTCCGACGGAGCTGTCAGATCTGCAGGATAAATATGAGGATTTCAAGGCTGCCGGCTGTGAGGTTTATTCCATATCAACAGATACGCATTTTGTGCATAAGGCATGGCATGATACATCGGAAAAGATTGGAAAGATCACATTTCCGATGTTGGCAGATCCAAATCATGAATTATGTGAAGATTTTGAAGTGATGATCGAATCAGATGGGATGGCAGAACGTGGCAGCTTCGTCATCAACCCGGAAGGGCGAATTGTTTCCTATGAAGTCAGTGCAGGAAATGTCGGACGAAATGCAGATGAACTGTTTCGTAAATTGCAGGCATGCCAGTTTGTTGCGGAGCATGGGGATGAGGTCTGCCCTGCCAAATGGCAGCCGGGAGAAGCTACGCTGCGTCCAAGTCTGGATCTTGTAGGGAGATTGTAAGAATGAAGAATAAAAATATGTATGATGTGGTGATTGCAGGTGCGGGACCGGCGGGGCTTACAGCAGCCATTTATCTGGCGAGAGCCTGTTATCGGGTGCTTGTTGTTGAGAAAGAGAAGATTGGCGGACAGATCACGATCACGGAAGAAGTGGTGAACTATCCGGGAATAGAGAAAACAGATGGGAAATCCTTAACTGCGGCTATGTACAGACAGGCAGAGAATTTTGGTGCAGAATTCCTGATGGCAGAGGTTGAAAAGCTGGATGTAGATGGAGAATATAAAATCGTGCATACAAATAAGGGCGACTTTTCCTGTTATGGAATTCTGCTTGCAACCGGAGCACATCCGAGAATGATCGGATTTGAGGGGGAGAAACGGTTTAAAGGACGGGGCGTAGCTTATTGCGCAACTTGTGATGGAGAGTTCTTCACCGGCAAGGAAATATTTGTTGTGGGTGGCGGTTATGCCGCTGCGGAGGAAAGTGTATTCCTTACCAAGTATGCCAGCCATGTGACGATATTGATCCGGGGTGAAGATTTTTCCTGCCCTAAATCATCGGCGGATAAAGCCAGAGCAAATGAAAAAATTACGGTGCTTACCAGTACTGAGATCGTCCGTGCGGAGGGTGAAGATGTCCTGACAACACTGGTGTATAAAAATGTGAAAACAGGAGAAGAAAGTGTATATCATGCGCCAAAAGGAGATACGTTTGGTATTTTCGTATTTGCCGGATACGAGCCGGAGACTTCGTTGCTGCAGGGAAAAGCAGAGATTGATGAAAAGGGATATGTAATTACGGATGCTTCCAGACAGACCAGTATATCGGGTGTTTATGCGGCTGGCGATGTCTGCCAGAAAAATCTTCGTCAGGTAGTGACGGCAGTCGGTGATGGTGCAGTTGCAGCGACAGAGCTTGAACGGTATGTGGCAGCCTTGCAGAAAAAGCATGGAGCAGAGTCATCACGGGATTTACAGGAAAATAAACAATCAAAGGAGAAGAATGTTACACAGGAGAAAAAGCGTGAAGGAATGCAGTCTGTGGTCGCTGAAAATACCGGATATGAAATGCATAAAACTGGACAACAGAAACAGCCGGAAGCAGAAGATTCATTGTCGGACGAGTTCTTTGATGAAGAGACGGAAAAGCAGTTAGACGAGGTCTTTGACCGCATGGCGCATCCGCTGATCATGAAATTATATCTGAATCAGAGGCAGGAGTCAGCACAGCTAAAACAATATATGGAAGCTATGAGCAGACGAACCGGAAAGCTCAGTGTAATCGTAGCAGAGGAAGGAACTGATGGGGATTCTGTTCCGGCAAACGAACGACCATTCGTCAGAATTCTGCGGGAAGACGGAAGTGATACCGGGCTTGGCTTCCATGGTGTACCGGGTGGACATGAATTCACCTCTTTTGTGATTGGATTGTATAATGCTGCCGGACCGGGACAAGAAGTGGATGCACAGATTATGGAGCGTATTCATGCGATCAAAAAACCGCTTAATATCAAGATTCTTGTAACACTTGACTGTTCCATGTGCCCCGATCTTGTCACCGCAGCACAGAAAATAGCGGCAGAAAATCCACAGGTTACAGCAGAGATTTACGATGTGATGCTATATCCATTTTATCAGAAACGCTATAAGGTTATGAGCGTACCGTGCCTTGTTGTGAACGATGAACATGTAGCATTTGGAAGAAAGACATTACCGGAGCTATTAGACTATTTGGATGAGATTTTATAAAATAATAGAGCATCTCTTTACTGGATATATATTCGGTAAAGGGATGCTCCTTTTATTTTGAATAATTTGTGATCGTGTAAAATAGGATATTAGACAAAACAGATTAAATAAAAAGATTGACACCCTACAAAATAGGGTATACTATTTAGGAAAAAGGAGGGATGAATTAACGAATGATAAGAACATTTATTGAAATACCATTATTTACAAAACGGTGGAAAGAAATAGGGCTTGGGGAAGATGAGTTACGAGCATTGCAAATTATGCTATTAAAAAATCCAGAATCAGGACCGGTAATGGAAGGAACTGGTGGAATACGTAAGGTACGGTTCCCATTAGAAAATAGAGGAAAGAGTGGTAGTGTTCGTGTATGTTATACGGATTTTGCAGAATATGAAGTTACCTATCTAATAACTGCATTTGAAAAGAAAAGTCAGGAAAATCTGACAAATGAAGAAAAAAATGTACTTAAGAAGTTGGTAAAATCTTTGAAAGAGGAAACGGCAAAGAATAGGAGATGATTTCTATGGGTTCATTATTTGATGATTTAAAACAAGGATTGGAAGAAGCAATAGAGTATGAAAAAGGACAGGGAAAAGCTCGCGTAAAAACATATATGATAATGCCAGTGAAAGAATATTCAAATACAGAAATTCGTGAGATCAGGATGCGGGCAGGAATGACACAGGGAGTTTTTGCATCTTATATGGGTGTTTCGAAGAAAACAGTAGAGGCATGGGAGTGTGGCAGAACACACCCAACCGGACCAGCGTTTCGTTTGCTTGATATCTTAGCTTCCGAAGATCTGGATGAAACAGAATTTGTAGTAGCAAAATAATAAGAAGGACGTTCTTTTCGTTTTGAAAACTTACATTTGTGTACAACAGGATACAAATAGGATATAATTGCCATGTATGATAGGTTCAGAATCTAAGATATCAAAAGATTTAAAAATGAATTCTGGAAATGGGGAACGTTATGAGTTACAACATTTTACTTGTAGAAGATGAAGCAGGAATTGCAGAGGGCATCATGGATTACATGAAAGAGAGTGAGATCACATTTACCTGGGCGGCGGACGGAGACGAGGCACTTGCTCTGGTGTACGAACATGAATATGATCTGGCACTTTTAGATGTGATGCTGCCGGGGGCAGATGGATTTGAGATATGCAGAGCCATCCGGGCAAAGAGCTACGTTCCGATCATTTTTCTGACCGCCAGAGGCAGAGAAGAAGACCGGCTTTACGGGTACGATCTCGGTTGTGATGATTACGTTGTGAAACCATTTTCCATGGCAGAGCTTCAGGCGAAGATCCAGTCATTTTTGCGTAGGTCGAAAGGCTTGTGGACGAAGAATCAGGTGATCCAGGTGGGAGCCATCAGGATGTATCCGGACAGACTGCTTGTTGAGGCAGCAGGAGAAGAGGTCCGGCTTGCACCAAAAGAATATGCGATGCTCAAATACCTGATGGAGCATAAGGGCATGATCGTGACAAGGGATGATATGCTTGTCCGGTTATGGGGGTATGATTACGATGGTGGTGACCGTGTGGTTGACAACCATGTAAAGAAGCTTCGCAAAGCACTTGGTGACAGCGGCAAACTGATAAAGACTGTATTTGCAAAAGGATATCGGATGGAGTAATCAGATCAGAGAGGTGGACTATCATATGAAGAAAAAAGAAAAGAAATATTATGGGAAAAAGAAGAAGTTTTATTCCTTCTTTTTAAAGATTTTTATTCCGTTTATTATTGTAACATCGATACTTGGGGGTATCATTACAGCATTTTTAAACCTGACATTTCAGAATAATATATCGAGCAATGTGCAGGCAGCAGAAAAGACGATTCGTCAGGCAGGCGTGAAATACTGGGATATTTATCAGACGGAGCTTGAAGAACAGAAAGACGCAGAGTACGAGTTCCAGACACCGTATAATCATTATATTGGAAATATGATATATTTGAATAATCTGTCAATGGCTGTGTTAAATGACAGCGAGGTGGTCAGTATGCAGGGATTTATTCATCTGTATCAGAAGGATGATACCGGTAATCTGACAGAGATCACGGATCAGAAGGATAAGGTATTTCTTCAGATAAATGATAAAGAAAAGAACAAATATATGTTGTATTGTGATAATGATATATTGGGAACTGCTGTTCCTGAAATGAAGGATATGTCTGCGGATTTTTCATTCGATAAAATGAATGAGGTCTATGTGTCAGGAACGCAGTTTTATCCGGCTTCCTATACCTGTTTTACAGATGGAGAGGAACAGGAAAGGACGGTATCAGAGATACCGGATGGCTATGTGAAGCTGGATCAGAGTTTTGGATTTACCATCCGCATGGAGTTGTTGGTTGTATAGCAACATCGTTAAAGGTTGACCGGTATACAGGTACGGATGAGATCGTGAATGATTATCAGAATAATTCCGATTGGGAATATGTGGAAGATACAGAAAAATGTTCATACGGCACACATGCAGTCTATGCATTTCCTATCAACAATGATAAGACTGCTTTTGCGGTCATAGATTATCATTATAATATTGTAAAGTCACCGATAGGACATATGATCATTTATACATGGCTTGGAGTAGTGCTTGGAAGTGCTTTGATCTCACTTGTGATCGCATATGTAATGTATAGATCCTATAAATCGGCGTATGATATGGAGCAGTACAGACGAACAACTTCAAATGCGATGGCGCATGATCTCAAAAGCCCGCTTGCTGTTATTTCTCTGTATGCAGAGAATCTGAAGTCAGGAAAAAATCCGGAAAAAAACCAGTATTATATGGACGGGATATTAAATGAAGTAAAGTCAATGAATGAACAGGTTGCATCTATCCTTGATATGGCAAAGGCAGAGGATGTAAATACAGAGCTTCATAAGACTAAAGTTGATATTGGAAGTATTATAAATACAGCAGCAGAGGTATATGCGGAAACAATTAAAGATAAAAATATCAGGCTTGACATTCAGGGAAGCTGTCAGATCGATGCAGACGAGACTCTGATGTATCAGGCAATTATGAATATGATGGATAATGCGGTTAAGTATGTTACAAAGGATGGAAAGATCACAGTTCAGATGAGCAATGAGAGCCTTTCCATTCAGAATACAAGTGAGCCGATTCCAGAAGATGTTTTAAAGAGTATCTGGAATCCATTTGTCAAAGGGGATAACAGCAGACATGGACACAAAGGAACCGGGCTTGGCTTATCCACCGTCAAAACCATCATGGATCGCCATGGATTTACCTGTGAGATGAAAAACGCAGGTGACGGTGTGAAAGTGAAGGTGGACTTCAGATAAGTTAATAATAAGGAGAGCCGGCAATGCTTATCAGTTGTTATTAGAAAAGAATATTACTTTAAAAAGTCTTGAATATTGTCAGAATGACGATATTTGAGACTTTTTGTGTAAATAATAATTGCTTTTTTTATGATAGAGAGATTAAAATGTAGGCATATAGATTTATATACAAAAGAGGACAAAAACATAAAGAGGGAGATTATTATGCAGGGCGAAAAATTTACATTAATGCAATATAATATCAGTGCAATTTTAGGACTTATTGAAGCTGGAAGTTTTGTTATTCCAGAAATACAGAGACCGTTTGTGTGGAAAAAATCCCAAGTTAGGGATTTGATTGATTCTCTTTATAATGGATATCCTACAGGATATATAATTACTTGGAAAAATCCGGATGTGCATACAAAAGATGGTTCAATAGCGAGTGGAAAACATGTGTTAATTGATGGACAACAGAGAATTACTGCATTAATGGCTGCTGTTTCTGGACTGGAAGTGTTAGATGAGGATTTTAATAGAGATCGTATAAAGATTGCATTTAATCCACTTGCTCAAGAGGTTGATAAAAGATTTGCAGTGCAGGATGCATCACATCTTAAGGATAAAAAGTGGATTCCGGATATAGCTGAGTTATTTGATAATGATTTTGATCCATTTGATTTTTCTGAAAAGTACTGTGAAGACAATCCAGGGGTTCGGGAAAAAGAGATTCATAGTGCAATAATGAATCTAAAAGGTATTGCAAATAGGCAAATAGGAGTTATTGAATTAAGTCATACATTGGGAATTGATGAGGTTACAGAAATATTTATTCGAATCAACTCAAAGGGTACTGCATTAAGTCAATCGGATTTTGTTATGTCTAAAATGGCATCGGATACAATTCATGGAGGAAATACTTTACGTAAAGTTGTAGATTATTTTTGTCATTTAGCTGTTAAACCTGATTTTTATCCACAAATGATAAAGGATATTGAGTTTGAAAAGACGGAATATGCGTCTAAGATTAAATGGTTAGAAAAAGACAATGAAGATATATATGATCCTGATTATAATGATATGCTTCGTGTTGCATTTATGTGTAGTTTTGACAGAGCAAAACTTGCAGATTTAGTTAGCTTGCTTTCTGGACGAGATTTTGAGACCCGCGAATTTAAAGATGAAATAATAGAGGATTCATATATTAGATTGAGTGAAGGAATAAAGCTTTTTATTAATGAGCATAATTTCAAACAATTTGTATTAGCCATTAAAGGTGCAGGGTATAAATCAAGTAAACAGCTTAATTCACAGATGACTCTCGATTTTGCATATCTGCTCTATTTGAAATTATCAAAAGAATCGACTATTCCTCATGATCAGGTAAAACACCATGTACAGAAATGGTTTGTACTATCTACATTGACAGGAAGATATGTTGGTTCTCCTGAATCAGTCATGAGTAGGGACATAAGACTTATTAATGAAAAAGGTTTTATAAATTTCTTTAAGGAAGTAGAAGCTTCAGTTTTATCAGATACATTTTGGAATATTACCCTGCCACAAAATCTTGAAACAACGTCAACAAATAGCCCTGCGTTTAATACTTTTCTTGCGGCGCAAATTAATCTTAACTGCAATTCATTATTTATGCATGGAACAATGATATCTGATTTAATTAACATATCGGGAGATGTACATCATATTTTCCCAAAAGCATATCTAAAAAATAATGGTGTGGATACGAAGGGAAGATATAATCAAGTTGCAAACTTTACATATCTTGATACGCAAGTAAATAAAGCAATAAAAGATGATGCACCTAACGTATATTTTGGAAAAGTGATTGAACAATGTAAAAGTAAAAGTATAGCATTTGGCAATATAGCAGATAGAGAGGTGTTAGTGAAGAATCTTGAGGAGAACGCTATACCAGCGGATATTGTAGAAATGACAGTCGAGAGTTATGATGCTTTTTTAGATAAAAGAAGAAAATTAATGGCAAAGTTAGTTGAAAAATATTATAAGAAGCTATAAGTGTGGCAAGTCGCATTTCTGGGCTGGTCGAAAGGCCCAGATCCAATCAAAAGAACAGGCGGGGAAATTCCCCGCCGTTTTGTTTTTTAAAACGATATATGTTTAAACAAGGCAACCGCACATAGTACGATCGCAAGTGGTACATAGAGGTAGCGTCCGATGGAATACCAGAGTGTGCCACGATTCTTTTTGCTGCCGCAGTTAACAGCTTCGAGCAGTTCATCCTTCTTCATGACATAGAACCATGAGACAGCACCGATGGTTGCGCCGATCGGGATGATGTAGATAGAAACAATATCCATCCAAGGTCCCCATTTGGAGATCATTTCCATACCGATGCCACAGCCAAGGCATAACACGCCGATGATGATCAGGACTGCGGTACGGCTGAGCTTCGGAAACTGGTGTAAGAGTGATTCAGCAACCGCCTCAAACATATTCTGAAGAGAGCTTACACCGGCGAAGATCATTGCTATATACAGGATAATTGCAAATAACCGTCCGAGCGGAATATTCTGTAAGATGGTTGGCAGGGTAACAAAGAGAAGGCTTGGACCTGCTCCGACATCAACGCCATAAGAGAAACATGCCGGGATAATGACCAGTGCTGCGACAACGGCAGCGATCGTATCAAAGATCGCAGTATGTCTGGCAACTCCGACAACATCTTCATCCTTTGACAGATAAGCGCCATAGACGATCATGCCGCTCCCCGTAACTGACAGGGAGAAGAATGCCTGTCCCATTGCCCAGATCCAGATCATAGGATCAGCAAGCTTTGACCAGTCCGGTGTGAACATGAACTTATATCCTTCTGCTGCGCCCGGAAGCATAGCAACACGGACTGCAAGGATCAGAAAAATGATGAAGAATAACGGCATCATGATCTTATTTGTCTTTTCTATACTATGTGCACCGAAGAACAGAGTCAGAAGCGTTCCGGCTACCACGATAATGTGAAGCGGGATCACAGAGAACGGTTTGGATGAAAATGAATCAAACCAGACTGCTGTATCTTCATGCATTAAAGTTCCGATCAGAGAATCAAGGAAGGCTTTTAAAATATACGAAACGATGATCGCATAACCGATCGCGATACATAAGGAGCCTGCAAGTGGAAGCCAGCCGAGCAGTCCACCTGCAGTACCGGCTTTTTTACCTCTTGTTTCCCATGCATATTTATAAGCACCAAGTGTTCCTGTTCCGGCTCTTCGTCCGATCGCAAATTCGGTCGGAAGTGCCACATAGCTGAATATAAAGATAA
The DNA here is from genome assembly GCF_003480025.1 of Clostridium sp. AM46-21. Classification (NCBI taxonomy): domain Bacteria; kingdom Bacillati; phylum Bacillota; class Clostridia; order Eubacteriales; family Clostridiaceae; genus Clostridium; species Clostridium sp. AM46-21. Next base: position 80,230 of record NZ_QUIB01000004.1, read on the forward strand.
AAAGCAGGTAGATCAGCAGAAATGCGCCGCCACCATTACTTCCCAATTTATTTGGAAATCCCCAGACATTTGCCATACCAACGGCAGAACCAACAGAAGCCAGAATGAATCCCCATCTGCTTCCAAAACTTTTCGTATTTTTATTACTCATAAACTAACCCTATCTATTTCTTTATTATATAGATGATTGCATAATTCAGATTTATGCATATTAGTAACTAATGCTTACGCAATTATCTATACGTGCCATACTGTTCCAGTTTAAAGGTTTACAGTCGAAAAAGCAACAAAAATATTATTCACCTATTGACATGGTAGGTGAATAGGAATATTATCTTTGTAGCATAATTTGGAAAGAGGGAGAAATACTATGGTCATCTCGTCAAAAGGACGGTATGCATTACGCGTTATGGTTTATCTGGCGGTAAATCATGATGGCAGTTTTATACCACTAAAAGAAATATCACAACACGAAGAGCTGTCACAGAAATATCTGGAAAGTATCACCCGGATGCTGTCAAAAGCACATCTGATCGAAGCGGCAAGCGGACATGGAGGTGGCTATCGTCTGACCAGAGAACCGGAGGAATACAGTGTGGGAGAGATCCTCAAACTGACCGAAGGAACCCTTGCACCGGTATCCTGCCTGAAGGATGATTCGGTACCGTGTGACCGGTCGGAATTATGTTATACATTACCGATCTGGCAAGGACTTGCCGATCTGATCAATAATTATTTTGATAATATGACACTTGCCGATGTGGCAGGAAAAGCCGGACAAACAGTGAAAGAATAGATGAATATACAGGAGGCACGAATATGTCAGAGAAACAGTTATTAAATGTAAAGAATTTATATGTAGATGTAGAGGAGAAGCAGATCCTTCACGGTGTAGATCTGTCAATCGGAAAAGGTGAGACGCACGTTCTCATGGGGCCAAACGGAACAGGTAAATCAACACTCGGCTATGCACTCATGGGAAATCCAAGATATACCATAAAGAGCGGAGAGATCTGGTTTCAGGGTAAAAATATTACAGAGGCTCCTGTCAATGAGCGTGCGAAAGCAGGAATCTTCCTGTCCTTCCAGAATCCACTTGAGGTTCCGGGTGTGACTTTAAGTTCATTTATCAGAAATGCATTGGAGCAGAAGACAGGAAAAAGACAGCGTTTATATGATTTCAAGAAAGAGCTGGAGCGTACAATGGAGATCCTTCAGATGGATCCATCCTATGCAGAGCGTGATCTGAATGTCGGATTTTCCGGTGGTGAGAAAAAGAAGGCAGAGATCTTACAGCTCCTGATGCTGAAGCCTTCACTTGCAATCCTTGATGAGACAGATTCCGGTCTGGACGTTGATGCTGTAAGAACAGTATCTGCCGGTATCGAAGAATACCAGAAGAATTGCAAGGGCAGTCTTCTGATCATTACCCATAGCACGAAGATTCTGGAGTCCTTATCTGTTGATCATACACATGTTATGGTAGAAGGTAAGATCATACAGACCGGTGATGCATCTCTGGTAGAGGAGATCAACCGGAATGGATTTGCAAAATATGAGAAGACAGAGCAGAATCAGTAGTCTTTGAAAGGAGCATCCGATAGATATGAAAGAAAAAACATATGTAGAAGACATAGACAGAAATATATATGACTTCAAAGATGATGAAAAAGATGCTTATAAGATCAAGGCAGGACTGACGCCTGAGATCGTTGAGCAGCTTTCGAAAGAGAAACATGATCCGGCATGGATGCAGACCTTCCGTCTGGAATCCCTGCAGATCTATAATAATATGGAAGTGCCGGACTGGGGACCATCGATTGAAGGTCTGAATATGGACAACATCGTAACCTATGTCAGACCAAATACAAATATGAAAGCAAAATGGTCTGATGTGCCGGAAGATATCAAAAATACATTTGAACGACTGGGCATCCCACAAGCAGAGAGAAAATCTCTTGCAGGTGTCGGAGCACAGTATGATTCCGAGCTGGTATACCACAATGTCCGTCAGGAGGTAGCTGAAAAGGGTGTTGTATATACCGATATGGAGAGTGCATTAAATGGCGAATATGCAGATATGGTAAGAAAGCATTTTATGAAGCTGGTTCGTCCCAATGACCACAAGTTCGCAGCTCTTCATGGTGCGGTATGGTCAGGCGGCTCCTTTGTATATGTACCAAAGGGTGTATCCGTAGAGATTCCGTTGCAGTCTTATTTCCGTCTGAATGCACCGGGAGCCGGACAGTTTGAACATACCCTTATTATCGTGGATGAGGGCGCGGATCTTCATTTCATTGAAGGCTGTTCTGCACCAAAATATAACGTGGCAAATCTCCATGCCGGATGCGTGGAATTATTTGTCGGTAAGAATGCGAAGCTTCGTTATTCGACGATCGAGAACTGGTCAAAGAATATGTATAACCTGAATACAAAACGTGCAGTTGTAGAAGAAGGCGGAACGATCGAATGGATTTCCGGTTCCTTCGGATCCCATGTATCCTACCTATATCCGATGAGTATCCTGAAAGGAAAGGGCGCGAAGATGGAATTTACCGGTATCACGTTTGCTGGAAAAGGACAGAATCTGGATACCGGAGCAAAGGTCGTTCACAGTGCACCGGATACCAGTTCCTACATTAATACAAGATCTATTTCAAAGGATGGAGGTATCAGTACTTTCCGTTCTTCCGTTGTAGTAGCAAAGGAAGCAGAGAATGCCAAGGCAGCAGTATCCTGTCAGTCGCTGATGCTGGATTCTATCTCAAGATCTGATACGATCCCGGCGATGGATATTCGTACCAGAAAGGCAAATGTAGGACATGAGGCACAGATCGGCAGTATCAGTGATGATGCGGTATTCTATCTGATGTCCCGTGGTATGAGTGAGGAAGATGCCAGAGCTTGTATCGTCAGCGGATTTGCGGACAACGTATCAAAGGAGCTTCCGCTGGAATATGCTTTGGAAATGAACAATCTGATCCGTCTGGAAATGAAGGGCAGTATAGGTTAGGAGGAAATGAGCAATGGACAAGAATACGATCAATATTAATAAACTTCCATCCAAAACATGGTACTGGCTTCATATGAATGATACAAAGGTTTCATGGAATCCTGATATAGCACCATGTAAGGTGACGGTAGAGGAAGCATTTGAGGATAAAGAGACAAACAGCCTGATATCCGGGGATGTGGCAGAATTTGCCACAGTTGAGAGTGGAGCAGGAAGAGAGGCAGATTCGATCTTTGCAGATGCGCAGACAGAAAAAACAGTTCTGACTGCTTCGGACAAAGACGCAAAGGCAACGATCCGTCTGGCTGTTGATGGAACGACAGCAGCATCTGCGGCAGGTGCATGTTATCTGACGGCAGAAGAAGGTACGAATACAACCATAATTGAGACATTTACAAAGAAAAGTGCGCAGGCAGGTTCACTGGCATATCGTACGATGATACAGGCAAAGAAAGACAGCCGTGTCCGTCTGGTACAGGTATTTATGCAGGATGAAGAACAGACCCTGTTAAACGATATCGGTTGTGTCTGCGATGAAAATGCAAAGTTCGATATCCTTCAGATCTTTATCGGAAAAGGTGATCTCTATAACGGAATCCGTACAGATCTTAAGGGTACAGGAGCAGATACACAGGTCGAGATCGGCTACCTTGGACAGAAGACGCAGAAGATCGATGTGAACCTGATCATAAATCATTTCGGTAAGAAGACAAATTGTGAGATTCAGGTGGACGGAACTTTAAAGGATGCAGCAGAGAAAGTATTTCGTGGAACGATCGATTTCAAGAACGGCGCATCCGAATCCACAGGTGCAGAGACAGAAAATGTACTCCTGCTTGGTGATGATGTGATCAATAAGACGATCCCGATCATTCTCTGTGCAGAGGAGGATGTAGAAGGTTCTCACGGTGCAACGATCGGCGAACTGGATGAGGAGACATTATTTTATTTTGAATCAAGAGGCATCGACAAGGAGACTGCGGAGGATATCATGACACGCGGCAAATTCGAGATGTTATATCGCCACATAGGAGACGAGCAGACACAGAAGCTGGTAGAAGCACAGCTTGCGGAGGTAATGGCAGATGATAGAGAAGAATTATAAAGAGGATTTTCCGTTATTACAGACAAATAAAACCATTTATATAGACAATGCGGCTACAGCACAGAAGCCGGCAGTTGTAATTGAAGCAGAGAAGCGTTTTTATGAAGAAAGCAATGCAAATCCGCTTCGTGGTTTCTATCCGCTGAGCCTTGCAGCAACAGAAGCATATGAAGATGCCAGAAAAGTTGTGCGTGATTTTATTCATGCAGATTCTGAAAAAGAAATCATCTTTACAAGAAATACAACAGAGAGTCTGAACCTTGTTGCATACAGCTATGCATGCAGTCATTTGAAAGCAGGAGATGAGATCGCAGTCAGCATCATGGAGCATCATAGCAACATTCTCCCATGGCAGATGGCAGCGAGAATGACAGGTGCAACGGTCCGGTATCTGAACTGTGAGAAGGACGGTACTTTGACAGATGAGACACTTGCAGCAGGAATCAATGAGAAGACAAAGCTTGTAGCGATCGGACAGGTATCCAATGTCCTCGGTTGTGTGAATCCGATCAAGAAGATTTCAAAGCTTGCACATGCGGTCGGCGCGGTTATTGTAGTAGATGCGGCACAGAGCGCACCGCATATGCCGATCGATGTCAAAGATCTGGATGCGGATTTTCTTGCATTTTCCGGTCATAAGCTGATGGGACCGATGGGTATCGGCGTGTTATATGGAAAAGAAGCATTACTGGAAGAGATGCCGCCATTTATGACAGGTGGCGAGATGATCCAGTCCGTAACGACAGAAGGAGCGGTATGGGCTGAGCTTCCGCATAAGTTCGAGGCAGGAACTGTAAATGCAGCCGGTGCAGCCGGACTTGCAGCCGCAATTTCATATATTAATAAGATTGGATTTGAGACAATCGAGCAGAGAGAACTGGAACTGACCCGACATGCGATGGAAGGACTTGCAAAGATTCCACATGTTCATGTGATCGGCTCAGAAGATCCTGCAAACCATACCGGTATTGTGGCATTTACGATCGACAATGTACACCCACATGATGTCAGTGAGATCATGGCATCAGATGGTATCAATGTTCGTGCCGGACACCATTGTGCACAGCCGTTGCTTACTTATCTGAAGGTGTATAATACAACAAGAGCCAGCTTTATGTTCTACAATACGATAGAAGAAGTCGATGCATTTGTAGAGAGTGTTGCAAATGTCAGAAGGAGAATGGGATATGGAGAATAGAAGTTTTTATAATGAGATCCTGACGGAGCACAATATCCGACCGGAATTCAAGCATGATCTTCCGGATGCGAACATTGTACTGGAAGGTGTAAACCCGAACTGTGGGGATGATATCTGGTTGAAATTAAAAGTAGAAAACGGAATTATCGAAGACGGAGCATTTGTCGGAGACGGCTGTGCAATCTCACAGGCGTCCGCAGATATCATGCTCGGCATGATTGTTGGCAAGACCGAGGAAGAAGCATTGAAGCTTGGGAAACTTTTCTTAAAGATGATACAGGGCGAAGCGACCGATGAAGAAATCGACGAACTCGAAGAAGCTTCCGCCTTAAAAGACATTTCCCATATGCCTGCCCGTGTAAAATGCGCAGTCCTTGGTTGGCATACCCTGGAGGAAGCATTAAAAAAATAAACGAAAAACAGCTACTGTCATATGTCAGACGACATAAATAGTAGCTGTTTTAAAGTTTTTAGTTATTCACGCTGTGTAACTTCGAACTAACCTCGGTGGAAGCCTCGCTAAGGTCTCAGTTATTCACGTCGGCCCTTGGCGATAATGAAATGTATTTACTATTGAGAAGTGGAAACAAAAATGGAAGAGGGTATTACTATTATGAAGTAAGCCTGCCTGAGCGCTGGTACTTAGGCTGCGTATTTTGCAGCCTTATGTACCACTGCGTCGAAGGTAGAGTGAAAACGTCTTACGTAATAATAGATAAATACCCTCTTCCATTTTTTGAGCACAGTCTATAATACTTTCGAAAGGAAATCCTTTAGTCGAGGATTCTTCGGATTGCCAAAGAATTCTTCCGGCGTTCCGGTTTCAAGAATCTGCCCCTCATCGATGAAGAGGACTTTATTGGCAACCTCCTTGGCGAAGCCCATCTCATGAGTAACCACGATCATGGTCATTCCTTCTTTTGCAAGATCCTTCATCAGGTCGAGAACTTCTCCAACCATTTCAGGATCAAGAGCAGAAGTCGGTTCATCGAATAAAATCACATCCGGATTCATAGCAAGTGCACGGATAATGGCAACTCGCTGTTTCTGACCACCGGATAAAGTAGAAGGATATACATCTGCTTTATCTTCCAGGCCGATCCGTTTCAAAAGCTCCTCAGCCTTTGCTCTTGCTTCGGCAACGATCTGAGCCTTTGTGGTTGTGATATTGATCTTCTCCTGCTTTTCCTTGCGGAACAGGTTCGTAAGCGGAAGCATACGATTATGACGCTTTGCTTTTTTTAGATCCTGACAACGCACCAGTACAGGAGCAAGCATGATATTCTGAATAACGGTTTTGTTGTTATACAGATTAAAATGCTGGAATACCATTCCCATATGACGACGGTGGATGTTGATATCAACCTTTGGGTCTGCAATATCGACACCATTGAAGATGATCTGACCGCCGGTAGGGTCTTCCATACAGTTTAAACAGCGAAGAAATGTACTCTTACCAGAACCTGATGGACCGATTACAACCATTATATCGCCTTTATCGATCGTGACATTGATGCCTCGTAAAACCTCATTGTCACCAAAGTGTTTTTCAAGATTAATGACGTCTATCACTCTTTCTCAGGCTCCTTTCCATAAGTTTGATACCAAGGCTGATCAGAAGCACCATCACAATGTAGATCAGTGCCATAACCAGATATGGGATCATGAATTCGTAGCTGTTACTACCAATATAGTTAAATGCTACATATAAGTCAGTAGCACCAACAAAGCTTACAACAGATGTTTCCTTGATCAAAGATATAAATTCATTTCCCAGAGTAGGTAGAATATTTTTGACTGCCTGCGGGATCACGATCTTGCGCATGGTAGTTGCAAAACTAAGTCCCATGGCACGACCACCCTCCATCTGTCCGGGATCAACAGAAAGGATACCGCTTCGCATGATTTCGGAAATATAAGCCCCACTGTTTAGACCGAATACAAGCATTGACACCTGTACACCGCTCATATGACCTCCTACGATAGGGAGCAGAACATAGTAAAACAGCAGTAACTGCACGACCATAGGAGTTCCACGGAAGAATCCGACATAGACGCTGCAGATTGCATCTAAAACTCGTGGCAGCCGTTTATATTTTGGAATGACGCGGACAGTTGCAATGATGGTTCCGATCAAAATACCGATGATCAGACCGGTTATGGCGATGATAACGGTATTCTTCAGACCTTCAACAACCTTTACATATCCTCTGTTATCAATGAATATTTCTATGAACTTTTGTATTTTACTTGAAATGTCTCCCATGAAATATCCTTTCAATATCTATCAGATAACAGGTAATTGTAAAATATAGATACACTGAATCAGCAGAACTGTTTTAGCAATTTACAATTACCTGTTACCATATATTTTCTTCACGCGAGAAACGCGTGATTCTTATAGCATATTTTTACTGCATAGCATTTAATGATTTTGTAATGGCAGCAGCAGGAGCAGAATCAATGATAACATAATTTAAGTTACCATTTAACAGATCCTGAACTGCAAGTGAACCGTTCTTATAACCGGTAGATGTCATCTTAAGACCAGCGAATCCCCAGTCATCATCACCTTCGCAGTAGAATTGTCCGGTTGTACCTGTCTGGAAACCGATCTTACTGCTTGAATCCTTAGCGTTAAGGATTGCATTTACATCATCGGCAGTCTTACATTCGTCAAATTCTGTGTTGTCTGATGGAACGATCAGCTTCTGGGAAGCCTTGTAGTAAGAATCTGAGAAAGCTACATATTCTTCACGATCCGGCTTGATTGTAAGACCGGCCATAGCGATATCACATTTCTGCTGACCAACGGAGAGACATACAGCATCGAAATCCATGTTCTGGATAACCAGCTCCTTACCGAGCTTGTCAGCAAGTGCTTTAGCGATCTCCATATCGATTCCGTAGTAGTTCTCACCCTTTGTATACTCAAATGGTTCGAATGCAGCGTTTGTTGCTACAACTAACTGATCCTTGCTTGAGTCTAATGTAGCTGATTCAACAGCAACAGGCTCGCCATCACCGAAGTAGTGGTTGCAGATCTCTTCAAATGTGCCATCTGAATTCATATCTGCGATAAATGTATTAACCTCCTTTAATAAGTCAGGCTGTGTTTTGTCAACGCCGAAAGCGTATTCCTCATCTGTGAGGTCGATCTCGATAACCTTAGCAGTCTTCTTATCAGAAGATTTGCTGTCGTCAGTTTTGCTTCCGCATGCTGTTAATGCAGTCATAGCCAGGGCTGCAGACATAGTAATTGCTAAAAATTTTTTAAGTTTCATTTTCATTACTTCCTTTCATTCTTTTCTGAATAAATATACCATTGTGTTTTGAAAAATGCAATTTATATATGCAAAAAAATGCTGAAAATTACAGGTTTTATGCAGGTTTTATAAATGCTTTTCGTATTTTCCGCCAATATGCATACCTTCTTTTACGACAACAAAGGCGTGTTCATCGATGTTTTTCAGTCCGCGGCGGAGATGAACACATTCATATTTGGAAAGGATCGTAACGATCATATAAGTTGTTTCTTCGGTATAACCACCACGCGCCTCCCACCAGGTTGCATCCCGGTGAAATTCGTTTACGATGTAATCAAGGATGGCTTCCGGTTCTTCTTTTGTATAGATCACGACTTCGGTATTGATATTCTGCGTATGTGCTTTGTCAGTCATCAGAGTACTGACAGCGGAATAGATAATGCTGTATACGGCTGTCGGGATACCAAAAAGGATTGCACAGATGCCGTAGACAACAGCATTGACTGTCAAAGATACCTTTCCCACGCTGAAATTTTTGTATTTCTTGGTAAAGAACATACCGACGATATCCATGCCGCCACTGGAGCCGCCGGAGCGTAAGGAGATACCGATGCCTGTACCGGCGAGAAGTCCACCCATGATGCTGGCAGTCAGGCTGTCATTGACCAGAGGTGTAGCCGGAATTGGAAATATACTTAGGAATATCGTCTGGCTGATCAGGCAGACCAGTGTCCGGCTGAAGAAACTTTTGCCGATTGAGATATATGCCATGATAAATAAAGGTATATTTAAGATAAAGTTGATAATACCTGCGATATCGGTTCCTGATGCAAGCGATGGAAATACTTGGATCAGTAAGGTTCGTATGATCTGGCTGATACCAAGGACACCGCCGTTATACAGACTGGCGGGGACGATAAAGAAGTTGATTCCGGCGGCAAATAAAACCATGCCGCCGATCGCAGCAGCATTTCTTTGCCAGAGTGTTTTGTCTTTGAGATTCATATGCATGCCCTCCCTTATTAATGCTTGTACAGCTTGTGTAGATTATGAGCTTCAACCTGTTGATACTATCAAGACAGGAACGCTTTTGTAAATATTTATATGTAGAGTATAAAATATTTCCGGTAAAAAAGCATCTAAAATATAAGGAAGACTTGATCATAAATTGCAGAATTACAGGTTGTGGGGCGGAAGTGAATGCAGTACAATAATGCAAGCAGAAAATATGTGTTAAGAGGATTAGAAGGATGAAAAAGATTTTATATTTTATAAAGAAGGAAACCGTGTTATCGATCGCGGTCGTGCTGGCAGTGATATCAGTATTTTTTGTAGTCCCTGACAGAGAATATATTTCGTATATTGATTTTCGGACACTGGCGATCCTGTTCTGCCTTATGAGTATCGTTGCCGGCTTGAGGAATATTGATGTGTTTGATAAATTAGCAGAACGGCTGTTAGCAAAGGTGCATGGGATCGGAGGAGTAACGGTAATCCTTGTATGCTTGTGTTTCTTTATGTCGATGTTTATAACAAATGATGTATCACTTATTACATTTGTGCCGTTTGCAATTATAATAATGAAGAAACTGAACCCGGACACTGATAGCAAATGGATGCTAAAAGTAATTGTCATGCAGACGATTGCGGCGAATCTTGGCAGTATGTTGACACCTCTTGGTAATCCTCAGAATCTGTATTTGTATGGAAAAGCAGGTATAGGTATTGCGGAGTTTTTAAAGATCATGCTGCCGTATACAGTCTGCGCATTTGCTTTGTTAATGGCATGGATCGGTCTGGCATCCATGGTTCGAAAAAGAAAGTTAAGTCATGATGGGAAGACAGAAATAAAGCAGAACAAAGGCTTAGATTCTGTTGAAGATAAAGCTTCAACGAAAAGACAGAAGGATTCGTTGAGTGCTTCCGGTTCAAAATGGGAGAAAAAGGATGCGGAATGGATTGAAAAATTTACAGCATATCTTATTCTGTTTGTCATAAGTCTGCTTGCGGTTTCACATATTCTTCCGTATGGTGTGCCTTTCGCGTTAGTATTTTTATATTTGCTTCTGCGTGACCGGAAAATTCTGACACAGGTTGATTATTCTCTGTTATGTATTTTTATCGCGTTATTTATATTCATCGGTAATCTTGGACGTATCCCGGCATTCAGTCAACTGCTTTCGGATATATTGACCGGACGGGAGGTGGTCACTTCGGTAATTGCAAGTCAGGTAATGAGTAATGTTCCGGCTGCGATTTTGTTATCCGGATTCACAGACCATATTCGGGAGCTGGTGATCGGAACCAATCTCGGGGGCCTTGGAACGTTGATAGCATCAATGGCAAGCCTGATCAGCTTCAAATATGTTGCAAAAGAGGATCGGTCATTTAGGGGCAGATATTTTCTGGAATTTACAGTTGCAAATGTTATTTTCCTTTTTATAATGATGATTCTTTATCGTTTACTTTCTTAACATAATCAAGTAGAACAACCGTGCTATGAGAGTAGTAGACATAGCGAACCAAACTGACAAAATTCTCAAGTGAGATAAAAACAGGAATATCGAACCTTTACGCAGGAGCGACAGAACTTCCGATAAATACGGGAGATACACAGTACAAGGCAGCAGTAAGGAATGATCCGAGACACATTTTTACTAAAGAAGATAAAATAACAAAATATAGTCATTGTTTATACATGATTTTTTGCTACAGAACAAAAAACGACAGTTCAGAACAAATAAATAGAAAATACCACTTTATCCCTTTAAACTGAAACCATCGTACGAAACAAACAACTGATGGCGCCTAAAGGGAAAGGGGAAATTCATGTTGTATGGACTTGATATCTTAGAGTGGTTAAAAAGATTTGTAGGTTGGGGAAAGTAAAAAAATATAGCACATATAAAAGTGTTTGTTCGGAAAAAATATGAAGCTATATTTGTATTCAATATATGCAGATAGAGGTGACTATTTATTATAGAATAAAGGGGTGTGCAAAGTATTTGCCGGAAAGGGATGTTCTATAATAAAAAGATGCACCTAAGAGATATAGCTAAGTATAAAAAACAATATAGACTGCGGCAGTTGATGGATGCATCAACTGGAAAAATAGTTCAGGAACTCCTGGGCTATTTTTTTTGACTATTTTTGTCTAAGAATGTCGAATAACAAAGTTATTATTGTAAAAAGAAAGAAAACAATTTATTATTTTATATAACTTAAGTATGAAGGGAAGGGGGCAAAAGATGAATATCGTCATTTGTGATGATGAAAGAAAAGTAATTGAAGATGTAGGATCGATATGCAGAGAATGTTTATCTCCGGATGTCAAATTATATGGATTCCAGTCGGCGGAGAGTTTATTGAAAAATCTTGATAAGATAGAGGGGGATATTGATCTCTTTATATTAGATATAGAAATGCCGGGCAGGGATGGCTTATGGCTTAGAAAAGAGTTAGAACGATACAGGTATGGAAGCAGTATTATTTATCTGACAAGTCATGACGAGCTTGTGCAGGAAGCATTTGGAAGATATGTGATAGGATTTGTTGATAAAGTTAGTTTTTTGAATGATAAAAATAAGCTGGTTGATAAATTGAAACTTTTTGAACAAGAAGTCAGTAATCGCGAAGTTTTATGCATTAAGGGAGATCAAGAAAATTTATTTATTTGTAAAGACAAAATTATAACTATTACGGCAGAACATGTTTATTCTTATTTGGAATACGTGATAGATGAGAAACCAGATGGAAAATTTGAAACTGAGAGAAAATTGGTTCGTAAGTCATTAAGAGAATGGGAAAATGTACTAGGAACAGATTTTTTACGGATTAGTAAAAGTATAATTGTAAACATGGCATACATAAAAAGAATAAGTAAAAACATAGAATTAAAAATTGGAAAGAGTCTAAATATTCCTCGTTCGAATTTGAACAGATGTAAAGAGTTTTATTGGAATTATTGTCAAAAGAAAATGAAATGGGGTTAGTGTAGATATGTTGTTTTTAATTAATATGTTTGAAATTATTAAGTATTTTACAGTGTTTCTATTTATTTTTCGCGGAAAATGTACAAAAACAATAGAATAATTTTTGGTATTTTGGCGTTGGCTCTTTTGCTGTTAATTCAAACTTTTGGTTTGAAAAGCGATAGTGCGATATTTTCAGTTTTTGCTATTCTTATCATTTTAGGAATAATAATTATAGGGAAATGGAAGAATAAAGTTATTTTATTTTTATTGACGTGGATTTTCATAAATTATTTGGATACGATATGTTATTTCCTGATGGGAATTGCAATAAAGAAAAATGCGATTTGGTATTATGCGTATAATCCAGATGATTTAAAGTTACTTGAAAGTATATTTGCAGAGCTTATTATTATAATTGTAGCGATTATATGTAGAAAAAAGGCTATAGGAAATTGGTTTGAGAGAAAGCTCCAAATAGTTCAAAGTATGTTGTTAATTGGAGCAATGTTAGGATTTTATATTGTTTTAATTGCTTTCACTGTTTTTAGGACTTATGGAGAACCAAGTTATCAGAATAGACTTAATATTACACTTATATTTTTTATATTACTTACAATATCCTGCATCCTTGCCTTTTTCCTATATTCCAACCATTTGAAAAAAGAAAATGATCTGAAAACAAAGAATATTGAAGTTCAGGAAGAGAACGATGGTCTGCGGTTGGCGTTATATGCCAATATGGAAATGATGGATGATGATATGCGGCAATATCGTCATGATAATAGACATCATAGGGCGGTTCTTAGAGAATTGGCTTCTAAAGGAGACTTGGAGGAAATAAAAGATTACCTGGCACAGCTTTCGGAACAAGATGAAGATCTGAAGAAGAAAAATATGCTATATACCGGAAATTATATGGTGGATGCCATCATAAATGGAATTATTGCGAAAGAGGCTTATTCAGATGTTAAGTTCCATTGTGAAGGAAAGTTGCCACGAAAATTAATGATTCAGGATGTTGACTTGAGCGGACTGCTTTCGAATGGTTTGGAAAACGCAGCGGAAGCCTGTTTACATAGTAATGGTGATAAGTGCGTTCTGTTCAAAGCTGCAGGTTATGAGAACATGATTCATTTTGAGATTAAGAATACATATGATAGTACAAGATATAAAGCACTTTCAAAAGGAGATTTTGGAACAACAAAGAAGGATAGTGAATATCATGGATATGGAATAGAAAGTATGCGTCGTGTTGTAAAGAAATATGATGGTAAGCTGGAGTATATCGTAGAACCGGAGTGGGTGATTACAGATATATACTTACAGCAAAAAGATGAAATATAAGAAATTTGATTAGAAACAAAAAAGTCCTATGATCTGTTGCGTGATTGTGCAATTCGGTTGGCAGACCATAGGACTTTTTTGCTCCAATAATATCCCTGACATAGCACCCGAAACAGGTGGGACTTTATCTTTGTATCCGTATTTTCCCATTGAGAAAACCAATCATTTTACATATAATTGAAGCGTGGAATAAAATGAAGAACAACGGTTGGATGATGGTGGATAAAATATACGGAAGGAGCATAGATAAATGGAAGAAAATAAAACATATATAGCGATTGACCTGAAATCCTTCTATGCTTCCGTAGAATGTAGAGAACGGAACAGAGACCCCCTGACTACAAATCTGGTAGTGGCAGATCCGAGCCGGACAGAGAAAACGATCTGTCTGGCGGTATCCCCATCCCTTAAGGCATATGGAATACCGGGCAGGGCGAGACTATTTGAGGTTGTTCAGAAGGTGCGAGAAGCAAATAATATAAGAAGACGGAATATACCGGATCATCATTTTACCGGAGCATCGGATGACAGCACGAAGCTGGGGACAGACCCGACTCTTCAGCTGGATTATATTATTGCTCCGCCGCGCATGGCACTTTATATGGAATACAGTACACGGATTTATGACATTTATCTGAAATACATTGCGCCGGAGGATATTCATATTTATTCGGTCGATGAGGTATTTATGGATGTGACCGGCTATCTGAATACCTATCATATGACAGCCAGAGAACTAGCCATGATGATGATACGAGATGTGTTAAAGACGACCGGAATCACAGCGACGGCAGGAATCGGAACCAATCTGTATCTTTGTAAGATCGCGATGGATATCGTGGCGAAGCATATCGAACCGGATGAGGACGGAGTACGGATTGCGGAGCTGGATGAAATGGCATACCGCAGGAAGCTTTGGAGTCACAAGCCGATCACGGATTTCTGGCGTGTCGGTCAGGGATATGCGAAGAAATTAGCGGAATATGGGCTATACACAATGGGCGATGTGGCGAGATGCTCGGTCGGAAAGACAAATGAATTATATAATGAAGATTTATTGTATAAGTTATTTGGCATTAATGCAGAGCTGCTGATCGATCATGCATGGGGATATGAGCCTTGCACGATGGATCAGATCAAGGCATATAAGCCGGAGACGAACAGCATTTGCACCGGCAGGTACTGCATTGTCCGTATGATTTTGATAAGACAAGGTTGGTTGTAAAGGAAATGACTGATCTTATGTCGCTTGATCTGGTGGATAAGGGACTTGTTACAGATCAGATCGTGCTTACGATCGGTTATGATATTGATAATCTGACAGATCCGGCGAGAAAGAAGAGATATAAAGGCGCTGTTACAACGGATCGTTATGGACGAAAGGTTCCGAAGCATGCACATGGAACGATCAATCTGAAGCGGCAGACCTCATCGACGCAGATGCTTATGGATGCGGTAATGGAACTGTATGACCGGATCGTCGACAAGGATCTTTTGATCCGGAGGATCAATATTACCGCGAATAAACTGGTGGATGAACATACTGTCACGAATGACGATGCGTATGAGCAGCTTGATTTTTTTACAGATTATGAAGCAGTAAAGGAACAAAGGGAAAAAGAGGAAGCAGATCTGGAACGAGAGCGCCATATGCAGGAAGCCATGCTCAGTATTAAGAAAAAATATGGAAAAAATGCGATCCTGAAGGGCATGAACCTGCAGGAGGGAGCAACGGCGAAAGACAGAAATGCACAGATTGGCGGACATAAGGCATAAAGAGGTATATATAATATGCAGGAGCAGAACAACCATAAATATGATGATATCATTCATTTGGAACACCCTGTTTCAAAGACACATCCGCAGATGGCACTCTATGACCGGGCGGCACAATTTGCGCCGTTTGCGGCATTGACAGGACATGCGGCGGCGATTCGTGAGACTGCCAGACGGACAGATGAGAAACGGGTGCTCAGTGATGAAGTATTGGAAGAACTGAATGAGAAACTAAACATTATTTCAGCTAATATAGGTACAGAACAGTTAGTGGATATTACCTATTTCGTACAGGATGAGAGAAAAGCCGGAGGAGAATATGTTACGCATTCCGGTATCGTTAAGCGAATTGATCTGTACAGAAGAGCAGTAATCATGGCAGATGCAACAATCATACCGATTGAAGATATCAGTCAGATAGAAAGCAATCTGTTTTCTGGTTTGGAGTAACGTAAAAATGATATGAAAAATGCCTGAAAATTACACCTTTACAGTATTTGTTAATAGATGCTATAATGGACTATATTGTGCGATTTCGGCAGTGTAGTATTCCTGAGTCTTGTGTGGAGAGTCGGGAAAAGAGAAAGGAAGGATAAAAACGTGTTTAAGATTGTTAGAACAGAAGCGTTGACAGATGCAATCTATCTTATGGACGTGGAAGCACCAAGAGTAGCAAAGAATTGTCTTCCGGGTCAGTTTGTAATCGTAAGAGGCTCAGAAGATGGAGAGAGAATTCCTCTTACAATCTGCGATTATTCAAGAGAAGCAGGCACGATCACTATCGTATTCCAGGTAGTAGGTGCAGCAACAGAGATGATGAAGAATTTAAAGGTTGGAGACAGCTTTACAGATTTTGTTGGACCGCTTGGCCGTCCGTCGGAATTAGTAGAAGAAGATTTAGAGACATTAAAGAATAAGAAGATCTTATTTGTAGCCGGTGGTGTAGGAACCGCACCTGTATATCCACAGGTAAAATGGTTACATGAGCATGGAGTAGCCGCTGATGTTATCATCGGTGGAAGATCCAAAGAGCTTATCATTCTGGAAGAGCAGATGAAGGCAGTTGCCGGAAATCTCTACATTACAACAGACGATGGTTCATATGGAAGCAAGGGCGTTGTTACAAATGAGATTCAGAAGCTTGTAGACGCAGGCAACAAATATGATGTATGCGTAGCAATCGGACCGATGATCATGATGAAGTTCGTTTGTAAGCTTACAAAAGAGCTTGAGATCCCTACAGTTGTCAGCCTGAACCCGATCATGGTAGACGGTACCGGTATGTGTGGTGCATGCCGAGTAACAGTTGGCGGCGAAGTAAAATTCGCATGTGTAGACGGACCTGAATTTGACGGACACCTTGTAAACTTCGAAGAAGCTATGGAGCGTCAGCAGATCTATAAGACACAGGAAGGCAGAGCATATCTTGCAGCCAAGGAAGGCGACACCCATCATGGTGGATGCGGACAGTGTGGAGGTGACAAATAATGGACGTTTTAAATAGAGTACCGGTTCGTGAACAGGAACCTGCGGTTCGTGCAAAGAATTTTGAAGAAGTATGTTACGGATATAATGAAGAAGAAGCAATGGCAGAAGCAGCAAGATGTATCGGCTGTAAGAATGCACAGTGTGTAAAGGGCTGTCCTGTTTCTATTGATATTCCTGGATTTATCGCTCATGTAAAGAAGGGCGAATTTGCAGAGGCATTCCAGGTGATCAGCAAATCATCAGCACTCCCTGCTGTATGTGGCCGTGTATGTCCACAGGAGACACAGTGTGAAGGTAAATGTATCAGAGGTATCAAGGGCGATCCTGTATCTATCGGTAAACTGGAGCGTTTCGTTGCTGACTGGGCAAGAGAGCATGGTATTAAGCCGGAACCGGCAGTAGAGAAGAATGGCAAGAAGGTTGCAGTTATCGGTTCCGGTCCATCCGGTCTTACCTGTGCAGGAGACCTTGCAAAGATGGGTTACGATGTAACAATCTTTGAAGCACTTCATGAGACAGGCGGCGTACTGGTTTATGGTATCCCTGAATTCCGTCTTCCAAAAGATGGCGTAGTAAAGAAAGAAATCGAAAATGTAAAATCCTTAGGTGTTAAGATTGAGACTGACGTTGTAGTTGGTAAATCTGTAACGATAGATGAATTAATGGAGGAGGAAGGCTTCTCAGCAGTATTTATCGGTTCCGGTGCAGGACTTCCTAAGTTCATGGGTATTCCGGGTGAGAATGCAAATGGTGTATTCTCAGCAAATGAGTACCTGACAAGAAGTAACCTGATGAAGGCTTATAAGGAAGGCTCTAACACACCTATCATGGTTGGTAAGAAGGTTGCCGTTGTCGGCGGTGGTAACGTAGCAATGGATGCTGCAAGAACAGCACTTCGACTTGGTGCTGAGACACATATTGTATATAGACGTAGTGAAGAAGAACTTCCTGCCAGAGTAGAAGAAGTACATCATGCAAAAGAAGAAGGAATCATTTTTGATCTCCTTACAAATCCAACTGAGATCCTTGAAGATGAAAAGGGCTGGGTTAAGGGCATGAAATGTGTTAAGATGGAACTTGGTGAGCCGGATGCATCCGGTAGAAGAAGACCGGTTGAGATTCCTGATTCTGAGTTCGTTATGGATGTGGATGCAGTTATCATGTCACTTGGTACTTCACCAAACCCACTGATCTCATCTACAACAAAGGGACTTGATACAAATAAGTGGAAATGTATTGTTGCTGATGAAGCAAACGGACAGACCACAAAGACAGGTGTATATGCCGGTGGTGATGCAGTTACCGGTGCAGCTACAGTTATCCTTGCTATGGGAGCTGGAAAGGCAGCAGCAAAGGGCATTGACGAGTACCTCAAAGGACTCAACTAATATATAGTCTTTGAAACAAAATAAAGGATGGTATTATCTATTATTCCACAAGACGTTTAATAGTAATACCATCCATTTATTTTTGGATTCAATACTCCGATTAAAATAATTGAGGTCTTTTGAGATCTGTTTTAATAAGAGATGGTGGTGTTTGCAGCAGATGAACTGACAGGCCTGATCTGGGCAGCGGCATTGATGCGTCCGTCAAAAAGTACAAAGGATATGGAACTGAAGTCACTGAAGAAGAAATATAAGAGCAAAGGATTTGCTGCAGGTTGTTCCAGAGAAGTGATCGAACGTGGTGCTGCACAGCTTAACTGGGAGCTTGAGAAGCTTCTGACCATGACATTACAGGCAATGGCAGCAACGGAGGATGAGATCAAGGCAGAGATGGAAGACCTGTAAATCCCGCTAATTTGCTAGCACTTTAGCGCATTGTAACTTAAGAAAATCCTGCTTTTTCATTAAAAAGATAAAAAAATTCATAAAAATCATATTTTTACTTGATAAATTCAAGTCTATTGTTTATAATCTTAAGTGGAAATTTTCTTAAAGAGAAAATACTACTCCAAATGAATTTCGCAGAGATGCGATTTACTTATAATTAATTTAAGGAGGATTTTAAGATGTCATACGTTGATGAAGTGCTGGAGATCGTAAAGAAGAAAAATGCTGACCAGCCAGAATTTTTACAGGCAGTAACAGAGGTTCTTGATTCACTTAGACCTTGTATCGATGCAAACGAGGAGCTCTACAGAAAGAATGCGATTCTTGAAAGAATCACAGAGCCGGACAGACAGATCATGTTCAGAGTACCTTGGGTAGATGACAATGGACAGGTTCAGGTAAACAGAGGTTTCCGTGTACAGTTTAACAATGCTATTGGACCATACAAGGGAGGATTAAGACTTCATCCTTCAGTTAATTTAGGTATTATCAAGTTCCTTGGATTTGAGCAGATCTTCAAGAACTCACTGACAACACTTCCAATCGGTGGTGGTAAAGGTGGCTCTGATTTCGATCCTAAGGGCAAATCAGATAGAGAGATTATGGCATTCTGCCAGAGCTTTATGACAGAGCTCAGCAAGTATATCGGAGCAGATGTTGATGTTCCTGCTGGTGATATCGGAACAGGCGGAAGAGAGATTGGTTTCATGTTCGGACAGTATAAGAGAATTCGTGGATCATTCGAAGGTGTTCTTACAGGTAAGGGACTTACATATGGTGGATCACTTGCTCGTACAGAAGCTACAGGATATGGTTTATTATACTTAACAAATGCATTATTAAAGGATCACGGTATTGATATCGCTGGTAAGACCTGTATCGTATCCGGTGCCGGTAATGTTGCGATCTACGCAATCCAGAAGGCACACCAGTTAGGCGCTAAGTGTGTAACATGTTCAGATTCAACAGGTTGGATCTATGATCCGGAAGGAATCGATGTTGACTTACTTAAGGAAGTTAAGGAAGTTAAGAGAGCACGTCTTACAGAGTATGCAGCAGCCAGACCAAGTGCTGAATACCATGAGAAGAAGAACGGCGAGCACGGTGTATGGAATGTTAAGGGTGATATCGCATTACCATGTGCTACTCAGAATGAATTAGACTTAGATGATGCCAAGGCATTAGTTGCAAATGGTGTTATCTCTGTAACAGAGGGTGCTAACATGCCTACAACATTAGAGGCTACTAAGTACTTACAGGAGAATGGCGTATTATTTGT
This sequence comes from Clostridium sp. AM46-21, assembly GCF_003480025.1. Classification (NCBI taxonomy): domain Bacteria; kingdom Bacillati; phylum Bacillota; class Clostridia; order Eubacteriales; family Clostridiaceae; genus Clostridium; species Clostridium sp. AM46-21. The sequence continues at coordinate 100,508 of NZ_QUIB01000004.1, forward strand.
AGGTGGTAAGGCTGCTAACGCTGGTGGTGTTGCTACGTCTGCACTCGAAATGAGCCAGAACTCAGAGAGACTTTCATGGACATTTGACGAAGTTGACGGCAAGTTAAAGGGAATCATGGAGACAATCTACGCTAACATCAGCGACGCTGCTAAGCGTTACGGTGTAGAAGGCGACTATGTTGCAGGTGCTAACATTGCCGGTTTCGAAAAGGTTGTAGAAGCTATGCTTGCTCAGGGCGTTTGCTAATCAAATGCCGGTCAAAATCTGACGATAATTATTATATAGTAAATGTTAATATAAGATCCCGGAATCGTGATATGCGGTTTCGGGGTTTTCTTTGCGAGAAAACAATTACAGAAAAGAAAATTCAATAACGCTTTATTTCGGAATATGCAGATAAAATCTATAATGATTTTATGGAAAGTTTTTGATTGAATCTATGGATATCTTTTCGTATAATGTAGATATTATATGCTTTTTACATAAAAAAGGAGGATGTTGATATGGGAAGAGATATTGTACTTGCAAAAATAAAAAAAGGTGGAATCACAGCGATTGTCGGCGGAGCGGTGTTAATGCTGATTTTCGGATTGATCACAATAGGTGTGATGTCAGATAATGCAGATGACGGAATGGGTATGATCATTTTATTTGGTTTATTTGCATTATTAGGAATTGTATTTATCATAATGGGGATTCGTAATATTGTAAGACCTGAAAAAACCGGCTATTTGAAAAATAACCCGCAGCTTTTGGAGATGGCCGACCAGTTATATTCGCATATAATATATGAAGACCAATATGTATTGATTTCTGATAAGGTGCTTGCAAATAAGAAACAGCCGACACAGATGACCTGGCTCTGGGATGTATATCTGATTTATCTGCATACTACATCGACGAACTTTATTCCAACCGGAAGTGAATATGTAATCGAAAATCGTTTTCCAAAGAACCGTGTTGCTATTAATGTACTGGCAAGAGGAAAAAAGAGTAAACAGGAGTTGTTGAATGTACTTGCACAGGCATGTCCAAATGCGAGATTTGGATATTCTGATGAGGGACTGGCATATCTTCAGTATATGAGAAATCAGGATCTTAGAAATATTCCGAATACACCTTATTATCAGGGGGTACCGGTGCAGATGCAGGACAATGTGCAGCAGTAATTAGAATATGCAGTAGGAAGATAAAGTATAGATAGAATGTGTAACAAAAGGCAGATACTGTGACAGTAGATCGATACTGCATAGAATAACAGTTTACATAGTGGAGACTTAAGAACAGATAGAAAGCAGGAATTGAGATGGAACGTAAACATGAATATCAGACAAAGAGCAGACAGATGATCCTTGATTATCTGATCCGGAATAAAGATCGTGCCGTTCATGTGTCGGATATTATACAGCATATGGATCAGGAAGAGTGTTCGGTAAATAAGACAACTGTATACCGATATCTGGATAAGCTGGTTGCAGAGAAGACACTGATGAAATATGTGGCTGATAAGGGCGAAAAAGCAGGATATCAGTATGTAGAACAGCCATCCAGATGTCAGAAGCATCTACATCTGCAATGCTCCGAATGTGGAAAGGTCATCCATCTGGACTGTGATTTCATGAAAGAGATATCAGAGCACATTTTGTCTGATCATGGGTTCACACTTTGCTGCAAGGATTCCATTTTATATGGTGTCTGCGACAAATGCAGTAAGAAAGAAAAGAAAGAAATAGAAAAATAAAACCAGATAACAGGAATTTCCATGCTGAAAATTGAATATTTCTGATAATAGGAGTTGACATTGGGGAAAATAATGCTATAATCTGATAATGCAACTTGGTTGCAAATTATATTTTTAGGAATGAGATGGATAGTATGGAATTGTTATTTGATTCGTTTTCAGATGCACTGATCGATAGTGTAAAATTAATACCATTTTTATTAGTGACATATCTGCTGATGGAATGGTTGGAGCAGAGAACAGAAGAAAAGCAGAAGCAATATATGCAGTCTGCCGGTGCGTTTGGTCCGTTGGCAGGTGGAGCACTTGGAATCGTTCCACAGTGTGGATTTTCCTGTGTGGCAGCGAACCTTTACAGTGGTGGTGTGATTACAGCAGGAGTTTTGCTTGCAGTATTTATGTCAACCTCTGATGAGATGCTCCCGATCTTTATTTCGCATACAGTAAATGCCGGTACAATTATTCGTATCCTGCTTACAAAAATGTGCATTGCGGTCGTTACAGGTTATGCAGTCGATCTTGCAAATAAATATATTCGCAGAAGATATCTGGCAGGAAGAAAAACGAAGCGTACAGCGTCTTCAAAAAACGATAATTCTAAAATTACAGACAGTGCAGATGAATCAAAGCATTCTGGATATTCCGTTCAGGCAGCACAGACAGTCAATGCAGAATGTACACATAATAAAGATACTCATACACATAATGGAAAAAGTGTGCATGTGCATGATGAAAAAATTATTCATACCGACGATGAAAAAAGTACACACACACATCATGGACATATCCACTATGATGGTACAGACATAGAAGAAAAACATATCCATGATCTGTGCGAGCAGGAACACTGCAACTGCGAGGACGGAATCTGGATGTCGGCATTAAAGCACACCTTGAAGATTACGGTATTTATCCTGGCGGTATCCTTTGTGTTAAATATTATTATCGGTATCGCAGGGGAAGATGCGATTGGAAGACTTCTTGGTGATGTACCGTTCCTTGGAGAAGCAATGGCGGCACTGATTGGACTGATACCAAACTGCGCACCATCTGTTATTATTACGGAGCTTTATCTGGATGGTATGCTCAGTGCCGGAGCAATGATGTCAGGCCTGCTTGTCAGCGCAGGCGTAGGACTTCTGGTATTGTTCCGTATGAACCGCCACAGATTGAAAGAAAACATTATGGTCGTTGGAACCTTGTATGTTACCAGTGTGTGCTGGGGGTTGTTGATCAATCTGTTGGGTATCACATTTTAAATAGAAAGAACAGCGAGAACAGAAAGAATGGAGCAGAAAACAGCAATAGTTATCGGGGCATCAACAGGAATTGGTGCAGCAACGGCGGAAGCCTTGCACAACAATATAAAAAAATAGCCATAACGTCATTTCGTCATCCGGAAAAGCTGAAAGAGGTTCAACAGAAGATACTTGCGCAGGGCACAGATTGTTATGCAGAGACCGGTGATGCCGGAGATTTTATATTTGTGAAGCAGTTTATAGAACATGTAACCGAACAGTTTGGGGAGAAGATTGATCTGTTGGTCAATAATGCCGGAATTTCTTATGTCGGACTGCTGACGGATATGGATGAAATGGACTGGAAAAGGATTATAGATACGAATATAACGTCAGTATTTAACACATGCCGGCAGGTTGTGCCATACATGGTGCATGCACATAAGGGACGTATTATCAACATTTCATCTGTATGGGGCAATGTTGGAGCCTCCTGTGAGGTAGCGTATTCAGCGACCAAAGGTGCGGTCAATGCATTCACAAAGGCACTTGCGAAGGAACTTGCACCAAGCGGCATAGCGGTAAATGCCATTGCATTTGGTGCAATTGATACTGCGATGAATGGACATCTGTCATTGGAAGAAAAAACCGTTCTGGAAGAGGAGATTCCGTTTGGCAGGATGGCTACAGAGAAAGAAGCCGCAGATTTTATTGTAACGACAGCAAATGCCGGCAGCTATCTGACCGGTCAGGTCCTGACCTTTGATGGTGGCTGGCAGTAGTCTGGTAAACGTTTGCATTTTCCCTAATTTTCTATTGAAAAATTGTTCATATTGCTATAAAATAATCTATGCAAAGTTGCGCAGATATGGGGTAGAGATTATGGGAATAAAGTTTATTAAAAAGAAAAAGAGTGAGGTTGCTGCGGCAAATACATTGGCAGATCTGAGAACGACAGTAGATAAAGATGGCAATGTTGAGATCGTTTCGAAGAATTTTACAATGACAACTAGTCAGCAGCCGAAGAAGGAAGCAGAGGCTTCGGAGTGGACATGTTGGGGCTGCGGACATGTAAACAGTGGAGAAGTTTGTGAGGTCTGTGGGAAAAAACGGGTACAGAAGTGAAAATATATGGAATCGGTTGATTTTTAAAACAGAGAGTATAGATGTGAAAAAGGATTCTTGTATGAAAACATATGAGGATTCTTTTTTATGTCTGGGAAATGGACAAAATACAGGATTGTATATTATATTGGTCTATCATTTGCCGCGGATAAATAAGAAATTGGAAATGCAGGTTGAAATTTAAAAGTACGTTTGGTATACTCATTAGGTGATTTTTAGGTATAATGAAGAATCATAGAAAAGTAATTTTTTTTGGTGCATTTGTGATGCATGGAACTGGTAGGCTGTTTTAAGAACAATCGGATGTTCCTAGGATGCATTATAGTATATATTAAATGGAGGCCAGAAAATGGGAAAAAAAGTATTGAGATTATTTCTGGAAACAATGCTCAGAGCACTTGTAATTATTCTTGCAATCGGAATAGTTATTATGGGAGCACTGCTTATAAAGACCTTAGTAAAGAATAATTCTCTGAAAGACAGTAAGAAAACAACAAACGGAAAAGAAATTGTAACAGAAGCAGGAGATGAAAATGATCCTACCTTCAAGAATGGAGATGGAGAAAACAGTGGATCAGATGACTCAGACGAATCAGGTTCTGTTGCTTCCACAGATGCGAAGATCCTTGTTATCAATGCGACAGGAACAAGTGGCGTTGCCGGTGCATGGAAGACAGCATTAGAAGGCAAGGGCTATACTTCTGTAGAAGTTGGTACGTATACACAGTCTGCAATTGCAACCTCAAAGGTATGTGTATCCGGTTCATATGATGGAGCAGATCTTGCTGCTGAATTAACTTCGCCGGAGATGTCAACGGTAGATTCCGTAAGCGCATCTGATTGTGATGTATCAATTGATGGATATGATATTATCGTTATTATAGGAACTAGCGATATTAAAAATTAAACAGAACAACTGGAAGAACATGTATTTGTACAAGTTGCCCATACAAAAACAGGTATTGTCACAGAAGTGTGACAGTACCTGTTTTTTGTTTTAGATGCACATGACTACACTGGAATAAATCGGACATACTATAAAAAATTGTATGAAAGGCGGTTTATATGAAAAATATTGGCGAAGTGATAGAAACATATGCATTGCTTACGGTGGCAGCATTTCTGATGTCGCTTGGAGTTGTCTGGATTTTTAACAGTGAACAGATCGTGCCGGGTGGTGTGACAGGAATTGGAATTATAATTGAGAATTTGACAAAAGGGATGGGAAACGGAGAAACAGGCATACCGGTCTGGCTGAGTAATCTGGTGATCAATATACCTCTTTTTATCTGCGGATATTTTCTATTGGAAAAGAAGAGCATGATAAGGACAGCATATACAACAGCCGTTTCAACAGTATTCATGGCGGCTATTCCCACATTTCCGCTTGCAACACAGGATAAGCTGCTGAATATGATCCTTGGCGGTGTTATGTTTGGCTGTGCTTATGGGCTGATGTTCCGGCAGAATGCTTCCTCCGGCGGGGTTGATCTGATGGCATTGATCCTGAATCATCTGCGGCATGATATAGGAGCACCATTATTTCTTGGCGGGATCGATCTGGCGATCGTTGTGGCAGGCGGACTGGCATTTGGATTTGAAAATATGCTGTATGCAGTTATTGCGATTGCGATATCGACAAAATTATCCGATGTGATCGTGCAGGGACTCCGGCATGGAAAACTGGTATATATTATTTCTTCCCATTGTGAAGAGATCAAAGCCTGTATCATGAATGAGATTGGAAGAGGTGTGACGGTATTAAATACCAGAGGCGGTTACACGAATGAAGGGCGTGTAATGATTATTTCTGTTTTGTCAAGTAGGCAATTAGTAGAATTAAAAGATAAAATAAGGACAATTGATGAAAATTCTTTTCTCATTGTAGGGCAGGTTACGGAGGTTTTTGGTGAAGGTTTCACAAAATTCTCGTCTTAAATCTTCTTAAATCGATGCGAAAATCGTCAAAATGTTAGTTTTTTTGCGGTCGTATACAAAACAAACAAAACATTAAAATTTTTTTTGGGCAATAATCATATGGTTTAAAGAAGGGGAATGTTGTAAAATGACACTATGTTCAGAACGAATGAATAAATAAAACAATACTATATAATATTTACGGAGGTATTTGCAGAATGGCAAGTTTATCACTTAAGAACATCTATAAGGTATATCCTAACGGATTCAATGCTGTTAAGGATTTCAACCTTGAAATTGAAGATAAGGAGTTCATCATTTTCGTTGGACCTTCAGGATGTGGTAAGTCAACAACTCTTAGAATGATCGCAGGTCTTGAGGATATCAGCTCAGGTGAGTTATGGATCGGCGACAAGCTTGTAAATGACGTAGAGCCTAAGGACAGAGATATTGCAATGGTATTCCAGAACTACGCTCTGTATCCACATATGTCAGTATATGACAACATGGCATTCGGACTTAAGTTAAGAAAGGTTCCAAAGGAGAAGATCGACAAGGCTGTTCATGAAGCTGCTAAGATCCTTGACATTGAGCACTTACTTGACAGAAAGCCAAAGGCTTTATCAGGTGGTCAGAGACAGCGTGTAGCTATGGGTCGTGCAATTGTTCGTGAGCCTAAGGTATTCCTTATGGATGAGCCACTTTCAAACCTTGATGCGAAACTTCGTGTACAGATGCGTGTTGAGATTTCCAAGTTACATCAGAGATTACAGACAACCATCATTTACGTTACACATGACCAGACAGAGGCTATGACACTTGGTACAAGAATCGTAGTTATGAAGGATGGTATCATTCAGCAGGTAGATACACCACAGAACTTATACGATAAGCCATGTAACTTATTCGTAGCTGGTTTCATGGGTATGCCACCTATGAATTTCATTGATTGTAAGGTAGTTAAGTCTGGATCAGACATTCTCTTAATGTTCGGTTCACACTCAATCAAAGTTCCAGACAGCAAGGCTGAGAGACTTATCGCACTTGATGCAGTTGATAAGGAAGTTGTTCTTGGTATCCGTCCAGAAGATATCCACGATGAGCAGCTCTTCATCGAGTCTTCACCAGAAAGCGTTATTGATGCAAGAATCAATATCTATGAAATGTTAGGTGCAGAAGTTTACTTATACTTCACAATTGATCAGTTCGATATCACAGCAAGAGTTAATGCTCGTACAACAGCAAGACCTGGTGATACAGTTCAGTTCGCATTTGACTTAAGCAAGATTCATATCTTTGATAAGGAAACAGAGGAAATCTTAGTAAGCTAATAGATGCTACATACTTAATATTTATAAACAAAGAGGGAAAATGCAGAAAATTCTGCATTTTCTCTTTTTTTTTTTGAAATATGTTTTAGAATAGGTACAGTAGTGTATTTTGTTATTCGTATGCTTTCCGGGAGGTTTATCCGTCGGGCAGAATGGATAAGGAAAGAATACAGAATCCGAATATAAGAATAAGGAGTGTAGAATATATGATATCGAACCAGATACTTCAGGATACGATTGATGGATTAAAGAATATTACAAGAACCGATTTATGTGTTCTTGATACAGAAGGTAAAATACTTGCATCAACATTTAAGGATGTCGATGACTGCGAAGAGGCAGTGCTTGCGTTTGTGGATTCCCCGGCAGAGAGTCAGGCAATTCGTGATTACCAGTTCTTCAAGGTATTTGACGATAACCAGTTAGAGCATATCTTACTTGCAAAAGGTGAGACAGATGATACCTATATGGTAGGTAAGATCGCAGCATTCCAGATCCAGAATCTGTTAGTTGCATACAAGGAGCGTTTTGATAAGGATAACTTTATCAAGAATCTTCTGCTGGATAATCTGCTTCTTGTTGATATTTACAACCGGGCAAAGAAACTGCATATCGATACAGATGTCAGAAGAATCGTATTTATCATTGAAACCAAGAATGAGAAGGATACCAATGCACTTGAGACGGTTCGTAATATCTTTTCAACAAAGACAAAGGATTTTATCACTGCTGTAGATGAGAAGAATATTATTCTTGTAAAGGAAGTAAAGCAGACAGAGTCCTATGATGATATGAATAAGATTGCAAAGGTCGTTGTAGATATGCTGAATACAGAGGTTATGTCTTCTGTTCATGTATCTTATGGTACGATTGTAAATGAGATTAAGGAAGTATCCCGTTCTTATAAAGAAGCAAAGATGGCACTGGATGTAGGAAAGATCTTCTACGAGAACCAGAATATCATCGCATACAGCAATCTGGGAATCGGACGTCTGATCTATCAGCTTCCACTTCCGCTTTGTAAGATGTTTATCCGTGAGATTTTCGATGGCAAGTCACCGGATGAATTCGACGAAGAAACACTTACGACGATTGATAAGTTCTTTGAGAACAGTCTGAATGTATCAGAGACATCCAGACAGTTATACATTCACAGAAATACTCTGGTTTATCGTCTGGATAAGCTTCAGAAGAGTACAGGCCTGGATCTTCGTGTATTTGAGGATGCGATCACATTTAAGATCGCGCTGATGGTTGTAAAATACATGAAGTATATGGAGTCATTAGATTATTAAAGGTAAAAGCTGGTCTCTTTGTAATATATTGTATGCATGATTTACACATATATTTCACATTTAGTTGCTATACTTGCAAATGCAAAGAGAGAGAAAGTACAGACAGTTAAAGTTGAAAGGAAACCATTATGATAGAGTTAGAGAATGTTACTATGACCTACCCGGGTGGTATGACGGCTCTGAAGAATGTTAATATCAATATAGAAAAAGGCGAGTTTGTCTTTATCGTTGGAAGCAGTGGATCTGGTAAAACGACATTGATCAAGCTCTTATTAAAGGAACTAGATCCGACATCCGGTTCTATCCGTGTAGCGGGATATAATTATAAAACGATCAAAAAGAAGAATATCCCAAAGGTCAGAAGAAAGATTGGAGTTGTATTCCAGAACTTCCGACTGTTAAAGGATCGTACCATCTATGAGAATGTCGCATTTGCACAGAGAGTTATACAGACTCCTGCAAGATATATCAGAAGACGAGTACCTGCTATGCTGACGCTGGTAGGACTTGCTGATAAGTACAAGTCATATCCAAAGGAGTTATCCGGTGGTGAACAGCAGAGAGTTGCCATGGCAAGAGCTTTGGTAAATAATCCTGAGATCATCCTTGCCGATGAGCCAACCGGTAACCTGGATCCGAAGAACTCAGAGGATATTATGGAGCTGCTGGACGATATCAATAAACGTGGAACGACAGTTGTTGTAGTTACACATAATAAGGATATCGTAAATGAGATGCGAAAGAGAGTAATCACACTGAAGAAGGGTGTGGTTATCAGCGATGAAAAACAAGGTGGTTATATAGATGAAGATTAGTACATTCTTTTATATCCTGAAACAGGGATTTACAAACATCAGAAGAAATATATTGTTCTCCCTTGCATCCATCGGTACAATTATTTCGTGTTTGTTTATATTTGGTATTGTATATGCAGTTGTTGTTAACTTCCAGTCCGGAATGCAGGATCTGGAGAACAACGTAACGATATCTATCTTTTTTGATGAAGATATTCCGGATGAAACGGTTCAGTTGATCGGAGAGCAGATCCGTGTTCTCGATTATGTGAACACAATGGATTTTATCAGTGCAGATGAAGCATTTGATAAATTCTGTGAGCAGAACTATGATGATCCGGAGGCAGCAAAAGCAGCTTTTGGTGATGACAATCCGTTAAAGAATTCTGCTTCTTATGAGGTAACATTGAAGGATGTATCCAAACAGGCTGAATTTGTAGCATTTGCAAAGGGACTGGACGGTGTAAGAAATGTCAGAAGCTCAGAGGTAACGGCTGATAGTATTTCGACATTATCATCACTGGTCGGTTATGCTTCCATCGGTATCGTTGTGATACTGATGCTGGTATCTATCTTCCTGATCAGTAATACGATCACGATCGGTATTACCGTTCGTAAGGAAGAAATTGCGATCATGAAGCTGATCGGTGCAACAAACTTTTTTGTACGTGCACCGTTCATAATAGAAGGTATTATTATCGGAGCAGTCGGTTCTGTTATTCCGCTTTATCTGTTATATATTATGTATCAGAAGATTCTAGAATATGTGGCAGGACGATTTGCAGTTCTGACATCAGTATTTGCATTTGTAAGCAAAGAGGAACTGTTCCGTACGATGGTACCGGTAGGCTTAATACTTGGTATAGGTGTAGGTTTGTTTGGTAGTTTGATCACTACCAGAAAACATTTGAAGGTTTAAGGGAGGTTTTATTTTGAAGAAATTTCAGATCCCATTGATGAAGAAATTCAAAAAGACAGCAATTGTTGTCGTATGTGCAGTTGCACTTGCGGCAATACCGCCGGTTTCCAATGTCTCAGCAACTACCATGCAGGAGGCACAGGACAGCAAGAATGAAGCTGAGGGAAATAAAAAAGATGCACAGAATGTGCTGGATGGCCTGCAGGAGAGACAGAACCAGTTGATCAGTGATGTTGAAGTGCTTGATAAACAGGTTTCTGATATTCAGACAAAGATCACTGCAAAAGAGGAAGAAGAAAATCAGTTGAATACTGAGATCGATGATACAAAGAAAAAGCTTGCAGAAGCCCAGGTTGATGAAGATAATCAGTATGCAGCAATGATGAAGCGTATTCAGTATCTTTATGAAAACGGAGAGGTAGAATACATAGACACACTGATGTCATCTGCTTCCTTTACAGATATGTTGAATAAATCAGAATATGTTGAGCAGATTTCAAGCTATGACCAGAAACAGTTAAATGCATTGATTCAGACCAGACAGGATATTCAGGATTACGAAGCAACACTGGAAAAAGACCTGAAAGAGGTTGAGAGTGTTAAGGCTGATCTTGAAACTGAAAAAGATAATCTGAATACAACAATTACAGAGAAGAATAATAAGATCGCAGAGTATTCCAAGGATATTGACGCTCAGACAGCTATGGTTGAACAGTATCAGAAAGAGATTGATGCAGCAGATGCAGAGATGGCAGCCATTCAGAAGCGACTGGATGAGCAGCGTGCAGCACAGCAGCAGAGTGGCGGCAGCAGCGGCAGCAGTGAGCCACAGTACTATACACCAAGCGGTGGTTCTTACATGTGGCCTGCTACACAGGGAAGCCGGATCAGTTCTTACTTCGGACCAAGATCTTCACCTACAGCAGGTGCAAGTTCGAACCATAAGGGAATTGATATTCCATGTCCAACCGGTAGTGATATTGTTGCATCAGCAGCAGGTACAGTTGTTGTATCACAATACAGCTCATCTGCGGGATACTACATCATGATCGATCATGGAAATGGTGTATCGACAGTATATATGCATAATTCCCAGTTGGTTGTCAGTGTAGGACAGAGTGTTGAACAGGGACAAGTAATTGCCAAGGCAGGAAGTACCGGATACAGTACGGGTTCCCATTGCCATTTTGGAGTTATGATCAATGGATCTTATGTAAATCCACTGGATTACCTGTAAAAAGACAGAAAGCTGGGATTCATACATGTATGATAACCAGTCAGAATTGTAAGATTTTACAGAATTACACATAGGATAAAACGACAGACAGATCGGGTGAAAGCTGGATTTGTCTGTTGTCGTTTATAAAAGGAAATTTTCGGGAGATATTCAAAAGGCTAACGTGATACAGATGAATATGAATGATTATTCTAAGAATATGAAAGGATGCAGAATGTGCGATGCGCATTGCAAAAGGTAAAATGAAGCATAATTTTAAGAAATGGATTCTTGGTGCGGCAGTTATAGCCGGATGTGCGGGAATGATGGGATGCTCCTTTACGAAGGACAATACAAAAAGCGGCGATTTGAATACGGATGCCGGAAAACGGCATGATAATCTGGAATACAATGGTTCAGTCGTGGATGAAGATACACTGGAGAAGCTTGCAAGTCTGGAGACGATCATTGATCAGTCGTATTATTTTGACACATCGGATGAGGATATGCAGAATGGTCTGTATGCCGGGCTGATCGAGGCATTGGATGATCCATATGCAAAATATTATACCCCAGAGGAATTTGCAAAATTGCAGGAAGACAGTTCCGGAGAATATGCGGGCATCGGTGTTGTTGTGAGACAGGATGAAGATACTGGATATGCAATCGCAGTCAGCATTACAGAAGATTCCCCGGCATCAGAAGCTGATATTAAGCCGGATGATCTGATCTGTAAGATCGATGATTATGAGATTCAGGAATCTGATGATCTGGACTATCTGGTTACAAAGATCCGTGGAGAAGAAGGTACGGATGTCACTCTTGAGATCTACAGACCAAGCGAACGGAAGTACCATACAGTAACCCTTACAAGAAGAAAACTGGAAAACAGTACAGTTTCTTATTATATGGCAGATACAGATAAGAAGATCGGCTATGTCCGTGTAACACAGTTTGTTGCGAATACAGGTGATTTGTTCAGAAAAGCAGTAGAAGATCTGAAATCACAGGGAATGACAGCGCTGATGATCGATCTCCGTTCCGATCCGGGTGGAATGTTATCAACGGTTGTTGATATGTGTGATTATCTGCTTCCTGCCGGTAAGATCGTATATCAGGAAGATAAGAATGGAAATGTCTTATCAACGTATGAGTCTACGGATGAAGAGCAGCTAGATCTACCGATGGTAGTGCTCGTAAACGGAGAAAGTGCAAGCGCATCCGAGATCATGACAGCGGCATTAAAAGAATATGGCGTAGCAACGATTGTTGGCGAGAACACATATGGAAAGGGAATCGTACAGTCGGTTATTCCGCTTTCTGATGGCTCAGCAATAAAGCTTACAACTGCCAAATATTTCACACCAAATGGAAATGATATTCACAAGAAGGGTGTAGCACCGGACATCGAAGTAGAACTTCCGGAGGATTATGTTTCCGATGATTTCCAGGGCGAGAAAGATACACAGTATCAGAAGGGGCTGGAAGTCTTGCGCGGGAACGTAAAATAGAGTAGGATTAGGTGTAGAAAATAGAGTAATTACATGGTATAATCAAAAATAACGTGTTAAGAAAAATAAAGGAGAAACTTTCATGAATAAGGAATTGATTATCGTACTGGACTTTGGTGGACAGTACAATCAGCTTATTGCACGAAGGGTCAGAGAATGTAATGTTTATGCAGAAGTACATCCGTACACTATGAGCATTGACGAGATCAAGAAGATGAACCCGAAAGGCATTATTTTCACTGGTGGACCGAATAGTGTATACAAGGCTGATTCACCAAGTTACAGCAAGGAAATTTTTGAACTGGGTATTCCAATCCTTGGAATCTGTTATGGTTCACAGTTGATGGCACATGTACTCGGTGGCAAGGTAGCAACTGCTCCGGTCAGTGAATATGGCAGAACTGAGGTAACAGTGGATAAGAATTCCATTTTGTTTAAAGATGTAAATAAATCAACGATCTGCTGGATGAGTCATACCGACTATATCGCAGAAGCACCGGAAGGATTTGTATCAACTGCAACGACTCCAAACTGTCCATTTGCGGCAATGGAAAATGCAGAGAAGAATTTATATGCAACACAGTTCCATCCAGAGGTTATGCACACAGAAGAGGGAATGAAGATGCTTCGTGCATTTGTCATGGATGTATGTAAATGCTCCGGTGACTGGAAGATGGATTCTTTCGTTGAAGATACGATCAAGAGTCTGCGTGAGAAGATTGGAAATGGCAAGGTGCTCTGTGCATTATCCGGTGGTGTAGATTCGTCGGTTGCAGCCGTTCTGTTATCCAAGGCAGTTGGTAAGCAGCTTACCTGTGTATTTGTCGATCAGGGACTTCTTCGTAAGAACGAGGGTGATGAGGTCGAGGCAGTATTTGGTCCGGACGGTCCATATGATCTGAACTTCATCCGTGTAAATGCGCAGGATCGTTTCTACCAGAAACTTGCAGGAGTTGTTGAACCGGAAGCAAAACGTAAGATCATCGGTGAAGAATTTATTCGTGTATTTGAGGAAGAAGCAAAGAAGATCGGTGCTGTCGACTTCTTAGTACAGGGAACAATTTATCCTGACGTGATCGAATCCGGTCTTGGAAAATCTGCAACGATCAAGAGCCACCACAACGTAGGCGGACTTCCGGATTATGTTGATTTTAAAGAAATCGTTGAACCGCTTCGTCTCCTGTTCAAGGACGAGGTTCGTAAAGCTGGTCGTGAGCTTGGCATCCCAGAGTATCTGGTAAGCCGTCAGCCATTCCCAGGTCCGGGTCTTGGAATCCGTATCGTTGGGGAAGTAACTGCTGAGAAGGTTAAGATCGTTCAGGATGCTGACTATATCTACCGTGAGGAGATTGCAAAAGCAGGTCTTGATAAAGGACTTGGACAGTATTTTGCAGCTCTTACCAACATGCGTTCTGTTGGTGTTATGGGCGATGAACGTACCTACGACTATGCAGTTGCACTTCGGGCCGTATGCACCAGCGATTTCATGACTGCTGACTGCGCGGATATTCCGTTTGAAGTATTGCAGAGAGTAATGACAAGAATTATTAATGAAGTGAAGGGTGTCAATCGAGTAATGTATGATCTGACGAGTAAGCCACCTGGAACGATTGAGTTTGAGTAGTAAACAGAGCTTCATAAATGGCGTAAACAAGCCATTTATGGGGCTTTTTCTTTTATCGTGATACCTATATGATACCTGTTTTGATAGTACCACAGATATTAATGTGTACTAAACAGAAGTGTCATAGGTATTCTCAATTATCACATTTCTTTTTATTTTCAAAAATTATCCCAATTATATGAAGCACCAAAAATTGGTGCAAATTAGTGAAAATACACCAGTGGTGTCTCTTCCGTAAAAATATGGTTTACGGTAGACTTTATAACGCAGAAATAAAAAGTTCGTCAGAGAATATGTTTTGACGAAAAAAGTCCATGAGAGAATATTTAGCAAATTCATGCTTTGAATTAGAATGAGTGATGTAATCAAGAGACAGGGATGCTGCTATATTTGTAAAAAAACCGCTATTGTACCCTTATCTGAGAAAAAGGGTCGGGTTTGTCCCTTTTAAAATTTAAGACAAGAAAATACAATAGTTGCAACGAGTTATATATAAGTTGTAGCTGCCAATACAAGTGCTTGATACATACCGCATGCCGGGGAGAGGAGGTGAATGCACCATGGAAAAGTTATATTACACAGCAAAAGAGGTTGCTGAGATGCTTGATGTATCGGTATCTCATGCATACAAAGTAATAAGAGAAGCTAACAGGGAATTATCTTCTAAAGGCTTCTATGTCAGAGCCGGTAGAGTCAGCCGTAAGTATCTTGACAGTAAAGTATATGACTTATGTGATAAGACAGCATAAGGGAAAGGAGTAGTTGTATGGCAGCATATAAGGATGAGGCGAGGGGGACATGGTATGTCTCCTTCCACTACAACGATTGGACAGGTAAAAACAAAAGAAAGCTAAAGCGTGGCTTTCGGACGAGAAAGGAGGCATTGGAATACGAGCAGAAGTTTCTGCTGCAGCAGGCAACAAATCTGGATATGAGGTTTGAAGATTTCTACAAGCTGTATGAGGAAGATTTAAAGCCTAAGCTGAAGCTTAACACATGGCGTACAAAGGATGTCATTTTTCAGAAGAAGCTGATTCCATATTTCAAGGACAAGAAGATGAATGAAATCAGTCCTGCGGATATTATCAAATGGCAGAATGAGATGATCAAGAAGAGACAGGCAGATGGTAAGCCTATAAGCCGACTTATCTGAAAACAATGCAGTCAGAGCTGTCAGCCATATTTAATCATGCGGTACGCTTTTACAATCTGAGAGAAAATCCTGTAAAAAAGGCTGGAACGATTGGTAAAGGTAAAGCTGATGAGATGGATTTCTGGACAAAAGAAGAATATCTCAAGTTCATAGAATGTGTTAAAGACAAGCCAATATCTTATTATGCGTTCCAGATTCTTTACTGGTGCGGAATAAGGGAAGGTGAACTGCTTGCTCTGACACCGGCAGATATTGATTTTAAGAATAAGAAACTTCATATTACAAAGTCTTATCAGTATATCAATGGTGAGGATATCATCACAGATCCTAAGACGGAAAAGAGCAGAAGGGATGTTGTAATTCCCGATTTTCTGGTAGAAGAGTTAAGACAGTTTATCGGAATGTTGTATGGATATGGCAGAGATGACAGAATATTTCAGATTACGAAGTCATATCTGCACCACGAGATGAGCAGAGGAGCTAAAGCTGCAGGAGTAAAGAGAATAAGAATTCATGATCTTAGGCATTCGCACATTTCTTTACTTATTCGCCTGGGTTTTTCAGCGGTAGCCATTGGAAATAGGGTTGGGCATGAAAGCCAGACAATCACATTTCATTATGCACATATGTTTCCGACAGAGCAGATTGAGATGGCTGATAAGCTTAATGAAGAATTTGTGCCGGGTACAGGGAATGGAGGTGATATTCAGTGAGTGGAGTTCATAAGAATCCGACAATCAGTTTTCGCATATCAGACTATGAAAGGCGTGAAATTGAAGCAAGAATCAAGGCAAGTGGAATGATGAAGAAAACATTTTTTACAAGATGCTGTATCTATGGTCGAATATGTGTTGTAGGTAAGAAAGAAACTGTATATATGCTGGTGCAGACGCTAGAGAAGATGCAGGCAGATATTCACAAAATGTATGATGAAATCATAGAAACAGGACGGATAAAAGAAAAAGAATCACCGGTTGATGGTGAAGCTTATACAGATATTGAAGAATTGCAGCATGACTATCTTGCTATGATAAAAGCGGTTATGGATATGCTGGATGGTGCAAAATACCTCTGGCAGATATAGGCGTTTCCTGACGGCAATCGGGAAAGCCACGGCAGATAACAAAAGCGGGCTTCTGTTACCAAAACACCAATTAAAGTATAACAGCAGCTCACTTTTGAGACAATGATTATTTACGAAAGTGAGGCAGACAGTGGAAACAAATACAGAATTAAAAATGATACACCTCTCTGAGGTAGAATCACAGCAGATTAAATGGTTGTGGTATCCGTTTATCCCTTATGGAAAGCTGTCGATAGTGCAGGGAGATCCAGGTGATGGAAAATCCACGCTGATACTTAATATTGCGGCAAGGCTGTCAAGGGGAGAACGTATAGATGAAAATATGGATATTACTGAGCCTGTAAATGTAATATATCAGACGGCAGAAGACGGACTTGCAGATACAGTCAAGCCGAGGCTGGAAGCAGCAAATGCAGACTGCAGCAGAATATCAATCATAGATGAGTCTGATAAGAGTGTGAGTATGACGGATGACAGGATAGAGGAAGCCATAAAAAGAGAAAATGCGAAGTTGTGCATTTTTGATCCGATACAGGCTTATCTTGGCGGTGATACTGATATGAACCGGGCAAATGAAGCCAGAGAAATGACGAAGAAGCTTGGAAGTATTGCTGAAAGAACAGGCTGTGCCATTGTTCTTATCGGTCATATGAATAAAGGTTCAGGAGCAAAGGCTGCTTACCGGGGAATGGGCTCCATAGATTTCTTTGCTGTGGCAAGGAGTGTAATGCTTGTCGGCAGAATTGAAGGACAGAGCAATCTTAGGGCAGTGATACAGATAAAGAATAATCTTGCAGCATTTGGTCACCCCAAAGCATTTGAACTGGCAGAGGATGGATTTCATTGGTTAGGTGATTATGAAATTACCGCTGATGAAGTGCTTGGAGGTATAGTGCCAAAGGCAAGTAAACTTGAGATGGCAAAGCAGTTTTTAAGGGAACAGGCAGAAAGAACACAGAGGATTTTAAGTACAGAGATTATAGAGCTTGCAGCACAGGAAGGAATATCGAAGAGAACACTTGAGACAGCCAAGAAAGAACTCAATATAAAGGCTGAGCGTTGCAATAATAACTGGTACTGGAATTTGAGAGCATAAAAATCAACATCGCAACATTGCAAAATGTCAGGTTTTGCAATCTTGAAGCTTGCAAGGTTGCAAAATATATAGACCTTGCGATGTTGCGGTCTTGAAAAGAAAGGACAATGACTATGACTTTATTTGAAGAATTATGTGTTGAATATAAAGAAGTTGATGGAATTTTATATCCTCTTTTATCTGTTGATGAAGCAGAATACAATCTTACGGATATAGGAAAATATGGTCGGATGTGGCTTAGGTATATGGAAGAAAATGAACGTTCTGAGTATCGTCATATGGCAAGAATGGGACAGCTTAGAAAGCAGGCAGAGGCAGTAAATGAAGAAGCTTATGAGCGATTGGACAATATTGAAGAGGCTTGGTTGAAAAAGCATATGACGGGTAAAAAGAAAACATTTATGGAGCAGCTACATTTGCGGAATCAGGCAAGAGCGATGGCAGAGGAAATAGTGATAAATGAGATTGTGTTTAAGTGCAGGTAAGGTTTAAAAGGCTGATGCCAAAACCCTCGGAGAGCCCCCACAGTTTTGTCAGTATGACGAAACTGCTAGGGGGTTATCATCTATGGCAGAGCCAAGATGATAACCGCACCTCTCCGACAGAAAAATACGAATAAGAAAGGACAAATGCCTATGGGAAATGTATCATACTCTGCTCACATAAGCAATGGCAAGAGTGCGATAACAAGTAAAAAAGCACTTGCAGGAGTTGCAAAGCATAACCTGCGTAAATATAAATCTGCAGATTACAGCTCAGATAACATCAGGCTGATATATGGAACAACAGATTTGTTTCAGGATGTTAAGCGGGTATATCACAGAGAATTTGATGACGTGGTAAAGGAATATAACAGCAGACAGAAAAGAGAAGACAGAAAGATAAAGGATTACTTTGAACATGTTGCAGGTCTTAATCAGGATATGGCAGTTGAGATTATCTTTCAATGCGGGGACAAGAAATACTGGGAAGAACATTGGAAAAATAAAGATTATATGTCTGAGGTATTTGATTATATTCTTGACTGCCTGCAAAAGCTACTGCCGGAGTTCAAGATTGCAAATGCAGTCATACACTTTGATGAAGCCAGTCCGCATATGCATGTAGTAGGCGTTCCGGTATGGGAAGGAGCAAAGCGTGGCTTATCCAAGAAAGTATCAAAAAGAAATGTGTTTACACCACAAACATTATCAGTGATTCTTCAGGATAAACTGCGTGAAGAGGCAAGCTATGGTTTTGAATGTTATTTCAAGGAACAGCTGGCAGAGAAGAAAAAGGGTCGCAACCATGACTTGTCTGTGACGGAATATAAGGTAGCACAGGAGAGTAGGAAGCTTGCTGATATAAAGCAGCAGAACAATGAAGAGCAGGAGAAAAACACTAAACTTAGAAGCAATAACGCAAGCATATCATATCAGATGCTACGCAGGAACAATGCCATAGTAGAAATCTGGATGTTATAGCTGCTGATGAGGACAGGCTGGAGACAGTCAGGAGTAGTATTAATGCAGCAGAAACGGAATATGCAAAATATGAAGATATGATTACGGATAAAAAGAATAATCTGGAACTTCTTTCTTCTAAGGAAAGTGAACTGATTGAAAGAACAAAAATTGCAGAGAACGTATATGATATGTTCCGACAGGGTGGAACTGATGATGTCAGGGAGAAGCTTATTGATGTAATGTATGAGAACCAGAAGCTTAGAGAGGAAAATACTACATTAAAGGAACTGTTGGAGAAGGCGTATGAGTTTATGAAGCAGTTTGTAATTGATGGAGTTAATCTGTTGGAGAGGTTCTTGGAGAGTGTGGGGAAGGTGGTTGGAAACGTTTATAAAAAAACAGAATAAAAACATCTGTTCGTGCAACAAAGTATTGACATTGACATACGAAGAAAGTATTATAAATTTATGAAGCAGGAGGAATAAATGAGATGAGAAAATCAATTTCAATCAGTATAAGAGTGAGCGAAGAAGAATTAGATAAGTTTAAGGAAGCAGCAAGATTAGAAGCATATTCATCATATAGTGAGTTTATAAGAAGAACGGCATTAATAGAAGCTGCCAGAATAATTAAGGAAAACAATGAAGGAGAGGATCCCCATGAACATAATTAGTTTGTTTAGTGGATGTGGTGGATTAGATTTAGGCTTTGAAAGAGCTGGGTTTAATATTCCTGTTGCAAATGAGTTTGATAAAACAATATGGGCGACATTTAAAGCCAATCATCCTAATACTCATCTGATTGAAGGTGATATAAGACAGGTAACAAAAGAAGATATAAAACAGTTTATAAATGGAGAAGTTGACGGAATTATCGGTGGACCACCTTGTCAGTCGTGGTCTGAAGCAGGTTCATTAAAGGGAATTAAGGATGCCAGAGGACAGTTGTTCTTTGATTATATTAGAATACTAAAGGAATTCAAGCCTAAGTTCTTTTTGGCAGAAAATGTAAGCGGAATGTTGGCAAACAGACATTCAGAAGCGGTGCAGAATATTCTAAATCTTTTTGATGATGCAGGATATGATGTGTCATTTACCCTTGTAAATGCAAAGGATTACGGAGTCGCAGAAGAGAGAAAGAGAGTATTTTATATAGGTTTCAGGAAGGATTTGAACATTGATTTTGGATTTCCTAAAGGTTCAACAAAGGATGATGATAAGAAAATCACTCTTCGTGATATTATATGGGATTTGCAAGATACAGCGGTTCCATCAGGAGAGAAAAATCATCATAATCCAGAAGCAATCAATAACAATGAATACTATACTGGAGCATATTCGCCAATATTTATGAGTCGTAACAGGGTAAAAGCATGGGATGAACAGGCATTTACAGTTCAGGCATCAGGAAGACAATGTCAGCTTCATCCACAGGCACCTAAAATGGTTAAAGTGGCACAGAATGATTGCAGATTTGTAGAAGGAAAAGAACATCTTTATCGTCGAATGACAATTAGAGAGGTTGCCAGAGTACAGGGATTTCCGGATGATTTCAAATTTATATATGAGGATACCAATACAGCATATAAAATGATTGGTAATGCTGTTCCAGTTAACCTTGCATATGAAATAGCTGTTGCGATAAAGAAATACCTAGAAGGTAATGGTGCAGAGGTTGCTGTAGATAATGAGGTTATAGATGCAAAGGAGGTTAATGAGAAGAAAGTGAGTACAAAGAGTAATGATCAGGGTAGAGCATATGAGTATGCTTGGATAAAAACACTTTACAAGGCATTATGTGAGATGCGAAAAACTAGAATAGTTGATAATTCTAGCTTGCATGCAAATGAAAAGGCATGGGCTCTTATGGATGAGGAAATGCAGCAGACATTTATGATATCAGCAGAATCAGCAATTGATACAGTACTTGAAATGGAACCTAAAATGTCAGAAGGCAGTAGTGATGAATTGACATTAGAATTTCAGAAGGACGGAGCAGGCGTAAAGGGTGATGTAAGAGATATTGTTATTAGAAGAGAAGATATTGAGTGGGAAATAGGATTAAGTATCAAACATAATCACGATGCCGTAAAACATAGCAGATTAAGTCATAAACTTGATTTTGGTAAAGAATGGTTTGATATGCCTTGTAGTGATGCATATTGGGATGCGGTTCAACCAATATTTGATATGTTGAAGAATGAAAAGGATAACGGTTCAAGATGGTCTGAAATCAATGACAAAGACGAAGTAGTATATGTACCATTATTACATGCTTTTATGGATGAGGTTAATAGAGCATATAAAGAAGATAAGAATATGCCACGTAAGATGATAGAATATCTTATTGGAATAGAGGATTACTATAAGGTTGTCAGCCGTGATAGTAAGCGTCTTACAATGATTCATACTTTTAATATGCATGATACTTTAAATAAACCAAGTGAAAATAAGGTGTCGGCAATTACTGTTCCAGTAGTAGAGCTACCTACAAGACTTGTGGCACTTGAGTTTAAGCCAGGAAGCACTAATACAGTAGAAATGTTTTTGGATAATGGATGGCAATTAAGTTTCAGAATTCATAATGCAAGTACAAAGGTTGAACCAAGCTTAAAATTTGATGTACAGTTTATTGGTATGCCGACATCAGTGCTGAATATTGAATGTAAATGGAAATAAGGCGGTACAGACATTGAGAAAAATGCTATTAAGTTTCAGACCGGATGTTTATGAAAAAATAAAATCTGGTGTGAAGATATTTGAACACAGGAGAAATTTTCCAGATGAACCTATAATGGCATATATGTATGTCAGCTCACCGGTGAAAGCAATCACCGGTGTTGTATACTTGGGTAAAAGGCATTGTCTATCTGACTGGATGGAAGACTATAAAGAAGATAGCAATGTCGTTACACGAATAAAAGAATATATAGAAAAGTATCATTATAGGTATGCTATGGAAATAGATAGATTTCAGGAAACATCACAGATATCATTAGATGACTTAAGAGAAAATGTTCCGGGATTTGTAGCACCACAGATGTATATATATTTGGATGGTACAGAATTGTTGGAGTATATAGAGAGTAACTTAAAAATGATAGATTTGCAGGTAGAACACTCATTTGAAAGAATAGAGACTTGTCAGGTTTGTGTGCATTAATTAGGCATTGTTAGAGAGGGGTGAGTTAACGCTTTATGGAATTTTTTTCGACAAGAAATAAGGTTTTAAGAGTAAATCCCAATGGGGTAAGAAGCACAAGCATGCAATTGAGAGAACGTATATGGAATGTATTTTATAAGGAAGAGTATGACTACTATGATACATCGGAATATACATCTTACACAACGGGAATAGAAGATATGATGCTGGAAATGGGAATTAAATACGAATTTCCAGCAAATAAAATCTACAAAAATGAAAATGCAGAAAAGTTGCATAAGTATGTGGTTCAATGTGAAGGTATATGGTATCGAATATATGATTTTATTGAAAAATATCTTAGATTGACTGATAGTGAAAAAACTCAAAGGCTGACGTTAGAATTTAATCGAATACTAGAAGAGGAGGTTGCTCCATACAGAATTTTAAATGGATTAGTTGTACCGATTATTGGTAAAAGTGAATTGAATTCAATAAGTGAAACAATTGACTTGGAATATGAATCTGTTAGTAAACATATGACAAAGGCATTAGAGTTATACTCTGATAGACAAAAACCAGATTATGAAAATTCGGTAAAAGAATCAATAAGTAGTGTTGAAGCTATGTGCAGTATTATAACAGATACTTCGGGTGGAACGGCAACATTAGGTAATACATTGAAAAAATTAAAGGAATGTGGAATTAATATACATCCAGCAATGGAAAATGCGTTTAAGCAGTTGTATGGGTATACATCTGATTCAGGTGGAATAAGACATGGAAGCATTGAATTTGTTAATGTGGCAAGTGAAGATGCTAAGTACATGTTGGTTTCATGCTCAGCTTTTGTAAACTATCTGATTGAAAAATGGATAAAACTTAATGGAAGGAGAGATATTTAATGTTAGATAATATATTTGAGCAATTAATGTATACTACATTAAGAATTGAGTGTATAGATAGTATTGGAAATATTTTTTCAATTGGTACAGGATTCCTTATACAAAGACCTGTGGGAGATAATAAATATAAGTTATATTTGGTCTCTAATAAGCATGTTTTGTGCAATACAGATTCAATTGCAATATCTTTTACTGCAAATAAGGGAAATGAACCAGATGTTGGTAACAGGGTACGTTTGCCAATATCAAATATAAAGGATAGTATTGTAGGGCATCCAGATTCTAATGTTGATATTGCTGTTTTAGAATGTACAGGACTTTTTATTATGATGCCTGAACAACTATATTATAAAGCTGTATCGTATGATATGTTAGCAACATTCAATGAAGAAGAATTATCTGTAGCTGAA
This sequence comes from Clostridium sp. AM46-21, assembly GCF_003480025.1. NCBI lineage: Bacteria > Bacillati > Bacillota > Clostridia > Eubacteriales > Clostridiaceae > Clostridium > Clostridium sp. AM46-21. The sequence continues at coordinate 124,454 of NZ_QUIB01000004.1, forward strand.
AATGTATATTTTGTTGGATATCCAGATAATAGATATGATAAGGCAAATAATTTACCATTGATACGAACTGGTATGATTGCTAGTAATCCTAAATATGACTATAATGGTAATCCAACATTTATAATTGATGCACAGGTGTTCCCAGGTTCAAGTGGTAGTCCGGTTTACATAGATTTGACATATGAAAATATGAAGAATGGACAAATAATTGTTGGTAAAAAAGATATAAAATTATTAGGCATTGTTTCTGCTACTATGATAAGGAATAATCAATTAAAATCGATAGAAACAAATACTCATTATTTAACAGAAGAAGTATTAGGATTAGGAATTGTTTATAAATCAACAGCAATAAAAGAATTAATAGATACTTTACCGATGAATAATTGAGAAAATGACGAGAAGGTATTAATTTCGTACTTTACCGATGAATAATTGAGAAAATGACGAGAAGGTATTAATTTCGTATCCAATAGCAATTTACTATGATTAAAATGGCAAATAAAAGGTTAGGAGAAATTTAATAATATGAATTCAGTAAATTTATATATTTTATGTGAAGGAACAAAATTGGATAATTGGGTTGATTATCAGAAAGTATTGACAAATTCATATGAAAAAAACAATTGAAAAATGCTGAAATTGATACATTGAAAAGATTTGTTAATGAACTTTTGAATTGGGGTATAGCCATAGAGGATTTAGATGGATTTTTTTATGGATTTTCTATTCCACAAATATCAAAAGAGTTTGATTTGTTAAAAATATTCGAAAATGATGTAGTTGTAAATATTGAATTAAAAAGTAATGATATAGCTATGGACAAAATAGAGTATCAGTTGAGGAAAATAGATATTATTTATCACATTTAAAGAAAAAAATTTATAGTTTTACTTATGTTAATTCTGGGGAGAATGGTAAGATATATTCATATGATGGAGACAAATTATTAGAAAGCAATATAGAAGAAATTGCTCAATTAATTTCTTTAAAAGGTACGTTTATTAAAGAAAATATTGAGAGCCTATTTAAGGCTAAGGATTATTTGATCTCTCCAATTAATACACCACAGCTTTTTGTCGAGGGAAATTATTATTTAACAGGTCAACAGGAAGAGATTAAGAATAAAATAATTAACGGAATAGATAATAGAGAACACAAAATATGGGGGATTCAAGGCAGTGCTGGAACGGGAAAAACATTGTTGCTCTATGATATTGCAAGAACATTAGGACAAATGATGAGGGTATGTGTGATACATTCGGGCATTCTTTCTCAAGGACATATTGAATTAAATTCAATTTTACGAGAAGTTGACATAATTCCAGTTAAAGAATGTAATGAAAACTTGATTAGGCAATATGATTGCATTTTGATAGATGAGTCGCAAAGGTTATATCAAGTAGATTTTGATTGTATAGTTAAGGCATTTCAGGATTTGGATATTCATTGTATTTTTGGATACGACTATTATCAGGTTTTATCATATGCCGAAGAAAATAGAAATATTCCAGAACAATTAAATAGATTGAGCTTTTTTTGTGAAAATAAATTATCTGAAAAAATACGTACGAACAAGGAAGTTGCGTCATTTATTAAAAACGTGATTAATTTAGCACATCGACCAAAAAGATATATGGATTATAGCAATATAGAAGTTCTATATGCTTTTGACTATACAGTGGCAAAAAATATAATTGAACATTATGTCACAAATAAGCAATATAAATTTATATCGTATACGCCATCGAGAATAAAAAGTAATGATATAGATAAACTTTCTAATTATACAAATACACATCATATAATAGGACAGGAATTTGATAATGTGATTTTTAGTATGGATAATAATTTTAAATATGCTGAAGATGGACATTTACAGGGAAAAATTCATCCAAATCCTGATTACATATTTTATAAACTTTGGTTTCAAGGAGTATCTAGAGCAAGGGAACGATTATGTATATTAATAATAGGGAATGAACCTTTGTTTAACAATATTTTACAAGTTAAGATGCAGTTTAGTGAGTAGATATACAACTGCTATTTTTGTAAATATTGTAAAGCAATATATTACTTGAATGTTATATCATTTGGTGCCTAGATTTTAATAGGAATTTTGATACCCATATGATACCTAAATTTTTGAAAATATAAAATAATTGTGATAAAAGGCGGAATAATAGCCATTAAAAGCTCTAGAAATCAAGCCTTCACAGGGATAATAAGTTCCTCTGCGGGGAGTGGGAATAAATCGAGTTGCTTAAAAAAGCCAGTGTTTATGCGGGTTTCAGCGATTTCGATTAGTCTTTTGATAACAAATTGATAACAGTCATAGCAAGTGCCATTATTCTTGTTATCCAGTGGTTTATGGGTAACGGAACAATTAACAGGTGGCTTGCAGACTAAAGTTCGGAGCTTGGCTCTGAACAAATTCCATATTATAAACTAAGCCCTTAGCTGTGGTTAATAACCATAGTTAAGGGCTTTTTTGTCGTTGCCAAAGCATCTGTAGGGAGCTGCCAGTGGCAGGTCCTGTAGGTGCTTATTTATCTTTCAAGTGGTCTTTGAATGCTTCCACGAGAGCGTCACTTAATTCCTGTGATGGAACTTTTGCCCAACGCTGTGTGGTGTCGAACTCTGGATAATGGTAACGCCAGTTATCGTATTCTTCTCTGTTGATTTCTTCGGAAGATAGCTTGTCTGCCTGTTCTTTCCAAGCATACAGCATTTTGAGGAGTTCATATGCTTCTCTGCCTTTGTCCTTGTTGACCTTTAAGCATACCTCTCCGTCTGCTTCACTGACAGTAAGACCGTAAATATCTTCAAGGGTAAACAGAGTGTGCATAAGACCGATATAGCTGTCTATGTCAGGAACATCAAGAGCCTGTGGAGAAACATCAAGCACCTGTGCCAATGCATTTGTAAGGTCTGCTTTCGGTTTGCGTGTACCAGTTTCGTACTGTGCCAAACGCACATCAGCACTCTTTTCTGGAAAACCGATTGCTGTACCGAGATACTTTTGTGTCATACCACGCATTAGTCTGAAAAAATGTATTCTTTCGCTGATAGCCATAATGATACGCTCCTTTTATATTTAGTGAAATAAGTATAGCAGAAATGTTTAGTGGAAGTCAAGAAAAACCGAAACAAAAATGTTTAATATTTTCTTTGCAACCACTTGACAATAGCAAATATGTTTAGTAAAATAAATTACGAATTAAACAAATATGCTTAATGCGACAACTGAATGACCGTCCGAAAAGCCAAACCGCCAAGACCTCGTCGGAGCAAGTTCCGTATCGTTCGCTTGTGTGCAAGCACAAAAGCTCATTCGCTGCACTGCTCCTCCTCTTCCCCAAAAGTCTCCGACTTTTCGGGAACCCCTATACGAGCGAGCGCCTGATGTACTGCGGTGCATTGGGACAGCACAGCGCCTGCCGACAAGCAGGAGTGCCTGTTGGAACTTTAACACGGAGAAAGCGGCAAGCAAAAAATTATTTTAAGAAAGGAAGAAAAAGGATATGGAAAACAGATTTATCCGAGCCGAAGATGTGGCTCAGGAACTAAACGTATCAAAACCTTATGCATATAAACTCATCAGACAATTAAATGAGGAATTGAAAGCAAAGGGCTTTATTACGATTGCAGGGCGTGTAAATCGCCAGTATTTTTACGAAAGGCTCTACGGAGCAGGAAAGGGGGAAATGTAAATGCCGGTATTTAAGAATGAAGATAACGGTACTTGGTATGTGATGGCAAGGTATGTGAACTGGAAAGGGGAACGCAAGCAGAAATGCAAGCGTGGCTTTGCTACCAAACGAGAAGCACAGGAATGGGAAAGAATGTTCAAATTGCAGACTTCTTCAGACCTTGATATGAGTTTTGAAGCCTTTACGGAGCTTTATATCAATGATGTGAAGAACCGTTTGAAGGAAAACACGTGGCTTACCAAAGAGCATATCATACGCACAAAGATACTTCCGTATTTCGGGAAACTGAAAATCAGCGAGATTTCCACAAAGGAGATTATTACTTGGCAGAATGAAATGCTTGCCTATCGTGATGAGAAGAAAAAGCCTTATTCACAGACGTATCTGAAAACGCTGCACAATCAGTTGTCCGCCATTTTCAATCACGCTGTCCGCTACTATGAACTGCGTTCCAATCCTGCGGCAAAGGTGGGAAATATGGGACGTGAGGAACACAAGGAAATGCTGTTCTGGACAAAGGAAGAATACAAGAAATTCTCTTTTGAGATGATGGACAAGCCTGTTTCCTTTTATGCGTTTGAAATGCTTTACTGGTGCGGTATCCGAGAGGGCGAGCTGTTAGCTTTGACTCCGGCAGATTTCAACTTTGATAAGGAAACAGTCACAATCAATAAATCCTATCAGCGTTTGAAAGGGCAGGATGTGATTACTTCTCCGAAAACGAAAAAGAGCAACCGCACGATTAAAATGCCGAAGTTTCTGTGTGAGGAAATGAAAGAATATCTCGGTATGCTTTACGGATTGAAGAAGAAAGACCGTATCTTTACGGTGACGAAAAGCTATCTTCATCACGAGATGGACAGAGGGGCAAAGGCGGCAGGCGTGAAGCGTATCCGCATTCACGATCTCCGTCACAGCCACATTTCACTCTTGATTGATATGGGCTTTTCTGCGGTGGCGATTGCTGACCGAGTTGGTCACGAAAGTATTGATATTACTTATCAGTACGCACACCTCTTTCCGTCAAAGCAGATTGAGATGGCAGAAAAATTAGATGATTTAGGGAAAGGAGATTTTGAAAATGTCAGCTAAGAACAGAGATAACAAAAATCGTTGGAGGAATATCACAGTAGGGTTTCGAGTATCGCCCGAAGAAAACGAACTCATTAACAGAGCTGTAGCTCTATCAGGATTGCCAAAACAGGAGTATTGTTACCGCCGTTGCTTAAATCAGGATGTGGTGGTACAGGGCAATCCGAGAGTGTATAAGGCGTTGAAAACGGAATTTGCCACAGTCCTTGCGGAACTGAAAAGGATTGAAGCAGGAAAAGGTGTGGATGATGAACTGCTGAGTGTAATAGAACTGATTTCCATTATTCTCGGCGGTTTGAAAGGAGAGGATGCGAATGGAGAATAAAAAAGAAATGACTATTCCAAATGTATCTGCGGCAACAGATGCGGAACAGTCACTTTCCAAATGTACTGACAATAGTATAGTCAATCAGGATACGGATTTCAAGGGGTACGAGCAATCTTTTGAAGAAATGCAAAGGGAAATACTCAGACAGTTAGACCCTTCCTATCTGAAAACAGTATCAATGACAACGCTGTATGATACGGTGTTTGAGGTTCAGACACCACTTATCGACGGTCTGCTCCAAAGGGGAACTTACCTTTTCGTAGGTTCCCCGAAAGTGGGAAAGAGCTTTATGATGGCACAGCTTGCCTATCATATCAGCACAGGCACACCGCTTTGGGAGTATAAGGTGCGTAAGGCAACGGTGCTTTATTTTGCCCTTGAAGATGATTACCCACGTTTGCAGAAGCGATTGTTTCAGATGTTCGGTGCAAAGGAGACAGGCAATCTGTATTTCGCAACGGAATGTAAAACGGTCAATGGCGGACTGGAAGAACAGATAAGAGGGTTTATGAGGGAACACCCAGACACAGGCTTGATTATCATAGACACCTTAAAGCGTGTGCGTGAAGCAGGCGGAGCAGATTACAGCTACGCAAGTGATTATGATGTTGTGGCAAGGCTGAAAGCGTTGGCAGACAGTTACAAGGTTTCAATGCTTATTGTTCATCATACACGCAAACAAAAATCGGAAGATATATTCGATATGATTTCAGGCACGAATGGTCTGATGGGTGCGGCAGACGGTGCATTTGTTCTCAGTAAGGACAAGCGTACTTCCAACAATGCCACACTTGATGTTGCTGGCAGAGACCAGCAGGATATGAAAATCCATCTTGTAAGGGACAGCGAGCGATTGGTGTGGAACTTTGCAAAATCGGAAACGGAGATGTGGAAAGAACCGCCCGAACCTCTGCTTGAGAAGATAGCGGATACGCTCTTTTCGGAAAGTGACAGATGGGAAGGAACTGCTTCGGAACTTTGCGAAAGGCTTGCGGTGGATATAAAGCCGAATGTACTTTCTTTAAGGCTCAGTATCAACGCAAGCAGGCTGTTTCGTGATTACGGTATCCGTTATCAGAACAGCCGCACACACGACGGAAGAAAGGTTTCACTTTGGAAAGAAACCGAGCAGACGGCGTGACAAACGGTGTCAAAGGTGTCAATGTTTTTGAGAGCAGCACGCTGTGAAAAACATTGTCACCATCGTCACACTTTGACACCGGATAAAGTTTAGGGGAGTGTGCAGAGAGTGCCTTTTCAAAGGCGGCTCTTTGGTCTCGCCTGCTGGCTCGGTCGGTTCGCAGGCGTGTGTGCCACCGGCACACGCTCACCCCTCGGAGAGCCTTCGGAGCGCAAAACCTGTTTACAGGTCGCATTTTTGATGGGTGTACCCGTCAAAAGTGCTTTTGCGTTACTTTTGACAAAAGTAACAAACCTGAGAATGTTGAAATTTACAGATGGGAGATGAAAAAATGCAGAGAACGATAAGTGCAATGGTCGGTAAAGGCTCGGTCAATCACAATAGCCGAAAGTTCCGAGCAGAAAATGTAGACGGAACTCGTACTCATCTCAATATCGACTACTGCAATGAAAATATAAAGACAGTTTATCACGAATTGTTTGATGAAGCATTGGAAAGATACAATGCCAAGCAGATAAGGTCAGACCGAAAGATAAAAGATTATTATGAAAAAATCCGAAGTTCCAAGCAGGAAAAACCGTTCCACGAAATCATTTTACAGGTGGGCGGTAAGGGAAATATGAACGCCGATACGGAAAACGGAGAACTGGCAAAGCAGATTTTAGATGAATACTATCAGGGTTTTCAGGAGCGAAATCCACAGCTTCGGGTGTTCTCGGCTCATCTGCATATGGATGAAGCTACACCACATCTGCACATAGATTTTGTACCTTTTACCACAGGCAGCAAGCGTGGACTTGATACAAGAGTGTCACTAAAGCAGGCTCTTGCAACGCAAGGTTTTAAGGGCGGCAGTCGTGGCGATACGGAGTGGTCGCAATGGATACAGTCCGAAAAAGAACAGCTTGCGGCGGTGATGGAACGTTATGGGATTGAGTGGGAACATTTAGGCACACACGAAAAACATCTTTCTGTTTTGGATTATAAAAAGCAGGAAAGAGAAAAAGAAGTGGCGGCATTAGGTGCGAAAATCGAGCAGAAACAGATTGAATTTGATGTGTTGTCGGAACGAGTATTGAACTATGATAAGGCAAAAGACGAGCTGTCAAATCTTGAAATAGAGCTTGATACTGCACCGAAATATCAGTTGCCAGAACCAGAGAAATTTATGACTGCAAGCATATAAACCAAAATGGCAGAGCCGGTTGTAAGGAAATTGAAGCAACTTGTCAAAACGGTGCTTGCCCGCTGCTTTGAGGGGTGGGACAACTATCATAGGCTGAATACAGCGAATGCACAGTTATACCGCACCAATCAGCGTTTGGAGAAAGTCAATGAAAGATTGACCGAAGAAAACAAAATCCTAAAAGCAGAAAATAAAGATTACAGCCTGCTCCGTAAGGTTTTTGGTCGCAAACAGATAGATGATTTGTTGGAGCAGGCAAGAACAGTTAAAGGTCGCAAGCGTGATAATACACGATCACGATAGACAAAAATCACAGGAGGAAAAGGAAAATGACAAAGACAATTTTTGAAGAAATGGGCGGAACTTATAGACAGGTGGGTGATTATTTATTGCCGAACATCACAGTACCAGCCGAAGAAGAAATAGAGCCGATTGGTTTATGGGGGAAACGACATGCAAGGCATTTAAAGGAACACTATAAAGTGTTATATATGAACCTGCTGACAAGCGGAAAGCTGCATAGTTATCTTGCAGAAGTCGATAAGCAAGCAGAGGATATGTTTCTTCGACTGGTAAAGGAATATGCCGACAGACAAGATGTGACGGAACAATTAAAGAAAGATAATCCCTACGAATGGATTGGAAGAATGAATAATATTCAGGCTTGTGTGAGGGAAGTTGTAGGAACGGAGTTGATTTACACATAAGCGTTTTACGGTATGGTGCTCCTGCGTTTGCTGGAGTGCTGTGGTTGTGGTTGTAAAGAGGTTGTGAAAGATTGAATTTCGTAATGGTTGGATGTATAATTAGGAAGTGAAAATTTTAATTTGCACTTCCATAAGGTGAAATGTATTGACACAAAAAATACAGTATGATAGTATTGCCATTAGAAGAAAGAAAGGCACATTTTGTGTAAGGTGAGGAAATGATTAATAGATAATTTGATTTAAGTAAGACACATATAGTTATTGAGCCTGTAGAGAATAGGTTTGTTTTGTGTACGCTTAAGTTGGATTATCGCAAGAGGCATTTCCTTTGTTTTCCTTTTGGAAAAGAAATAAGGGGCTATTTAGCGAGTCTATTTTTGCGTATGCAAAAAAGACTCGTTTTTGTGTGTTCAAAATAATAATTGGCTCAGACTTCGAAAAGGAGAAACTTTAATGTTGCAGATAAAAAAATTAAATTTAACACATAAAAAAGACCTGAGAATAATTCTTAATGATTTCAACCTTGTGCTAAATGATGGAGATAAGGCAGTTATTATTGGAGAAGAGGGAAATGGGAAATCGACATTAATGAAGTGGATATACAATCCGTCGCTTGTAGAAAACTATATAGAAGCAGATGGGGAAAGGATAATGGGACACGAACGTCTTGGTTATCTTCCGCAGGAGATGCTCGATGAAGATAAGGAAAAAACAATATACGAATATTTTTCTGAAGAGGAAATATTCTGGGAGAAAACGCCTAAAGAATTGTCTGTTATTGCGGGAAAATTTGGAATGAAAAATGATTTTTTCTACAGTAACCAGACAATGGGTAGTCTTTCAGGAGGCGAAAAAGTCAAGACACAACTTATGAGGCTTTTCATTCGCGATGTTTCTGTGCTGTTGTTGGACGAACCTTCCAATGACATCGACATTGCGACGCTTACATTACTGGAAAAAATCATAAATGACTGGAAGCACATTGTGCTTTTTATTTCACACGATGAAACGCTGATAGAGCGTACTGCCAACATGGTGATACATATCGAGCAGATTATACGAAAAACAAAGGCGAGATATACCGTGGCAAAGCTTCCCTATAGACGCTATGTGGAAGAACGGCTTCATAAATTTGAAATCCAAAAACAGCGGGCACTGAGTGACCGTAGGGAGAAAAAGATTCGCGATGAAAAATATCAAAGAGTTATGCAGAGTGTACAAGGTGCATTAAGAAGTTGTACCAGACAAGCACCGTCTGTTGCCAAAAACTTAAAGGACAAAATGCATACGGTTAAGGCAATGGAACGAAGATTTGAAAAAGAAGATGAAAATATGACTCAGATGCCGGAACAGGAAGAAGCAATCTTTGTCAAATTAGGGGATGAAAACTCACACATTCCCGCAGGAAAAACGGTCATAGAATATGAACTTTCAAAGCTTGTGACTCCGGATGGCAAAAGAATTTTAGCAGAAGGAATTCATTTAAAAATAAAAGGTTCAGAAAAAATCTGTATGATAGGAGCCAACGGGGCAGGAAAAACGACTCTTCTAAAAAAGATAGCGGAAGAACTCCTAAATCGGAATGACATTAAAGCAGAATATATGCCTCAAACTTATGAAGACCTGCTGGATTTGGATGTTACACCGGTTGATTACCTTGATAAAACAGGAGATAAAGAAGAGCGTACAAGAATTAGAACATACCTTGGTTCACTTAAATACACACCAGATGAAATGGAGCATCCGATTCGGGAGTTATCAGGCGGACAAAAGGCGAAAGTGCTTCTCTTGAGGATGAGCTTAAGTGGTGCAAATGTTCTTATTCTGGATGAACCGACAAGAAATTTTTCACCATTGTCCGGTCCGGTAATAAGAAAAATGCTCCGAGAATTTCCGGGGGCTGTCATTAGCATTTCTCACGATAGAAAGTATATTGAAGAGGTGTGCGATAAAATATATCAGCTAAATCCTAATGGATTACAGCTAATTGGTGATTGATAACAAAAAGGATGAAAGACTGACAAATTTCAGGCTTTTAGTGAGTTGGAAAGCATACAAAGATTTGAATTTGGAGGATAGATTATGGTACGTACAGAAGATGCATGTGAAATTATAAAATATGCTTTGCAAAACGAAATTAAAGTATATTTAGATGGCGGATGGGGTGTTGATGCACTTCTTAAAAGAGAATCAAGAATACACAATGATATTGATTTGTTTGTTGAACTGAAACATTATCATGATTATATTTATGTGATTAAGCAGCATGGATTTGAGGAAGTAAATACTGATTATACAACGGATGGTCATACTGTCTGGAAAGATGATAAACAAAGAATCATTGATTTACATTGTTTTGAATTTACAGATGACGGAATTGTTTATGAGGGAGATATATTTCCATCAAAAACTTTTTCCGGTATTGGAAAAGTTGGAGATATAACTGTTTCTTGTATTGAACCATTGAGTCAGGTAATGCTTCATTTGGGATATGAACACGATAAAAATGATGTGCATGATGTGATGCTGTTGTGTGAAACATTTCAAATAGCAATACCAGATGAATATAAGGAAAAGTAAAATTTCAGTTTTGTGTTGAATCTCTAAGCAAAATAGCTTATAATTTGACATGCTACATATAGTTATTATCCACAGTTATCGAGTAGGTGTTATCAATGCCGATAACAAAATGATAACATTAGCTCGTATAGGCAGGATAATATGGATATATCAAATAATCAAAAGAACGAGAAACATTACAGAGAATAATTCCTAAACAAAAAGCGTTAGTCTTTGTAGAGTTTGAGTAGTAAACAGAGCCCCATAAATGGCTTAACTAAGCCATTTGTGGGGCTTTAGCCTTTTTGATGGGGATTATTTGGGGATATTTGGTGACTGTTAGATGGGTAGGTTTAAGTTTTACAAGGGTTGTTTATAGAGTGATAAAAGTGTGAAGCTAGATTAAAAGTATTGACATAGTATATCTTGGTGATAATTGTAATTTTGTGATAAAATAAATTGAATAAATTAAGGAGAAAGTTCAGACTTGACATTAATGGATAAAAAAGCTGTAATAACTAAACTTAATCAGATGTTACCCCCGTTTAATAGATTTGGAGCTATGGTAAATTCAAATTCAGTGTTATCAGGAAATGATAAAGAGGAATTGTATTCCATAGTTTGGAATTTAGAAAACAATATAATTACTTATAATGTGGCGTTGAATAAGACTGTGGCGATTGTTAATAGTTATCCGCAATTTGGTAACTACAATAAAAATGCAATTTCAAATACGCCAATACTATTAACTTATTCACGTATGCCATTATTGATAAAACAGGTGCTATTTTATATTTATTACCTGAGAAAATTAAGTGACCATCAAATGACTATTAATTCATTTATCAGGGATATGGCATCCGTTGGATTGGTTAAAACCAAAAAATTTCTTAATGTAGCTGGTATTACACCTAATGCATATTACAGTAGGATTATATGTGGATACGTTAATTAGATTTATTAAAGCTACACAGGAGAATTGTTGGAAACGATTTGTCATGCAAAATGCAGATAATCCGGAAAGAAAATTTTGTCTTGCATTTAATAATGCGTGTGATGCTGATGGTCTTATCTATGTATTAAGACATGGTTTTAAACATCGTGGAATTACATTCAAGGTATAAAAAGAAATCAATAGACTTGAGGGATGCTTTAAATAATGGAATTCGTATTATTGTAACTACATTGCAGAAGTTTCCTGTAATCTATACCGAAGTTGATAAAAGTGAAAAGAAAAATTATGCGATTATTGTGGATGAAGCACATTCTTCTCAGACTGGTAGCTCAGCACTGAAATTAAAAACAGCTCTTGCAGATACAGAGGAAGCATTACGAGAATATGCGGAGATTGAGGGAATTGCTGAAGATGAAGTTGATAAAAATGATAAGGTAGTGCAGGAAATGATAACACATGGAAAACACAAGAATTTATCATTCTTTGCATTTACAGCAACACCCAAAGGACAAACTCTTGAGATGTTTGGTACACCAGCATCTGATGGCGAAGAAGGCTTTTATCCATTTCATATTTATAGTATGAGACAGGCAATTGAAGAAGGATTTATTTTGGATGTATTACAGAATTATATGACATATAGTACTTGATTTAAGATTGCAAAGAAAACAGATGAAAATCCAGAACTGCCAGAGAGTAGGGCAACAAAAGCAATAAAAAAATATGAAAAGCTACATCCGTATAATATCAGTCAGAAAGCTGAAATTATAGTAGAGACTTTCCAAGACACTACCCGTTATAAGATTGGTGGAAAAGGGAAGATGATGGTTGTTACAGATTCCAGATTGGCAGCGGTAAGATATTTTTATGAACTAAAAAAATACATAGCCAATCATCACTATGACAATATGGATGTATTAGTTGCATTTTCAGGAAGTGTAGAAGATGGCGATGAGGAATATACAGAGACGGGATTAAATGTGAGACGTGATGGAAGTCATATATCTGAATCACAGACAAAAACCGAGTTCCATGATAATTTCAATATTCTTGTAGTCGCTGAAAAGTATCAGACTGGTTTTGATGAGCCATTGCTACATACAATGATTGTTGACAAAAAACTTAAGAAAGTAAAAGCAGTGCAGACACTTTCAAGACTTAATCGAACATGTCCAGGCAAGGTAGATACATTTATACTCGATTTTGCAAATACGAAGGAAGAGATATTGGATGCATTCCGGCCGTTCTATCAGGAGACAAGCTTGGAACAGGAAGTAAATGTTGACCTGATGTATCAAACACAACGAGAGTTACGTGATTATGCTATTTACAATGATAATGACATTATTGGATTCATTGAGGTATGGAATAGACCTGGTGCGCAAAAGAAGAATTCTATGGGGCAGATGACCAGTGTTTTAAAACCAGTAGCTGATAGATATAACCTTAAAAATCCAGAAGAACGCTATCTGTTTAGAAGACAAGCGAGAAGTCTTGTAAAATGGTACAGCTATATATCGCAGGTGGTTCGTATATTTGACAGAGAGATGCATCATGAGTATTTATTCCTTAGATATTTGATAGATATTATTCCAGCGGAAAAAGAGGAGGATGTAGATCTTGATGGCAAATTGGAACTTGAATATTACAAGATAAAAAAGACATTTGAAGGAGTCATACAACTTGAAAATATGGATGGTCAATACGAAACTGTTACAGATAAAGGAAAACAGGGATTAAAGAAAAAGAGCACTTTGGATGAAATTCTCGAAAAAGTGAATGAAAAATTCAAGGGCGATTTCACGGATGCGGATAGAGTTATGCTTGGAGCTCTTCATGATAAATTAGCAAAAGACGAGAAACTTGCTAATTCAGCACGCACAACAGATCCACTTATCTTCATGCAGACTATCTTCCCCAATGCTTTTGGAACTGTTGCAATGGATAGTTATATGGAGTCTCAGGAGAGCTACCAGTCTTTGTTTGAAGATAAAGCTAAATATGATGCAATTATGAATGCATTGGCTGGGGTTATATATCGAGAGATGAGAGAACCGGTGAAAAAATAGCAGAGCATACGATGCCCGGAAAGGATAAAAATGAAAGAATTGAATCTAAAAGAAAAAATACAAAATTTAATTTCTGGGCAACAGAAAAATGGCTGCCCGGAGGGGAAGTTTGGATACAGGGACTTAACACCAGAATCAGATACAAAGAATAGTGAAGAATATATACGAGCACTTCATTGGGCGATAAAGAATAAAGAGGTAAAAAATATAGCATTATCAGGTCCGTATGGGGCGGGAAAAAGTAGTGTTATAAAAACGTATCTGGAAAAATATCCTAAGACAAAATATTTGTCCATATCATTGGCAGCATTTTCAACGCCAACAAAATCAGTAAATGGAGAAGATGATAACACATCTTCATTAGCTGATGATTGGACTTTAGATGACGTTGATGAAAATGTAATAGAGGAAGGGATTCTTAAACAACTTTTTTACAGAGTGGATGTGGGCAAAATTCCACAAAGCCGATATAGAAAGATTAAGAAATTATCCTATTGGAAAATGTTTTTCTCGCTATTGATGTTAACTGTCGTAGCATCAGTTGTTTATTTTGAAATTAATCCGAATGTTTTGGAAGACTTTAAAAATACAGTCATTAATAATGGAGCTTTTTTTCACCTTAATCAATGGTCATCGTATGCTGTATTTATAGTAACAATCTTTGTTGTATTGTTATTGATTACAACAGTTCTTAAATATGTGATGTCAAATTTCAGAGTTGCTAATATTAACTTGGGTGATAAGGCAAGTATATCTAAGAAAGAAGAAAAGGAATCAATCTTTGATAAGTCGTTAGATGAAATTGTCTATTTCTTTGAAAGTACAACTTATGATACTGTTTTTATTGAGGATTTGGACAGGTTCAACCAACCTAATATTTTTATAAAACTACGTGAATTAAATACGGTCATAAATAATTATGATAATATTAAACGCAAAGTTGTATTTATATATGCGATAAAAGATGATATGTTCAAAGACGAGGAGCGAACCAAGTTTTTTGATTTCATTGTTCCAGTGATTCCTTATATCAATGCAACAAACTCTGGGGAAATATTAAGAGGATTGTTAAAATTTGAAAAAGGTGCAGATGGTGTATATAAAAGCAAAAATTATGATATATCTGATCGCTATATATGGAAGATTTCGCCTTTTGTACAAGATATGAGAGTGTTGACTAATATATGCAATGAATTTCTTGTATATAAGAGAACATTAAAAACGACGAAACTTAAAGATGAAGAAATGTTTTCGATGATTACATTTAAAAATCTATATCCGAAAGAATTTGCTGAATTACAGGCTGAGAGAGGAATAGTTAAGCAGGCTTTTCAGGAGAAAGGAACTTATGTCAATGCCGAAAAGGAAAAACTTGAAGAGCTAATAGTACCTAAAAGAAAAATTCTAGAAAATGTACATAACGATATTCTTTTCGGGTTGCGAGAAATTAAGCATGCGTTTTTGGGATTTTTATCATATGACAATGGAACATATTATCCAATAAAAAATTTGCAGATAAATAATGGAAGTAAATATTCTTATGGAGAAATACTTAAAGGGGATTTTGATTTAACTAAATTTGAGAACATTAACCAGCTAATTATTGGATATTATGAATCTAATGGTTATTATGAGCAATCGCATACTGTAAGTAATATCAAACAAAAAATGGCATCAGAGGGTAGCAAATATTTAAAGCGTATGAATGATTTGCAATTCAGCGAAGGCCCTAAAAAGCAAGAATTGATTTTAGAAATACAAAATTTGGAAGTGACGATTGCCAAAATAGATGGATACTCATTAAAAGAGTTGATTGCTGAGTTTGGAGAGGATTTTCTTCCGGAAGGAATAAGTGAATATGGATTTTTAAAGTTTTTACTTATAAATGGATATATAACGAGAGTTATGCAGATTATATTAATTATTTCCATCCCAATAGTATTACGAAGGATGAGAATGATTATTTACGTAGCATTCGTATGCGCAATAGAGCAAAGAACTTCGCATTTGAAATAAAAAATTTGCAGCAGGTGAGTGATCGTATTTATGATGCTGAGTATAGGCAGACAGAGACATTAAATTATATACTTACGGATTTTATGCTTATCCAATGTTCAGAGAAAACTAATAAAAAGTATTATTTTGATGGTTTCGAATTGGACAAAGGAGTGGAACATTATCAATTTACAAAAGAATATATTGAGAGAGGTCAAAATGTTAATGAGTTTGTAAGTGAATTGTGTAAATACTACCGCCATATGTGGAAAAATATTGCGCAGGATGTTTCTTTGTTGGATGAGACTAAATATAAATATTTGTCGTTAATTTTAAATAATGCAACTATGGATCAAATTGTAATAATGGATGAAGTAGATCGCTCGAATTGCATAAAAAATTTTATCGTTGAAGATGAAAAATCATTAGCATGCTTAAATGGAGTATCAGCGGATGTACTAATCGAAGTAATATCAAGACAGGCGATAGTATTCAGAAAAATTAATAATGTAGGTGCAGACGCGAAAGTATTAAATTATATATACCAAAACGATATGTATGAGTTAAATAATTCTATGGTTTCATCGGTAATAAATTTTTATCATTCGGATTTGGCAGATGGGCTTAAGAACGCACATTATACAACTATTCTAAATGCTGAAATTAATGTCTTAAATAAAAGGATTTGGGATAATTTTGAAGATTATATTAATCATTTTGTATTGGGAATAGATGAGAATAATTCTGAGGAAATAAGTGCGGTAGAAGATATCATAGAACGTTTGGCAAATACAAATATTGAACTTGTCATAGCTGTATTGGATAAGGAAAAAGTAAACTGGGACAACCTGGATGAATGTTGTGAGAATAATGTTGAAAAAGAAAAAAGGAAAGAAATTTGGAATTATTTACTTGAAAATAGCCGTATTTCTTCCACTTGGAAGAATTTCGAATCTTATTATAATGAATTTGGTATTACCACTGAACTGTCAGTCTGGGTTAATGAAAACTGTAGTGACATTGTAAAGTCAGAGAAGACAGATAAGATAGACAATGATTGTATAAAGAATATTATCACTAATTCAGAAATTACAGTACAAACAGTGGAACAAATAGCAGATAATTATAAATGTGATGAAGAAATTGAGTTTGATGTATCAAAACTTCCGGTGGACAAAATAAATTTATTAATCAGAAAGCATTATATAAGATATACCGTATCAAAGATTGAAAAGATTAGAAGTCTTGCAAAAGATAGTTTTGGAGTATATTGTAAAGAATATATTGATGACTTTGTAAATGATTTGCCATCTATTCCACTGAACGAAAGAGAAATTGTTATGTTACTGAATGATACGACTATTGATAAAAAGTACAAGCGTGGAATATTGGAAAAAATATCTGCAAGTAGTATGACTGAAAATCTGGCAAAGACTATTGCCAATAATCAATTTAATGTAGATAAGGCATATGTTGAATATGCATGGAAAAATTTGGATAACGCAGGAAGACATATGTTGCTTGTAAATCATTTGCAAGTGTATAGTATTGCAGAAATTTCGAGATTATTAACGGATCTTGGGGGTGAGTGGAGTAAGCTTAGTGATAATAAATCCAGACATAAGGAAGAAATTTCAATTGATGTAAATGGTCATAATGAAAAATTATTATCACAACTACAAAGGAAAGGTTTTATTACAAGTTACCCTGAAAAGAAGGATAGAGAAAAGAGTTTCTTTGAAGTTTGGGTAAAACAACAATAGGAGGTTGGAATTGAGGATTACAGTTGAATTTGAAACAAAACCAAATGCAAATACTAATATCATGCAGCCCCCAAATATTGATTTTCAAAATGTATCCGGTAATCTGATACAAGAGACAAAGAAATTTATGATATCACTTGAAAGTAATGCAGAAGATGTTATAGAAGTGCTTCGTAGCATATGGGAGCTGTCATCTTTGTATGATGGATATTTCTATAAGCCATGCAAATATAATGTTGATGGTATTGATGTGAATGTTGAAAAGTTATATTTTCTCTCATTTTATAAGACTGGTAAAACATGGAGAAAATGTGCAAGTACTTTAGTGGGCATAGATAAAGATTTTTCAGAAAAGAGAGTATTGGATTATAATGAATTTAGAAATAAGGGCAGAACATCTGGAGAGATGTTTAAATCGTTGATTAATTCATATTTCTACATACATTCTGAGGCATATGAAACAATAAATGTTAATCATAGGTTGTCGTTGCTATTAAATATATGCGATGGCTTTGTTATAAATACATCCGGTCCCAAATGGTGGAGTGAAAAAGATTTTTTTTAGATTTTGAGGAGCAGATCATTACCTGCGATATGGATGCAGATTGTATAGTTTCTGAAAATGATGAAAAAGTATTTGCGATGGTATTTGTATCTTGTATAATAAGTTTACAATGATATTTTTAATTCAGCAGATAATTTTTACCGAAAAGCATGCTGCTCATAAAAACAATGACAAATGGGTATTTTTATATCCGAATCTACAAATGATAATCAGGAGGTTTTTTATGGATAAACACATAGAAAAAGCAATGCAGTTAAGAAATAATGAGAGGTGTCCGAACTGTGCGGAAACGATAATGATGACCTATGCAGAGGAGCTTGGTTTGTCGGAGAGCCAGATGAAGGCACTTGGTACAAATTTTGGTGGAGGAATGAAGTCAGGCAGTACATGTGGAGCTGTGACAGGAGCACTGATGGTACTCGGAGCATTGGGAATCTCAGATCCTCATATTGTAGGAGAGTTCCAGAGAAAAATGAAAGAGAATCATAATGGTATGATTAATTGCTTTGATCTGTTAAGGGCAAATGCACAGGCGGGTGGTCAGAAGAAACCGCACTGTGACGGCATGATCAAAGAAGCCATTGGACTGATAGAAGAATATAGGTAATACCCTGAGAGGAGAAACGTTATATGAGAGGAAAAAGAGGACTTTTACTAGCCGTAGTTATTTTATTAGTATTCGGTATATTTGCATTTCAGGGAGCTGATATAGAGACTTATGCAAAAGGTACAACTTCGAAATGGACGGTAACTACGAGTAAAAAAACTTATGCTTATACAGGAAAGAAAATTAAACCTAAAGTTACAGTAAAGTATAAGGGGAAGAAATTAAAACCGAAGAATTATAAGATTACATATCCTAAAAATCCGGTCAAACCGGGTAAATATAAAATCAAAGTAACCTTAAAAGGCAAATATAAAGGTAAAAAAATAAAAGGAAGTAAGACGATAGAATATAGTGTAGCACTTCCTACTATAAAAGGTTTGAAAAGCACATTTTACAGAAATGATACTTATGGTGATACGTTAGATTTCGATTGGAATATGAATAGTGCTACTATGAAAATGGATGGGTATGAGCTTGAGGTAAGAAACAATGGAACCATAGGGGATAAGGTAACGAAAAAAAAGATAGAAACTTATTATAGCGGCTTCTATCTATATGTCAGTGAATATGGAATAACATATACATTCCGCATACGTACCTATAAAAAAATAGGCGGAAAAACATATTATTCCAAGTGGTCGAAGGTAACGAAAAAGATACCGATACCTGATTATCATATGACGACTAAAACAGTAAACGGAATAGATCTTGCTTACAAAACGGATGAGTTTCCTTTTTTTAAATATACAGATTATGCGAATTATAATGATGAAGCATACAAAATCTCAAAGGATTTTGCACAGTGCTATTTCCCGATTTTTATTAAACAGAAGTTGAAAAACGATGTTGTAATTCATACAGAGTATAATGGAAAATGTGGATTTAACAGCTTTTCAAATACACAATATATCCCAGATAGAAAAAATGTCCAGGTAGCGACAAACATATCGGTGGTATATTATGATGAAATGCCGGTGCGAGACAAAATGCAGCAGACGCTTTATAAGCAAGGATATATTGGGTATATACTTGTAAATGTAAGCTGTCTGCTAGATAAAAAACAATCCGTAGATGTGTATTTTGGTGATACGAAGGTTGTAACATTGGTGTCGAACGGATTTTCAAATTCTGTAGAATTTAACCGTAAAAAGTATTGGGAATATGATCCGTTTTTAGAGCCTGTGTATAACTATGATAGAGAGGTGCGTTTGAAAGGTATTTTAAAAGATGTTGCCCAATGCGCACCCGATATGACAGATTATGAAACATATACAGCACTTAATTATTGGATCGGTAGTCATAGTTATTCAGAGTATACATGCTGGGGTGCGTCAACGGTAGCAAATGCCATGACAGAACTTGGTTATCCCTATATAATATTGTCCTGTTCATATGATGGGGAAAATGGTTTTTATAATGATTATAGCCGGTATTATTCTGCTGCAAGTAAAAAGCCGCATAATGTAAGTGGAGGACATGTGGTGACACTGATTTTTATGGGGCAGGGTAAGTTTGTAGAATGTGAGGTTCAGGGGTATGCATCGGACAGTTCAGAATTTAAGTTTGATCCTACAGGCTGGCATAAACCAACTTATAGTACATTAACTTCTGCATCATGTAAGTTCGCTTTGAATGAATATAATACGATCGAAGAGTTAATGAAGGGTGATTATTATGTAGATATCAACAAGTATGATCCATATGACTGGCATACATGGTCCACTCATTTAGAGTAAAATGCAAAGTCACAGATACCTGTAGAAATGCAGGTGTCTGGCGACTTTGCAGTATTAAATAATATATTGTGGATGAAAAGAAATTTTCGGATGTACATTTATTTGGACATGATAGTTGCTAATATAAAGCCATGAAGACAGGGACATTCATAAGCAACAAGATATAATGAACGCAAAATTATTTGCTCGCAAGGATGTTGATTTTGCGGAATGCATTGAGTGAGCTATGCTCACGATATAATATATGATCAGAAAGGAGTCGGTATATATGAAGGATATGTATTTTACAATTACAGGATGTAATCATTATCTGGGAAATGAATTTATGGAAAAGGGTATGAAGGTGAAATTGAAAAAGGAACCGGACAATGAGTTTGATTCAGAAGCAATTATGGTGCAGATCAAAGGCATTGGTAAATGTGGTTATGTTGCAAACAGTCCATTCACTGTCAAGGGTGAGTCTTCAAGTGCCGGCCGGTTGTATGACAGGATCGGTAAAACAGCCAAGGGCAAGATTATCGCAGTTATAGATGGCGGTGCAATTTGTAAGATTGTGGAGGATGGAATAAAATAATTTATGAGCAAAAGGCAGCTAATCAGAACTACCAAAGAAGCTATTATTTCATAGTCCCTAAAGTGCTGATTTCTGTCTTCTCTCCACCTTCTTCATATGTCTTACATACACGATAAACAGTGCGCATCCGGTAAATATCCATGAAGCCGCATATACATTCAGCAGCCAGTCAAATGTTGACCGCAGACGGAAGACTGTTCCAAGCCAGATCAAGCGGAAAACAACCGTTCCTAAGATGGTGAAGATTGCAGGTTCCACTGATTTGCCCATACCTCGGAGAGCGGCACTTTCAACCTCGTAAGTAGTGGTCAGACCTTCCAGTGAGCAGACATGATACATACGGATCAAAGCGTAGGCAGCGACTGCTGTACTTTCTGTGTAGATTCCGACGAAAAAGTCACTCCATACGATGAAGATAACTGCGAGAATCTCTGTGAAGACAATGCCAAACAGCATATTTAACCAGAACACCTTCTTGCAGCGTTTGATGTTCCCTGCGCCATAGTTCTGGCTGGTGAAGGTGACCGTTGCCTGTGCAAATGCATTTGCAATGTCATAGGTAAAATATTCAAAATTAAGCGCAAGAGAAGAACCTGCAATCGCAAATTTGCCAAATGAATTAATACCACTCTGGATAAAAACATTCGAGATCGAGAAAATGGTTCCCTGGATACCGGATGGAATACCGATTTGAAGGATCTTGCGCAGATACGGGCGCACAATCTTCATCCGGTTGAACCGGAATGCAAATTCATCATCTCTGCGGTAAAGGTATACCATGACCATAACAGCACTGATAATATTAGAGATTACAGTGGAAATGGCAACACCGGCAACACCCAGATGAAAGCAGATGACGAGGATCAGATTCAGGATGACATTTACGATACCGGAGATGATAAGATAGAACATTGGTCGTCTGGTATCACCGAAGCTTCGCAGAATGGCAGCTCCAAAATTATAAACGGTCATAAACGGAATGCTTAAGAAATAGATGCGGATATATAACAGTGCTTCGGCAAGAACACCGGACGGAGTACCGGATAATTCCAGAATGATCCGGGCAGAGGCAAAGCCGAGGATCATAAGCCCAAGTCCGAGGATTGTGCCAAATGTCAGGATCGTATGTACCATATCGTTGATCTTGTCACGCTGTTTCTGCCCGATCAGATTAGCGAGGACGGCATTTGGTCCCACAGCCAGACCGACGATCAGGTTGACAAAGATGCCGACCAGAGCCACACAGCTTCCGACTGCAGCGAGCGCATTATCTCCGGCAAATCTGCCGACAACAGCGACATCTGCGGAGTTGAATAATTGCTGCAAAATGCTGCTGAATGCAAGTGGCAGTGAAAAAAGGATCAGCTTTCCAACTAATCCCCCGTTTAACATATCCATTTCTTTTGACTGTATCGTTTTCATATCTATAATCCCAAAGTAGTATTTTAAAATGTTTTTTCACACATTAGAAGCAGAATCTATTTAAACACTATCGACAAATGTCGTCAAGATGGGATTATAAAAAATACGCTTTTCTGTAATGTTTTTTCAGTTGTGTTGTCATATAAGCGATGGAAGGTGAATAAGGAATTAAAAACACTTTGCAATACAACATTAAATATTATTAATGTGATATTAATGTCAGATTTAACATTTTTTTCAAACGTTGTGATATACTAAAACAGATATTGGCAAAGACATGGTAAAGAAACAGTAAAAATGCTTCATGCATAAGGCAGTGAAATTGGAAATGAGGACGTATGGAGAGTAAGAAAAAATGGATATTTAATATAATTTTTTTGCTTCTGATCTTTGCGGCAACTTTTTATGGTGTGTTTCATGGCAAGGATATGGGGCGGATCATCGAAATAATTAAAACTGTGAACCCGTTTTGGTTGATTCCCGGCGTTATCTGTGTAATAATCTTCATATGGGGAGAATCTATCATTATTCATTATCTGATGCATTCACTTGGTATAAAGGTAAAGAAATGGATCTGCTTTTTATTTTCATCCGTTGGCTTTTTCTTTAGCTGCATTACTCCGTCTGCATCAGGCGGTCAGCCGGCACAGGTTTACTATATGAAGAAAGAAGATATACCGATTCCATCTCAACGATGGTATTGTTGATTATAACCATTATCTACAAGATGGTACTGGTACTGCTTGGTATTGCATTGGTGATCTTCGGGCAGGGATTTATACATCGGTATTTATCGGATGCAATCTTCTGGTTTTATCTCGGAATGGGATTGAATGTGGTGTGTGTAGCGATTATGGTTGTATTTGCATTTCATCCGAATTTTGCGAAGTCAATTATGATCAAAGGGCATATTTTGTTAGAACGAATCCATATATTAAAACATAGAAAGTCAAGAGCAAAGAAGCTGGTTCAGTCGATGGATCAGTATCGGGGGGCTGCTGTTTATTTGCAGGAAAATAAAAAGGTGCTGATCGTTGTATTCCTCATTACGATGGTGCAGCGGTTTGCGTTGTTTGCAGCAACCTGGTTCGTATATCTTGCATTTGGATTAAAAGGAACATCAGCGTTTACCGTGATACTTCTTCAGGGCTCGATCGCGGTTGCAGTTGATATGCTGCCGCTTCCGGGCGGAATGGGAATCAGTGAGAAGATATTCCTTGATATCTTCCTTCCGGTATTTGGAAGCATGCTTCTTCTGCCGGGTATGGTATTGTCCCGTGGCTTGGGGTATTATACAGAACTGATCCTCAGTGCGATATTTACGATTGTTGCAAATTTTACTATTGGAAGAAAAAAGAAAAGTGTGGTAGAGAAATGTTAGGTGTTTATGATTATACAGTAATTCTTACATATATCAGTCTGATGGTGTCCATTGGTGGTATGTTATTTTCATTAAATGGAGACTGCCGGATGGCGCTTGTATGTCTGGCAATTTCCGGTTTGTGCGATATGTTTGACGGCAAGGTTGCACGGACAAAGAAAGATCGTACAGAGGCTGAAAAACGATTTGGAATCCAGATCGATTCTCTGGCGGATATTGTCTGCTTTGGAGTTTCACCGGCAATCCTTTGCTACCGCATGGGAATGCGTGGATTGACTGGTGTTGCGATCCTGTTATTCTATGTGCTGGCAGGCCTGATCCGTCTGGCATGGTTCAATGTTTCTGAGGAAGTCAGACAGGATGAGACAGAGGAAAAACGTAAATATTATCAGGGACTTCCGATCACATCTATGGCTGTGCTTCTGCCACTTCTGGCAGTATTTAAGCCGATGCTTGGTAAGCGGGAATTTATGCTCAGCTTCATGCGTTGGTACTGCTGGTCGGTTTGCTGTTTATTACAAATTTCAAATTCCGTAAACCAAAGAACCGCACACTGGTGATCATCGTTGGCGTTGTAACGCTGGCGGTGCTTCGAATGCTCCATATATGGTAGGAGAAGATTGGAGAAAAGAAAATGAGTATCATATATATAGATCGAAAAGGACATAAAAGACAGGGCGAGACCGGTCAGGATCGCCTGCTTGCATTTATCTATGGACATGCAGTGACGAGGTGTCTGATCCGTCCCTTTCTGTCACCGATAGTGTCCCGCATAGGCGGGACATTTTTGGATACCCGGATTTCAGGACTGGCAGTTCCGGGGTTTGTAAAGAAGAATGGCATTGATCTGTCCTTATATGAGAAACAGATATTTGATTCATATAATGATTTTTTCACTCGAAAGATCAGAGCAGAAGAACGACCGGTTAATCCGGATGCAAATGCGCTGGTCAGCCCAAGTGATGGAAAGGTCAGTGTGTATAAGATCCATGAAAACGGACATTTTCTTATTAAACACACCGAGTATACATTGGAACAGTTGTTGCAGGACAAGAAGCTGGCTAAGAGGTATCTGGACGGACATATTTATGTGATCCGGTTGACGGTAGATGATTATCACAGGTATTGCTATGCAGCAGATGGAAGAAAATCCGAACAGCGTAAGATAGCAGGAATTCTGCATACGGTGAACCCGGTTGCAAATGATGTCTGTCCGATCTACAAGATGAATTCCAGAGAGTATTGTCTGATAAAGACGGAGCGGTTTGGAACGCTTCTTCAGATGGAAGTCGGGGCATTGATGGTTGGTAAGATCAGTAATAATCAGCAAGGCTTGGGATTTGTTCATAAGGGTGTTGAAAAAGGACGATTTGAATTCGGCGGTTCAACGATCATTCTGCTGACACAGAAGAATGTTGTGATACCGGATCGGGATTTATTGGAACATACCGGATCAGGAATGGAAACACTGGTGAAAATGGGAGAGCAGATCGGACGATCAGCGAACCGTTTGGATGCATAATTGGATATGCAGATATATATCGAAAGAATAGTCAGGTGATCATAAATGAAACCAAGATCAGAAGCAAGTAAAAACCTATATCAGATGATGCTTGACCGGGGCTATCCGGTGGAATTCTGCGAGGTTATAACACAGAATCTGAATACAGATTTTACAGCCGGTCGTATGATCGGCTATTTGTCACATTATCAGACCCTTCCTATGGAGGAGGTCGTAGATGAGATGCTCGCGATCCTCACAGACCGCAACCGCATCATGCAGAAAAAAGAACTGGAGCGTAACAACGCCAAGTGGAATGAATACCTGGCAAATGGCATTCCTAATGACGAGGAGTAATGCCGAGATTCAGATATTTTATATTTATAATAATACCCCTATTGATATAACATGAACGAGATTTCGTTGTGAGAATGCACATTGCCAGTAAATGCGGGTGCATGTTTGAGCCCAAAGGGCGAGTTTGCACAGGAGCATTTACGAATCAGGCATGTGCATCGAACAGAAATCGTAGTGTGTTATTCAATAGGGGTATTGTTATAAATAGAAGTATCTGAATCTCGCATTATCCCTGTTTTAGCCGATTCCGCCTAATGCGATTCCAAGTATTAAAACCAGAATGCAGATAGGGCAATAGACATATTTACAGATTGGCAGGAATTTGTCTGTGAACTTCTTTTCACGTCCAAGGTTTACCTGCTCCTCTACATATTTCTTACCGCATACCCAGAAGAACATGATTCCGGCAAGTCCTGCACCAAGCGGGCAGATATAGATGGACAGAACATCCATCCAGCCGGATACGATTCCCTGAATACAGATGGATACGATCACGCCGATTCCTGCGATCACACCACAGGATAATTTACGATTTAATCCAAGCTTTTCCTGAATCGTTGCGATCGGAGCTTCGTACAGATTGATCAATGAGGACAAGCCTGCAAAGAATACTGCAACGAAGAAGATCATGGCGATGATATGTCCGCCCGGCATAGATTTGAACAGGGCAGGCAGATAGATGAACATAAGTCCCGGACCACCCTGGTCTAACTGCGCACCGGTCGTTGCCATAACCGGAATGATAACGAGGGCTGCAAGTAACGCAGCGATCGTATCAAATAAAGCAACCTGTCCGGCAGCTTCCGGTATATTTTCTTCGTCCGGCAGATAAGAGCCATAGATCAGTGTCCCATTTCCTGCAACAGACAGGGAGAAAAATGCCTGGCCAAGTGCGTAGATCCATGTCTTTGGATCGGCGAGAACCTTTGGCTCGATCCGAAAGATATATTTATATCCTTCGGCAGCACCCGGCTGGCAGGCGGTATAGATCGCAAGAATGATAAACAGGATAAAGAACAGAGGCATCAGGATCTTATTTGCCTTTTCGATTCCGTTTCCGATACCAAACATCAGAATGATAATGCCGACAGCGAGTGCAATGATCTGCCACAGGTTATTGCCGAATGCAGAAGCGGTTGAGCCAAATGCGGCACCAAAGGATTCTACATTTTCCGGTGCAAGTGTTGAACCGGTAAATGCACCGATCATATATTTTAAGATCCAGCCCATTACGACAGTATAGCCGATCGCCATGGCAAGTGCGCCAAGTACCGGTATAAAACCAAGAAGTTCGCCAAGTTTTTGTTTACCCTTTGTTCCACAGGCATAGCCGAAAGCGTCGACCGGACCGGATTTGGTAGCACGTCCGAAACTCATTTCGCCGATCACACCGGTGAATCCGATCAGGATAACGAATATGAAGTAAGGGATCAGATAAGAGCCTCCGCCATAGAGGGATACTCTGGTTGGGAACATCCAGATATTACCCATGCCAACCGCTGAGCCGATACAGGCGAGGACAAATCCCCATTTGTTGTTAAATGATTCACGTTTTTTCATCTTTTGATAACTCCTCCAAACAAATTACATACCCATATACTATACAGGAAAATATGGGATTACGCCAGCAAACTTTTCGAAAGTTTTCATGGTGTGGCAGAAAAGAATGTTTTTATTGTCATATTATTGTAGAATTTATATAATAGGGGCATCCGAGAAAAGTATAAGGGGAGGTATGTTATGAACTGGCCAATTTGGGTTATAATAGGTTTTGCTGTAGCGGGTATATTAGTTGGATGGCTGCAGGCAAAGGTTAAAGGAATAATCGGGGAAAAGAAAGTATCGGTGGTTTTAGCGACATTACCAGATAGTGATTATATTATTTTAAATGATGTGATGCTGCCGACAGAAAAGGGAAGTACTCAGATTGATCATATTGTTGTTTCTTTATATGGAATTTTTGTAATTGAGACGAAGAATTATAAAGGATGGATTACAGGAAGTCCATATGCTGAGCAATGGACAAAAAATATGTATGGTAAAAAATATAAATTTTATAATCCAATACGACAGAATTATGGTCATATAAAAAATTTGAGCACAATATTGGGATTGTCGGAAGAAAAATTTATATCCATTGTTGCTTTTTCAGCAAATTCAACAATAAAAGTAAAAAGTAGAGATTATGTGGTTCATATCTTACAGGTGAAAAAGGTTATAAAATCATATAAAGAACCTGTTTTTACACAAGATGAAATCAAACAGTTGGCGGATCGAATTAAGACAATTAATGAAGCATCTAGCGACCTGAGAGTTGGGCATGTTAAGAGAATTAAGGAAGCACAGAATATCAGAAAAAATAATAAGGAAGTTCAGCGGATCTGTCCTAAATGTGGCGGAAAAATAGTATATAAAAGAGGAAAATATGGTAAATTTCTGGGATGCACGAATTATCCCAACTGCAGATATACAAAAAAGATGAAATGACAGGAGGAAATACATGAAGATAAGAGATATTATAGGGCAGGAGAAAGCAACATTGTCATTTGAGGTTTTTCCACCGAAGAAGGATACAGATTTTGCAAGTGTGGAAGCTGCGGCACTTGGAATTGCGGCATTACGGCCGAGTTATATGAGTGTTACATATGGAGCGGGTGGCAGCACAAAAGGACATACGATCAAGCTTGCAAATGAGATTCAAGAAAAATACGGAGTTCCGACGATTGCGCATCTGACCTGTGTATGCGCAAATAAAGACAGCATCCGGACAGCACTTTCTGAAATGAAAAATGCAGGGATTGAAAATATCCTGGCACTTCGTGGGGATATTCCAAAGAATTATGATGGACAGGTATTTACTGATTTTGCTCACGCATCGGAGCTGGTAAAATTAATAAAAGAGAGCGGAGACTTCTGTGTGGGCGGAGCTTGTTATCCGGAGGTTCATCCGGATTCTGCAAACAAGCAGGATGATATTGCAAACCTGAAAAAGAAAGTGGAAGCGGGATGTGAATATCTGACTACACAGATGTTTTTTGATAACAATATTTTCTTTAATTTCATGTATCGTATCAGAGAAGCAGGGATTGCTGTGCCGGTGATTCCGGGAATCATGCCGATCACGAAGCGGGTTCAGGTGAAAAATGCCGTCAAATTATCCGGCTGCAATGTGCCAGAACGTTTCAAGAATATTGTTGACCGGTTTGGAGATACCGAAGCTGCAATGAAGCAGGCAGGTATTGCTTATGCGACTGATCAGATCATAGATCTTCTGGCAAATGGCGTAAAGCACATTCATGTATATTCCATGAACAAGCCGGAGGTGGCAGCAGGAATTCAGGCAAATCTGTCTGATATTTTGCTGGTTTAAAAGATGTACGATTTTTTGTGCATATAAAACTGTAATATAAAGCCATAAACGGGTTGACTGTATAAAAATACAGGAAATTCAAAGAAAATCGGAACTTTATAGGACAGAACAAATGTACAGGAGATCGGAATTATGATAAAAGGATATTTTGTAACGGAAGGTTATATGGGATATGTAGATGGAAGATACCAGCTTTTTGCGGATGAAACAGATTATATTGAATACATGGAAGAATAGAATCTGGAAGCGTCATTCTTGCAGAGACATTTCTGTATAATCAGCTACTCACTATATATAACTCGCTGTGGTTTCTATTCCATGCACATGCCTGATTCGTAAATGCTCCTGTGCAACTCGCCTTCGGCTCATACAAGCACTCGCATTTACTGGCAATGTGCATGTCATAACGAAATCCTCGCTGATGTTATATTATAGTGAATAGCTGGTTATACGGAAATGCTTTTGCAAGAATGCCGCTTTTTATAATTCTTTTATAATTGAACCATTGTTTTATGCGAATGCTAATAGTAACATGTGTAGTATATGAAAATAATAAGAATATAATTTTGAACTTGATGAGTGCAAGATTGCAAAATTGAGAAAACAGGAAAGGATGATGGTTATAGATGTGTACAGCAGCGACGTATAAAACGAAGGATTTTTATTTTGGCAGAACGTTAGATTATGAATTTTCTTATGGGGATGAGATTACGGTGACACCGAGAAAGTTCCCGTTTGAGTTTCGTCATATGGGAAAGAGGTATTCTCATTATGCGATCATTGGCATGGCGCATGTGGCAGGTGGATATCCGCTTTATTATGATGCGATCAATGAAAAGGGTGTTGGTATGGCGGGACTTAATTTTGTTGGAAATGCAGTTTATCAGGCAGTAGAAGCTGGTAGGGATAATGTTGCACAGTTTGAATTTATCCCGTGGATACTTGGACAGTGTGCGGATCTGGACGAGGTACGGGCATTGCTTGACCGGATGAATCTGGTCGGAACACCTTTCAGCGAACAGCTTCCATCGGCACAGTTACACTGGATCATAGCAGATCGAAATGCTGCGATCACAGTTGAGTGTATGGCGGATGGAATGCATATACATGAGAATCCGGTCGGAGTTCTCACGAACAATCCACCATTTGAGACACAGATGTTTTTATTGAATAATTATCAGGGCTTATCTCCGAAGCAGCCGGAAAATACTTTCGCAGAGCAGCTGCAGTTACAGTCTTACAGCAGGGGCATGGGTGCACTTGGTTTGCCGGGTGATCTGTCGTCAGCGTCACGATTTGCGAAGGTCGCATTTACAAAAATGAATTCGAAATCCGGTGACAGCGAGGCTGAGAGTATCAGCCAGTTCTTCCATATTCTCGGATCGGTCGATCAGCAGCGTGGATGCTGTGAAGTGGCAGATGGCAAATATGAGATCACACTCTATACTTCCTGCTGTAATGCAGATAAAGGAATTTATTATTATACAACATACGACAACCACCAGATCACAGGTGTGGATATGCACCATTGTGATCTGGACGGTTCCGAGCTTTTTAGATATCCACTGGTTCAGGGAGAACAGATCCACTGGATGAATTGATATACCTATTTGGTAGAATGTAAACTGGTGAGAGGAAAAATGTCATAAGGACATTGCGAGGTGAAAACACGGAATGAATTATTATATCAGCGATCTGCATTTCTGCTGTGCCAGTCAGCTTGCAGGCAGCGGAAGCGGATATGATGAGAGAGATTATAAGACACTGGAAGAAATGCATACCGATATGCTTGCCAGATGGAACCGGAAGGTGACAAATGGTGATACGGTCTATATCCTTGGCGACCTCAGTAAGCGGGGAAAAAGTGAAGAATTGATTGCACTCGTTGCGCAGTTAAAAGGACATAAGATTCTTGTGCATGGGAACCATGATGATCTGTCAGATTACAGGCTCCGGCAGTTATTTGAGGAGGTTTGTAATTACAAAGAGATTACAGACAACATTCGAGGAAATGCATATAAGCTGGTGCTTTGTCATTATCCAATCCTGTTCTGGAATGGTCAGCATAGAGGGAATATCCTGTTGTATGGGCATACACACCGATCCCCGGAGGATGTGTTTTTTCAGGACTGCATAAAGCGGCTGAATGAACGCAAGGATCTTCATGAGGAAGACCAGGATTTCCTGGCGATCAATGTCGGTTGTATGCAACCGTATATGAATTATGAGCCACAGTCATTGAAGGAACTGTTAGAAGCAAGAGGAATCGAGATCCCGGAAAAAAAGAAAAAAGGAAGGTAATTTCAGATGAAAAGTACATTAATTAAAGACACAACAAAATCAGAACGAATTGCACTTGTAAAACAGTGGGAGGAAGAAGAAGGCTGTGAGAATTCCGGTATGAATTTGATGGAATATTTCAGAGATTACATTGATGGCAAGAAAGAAATTGCAGAAGTAAATGCTGCATTTCGCACAAATTATGTAGTAGAAACACCGGAGACAGAAGAAAAGCCTATGTGTGGCATGGGCGGAAGAAGATTTTAAGTGTATAATTATTATTCTTATCAAAATGACCGGAACGGCAAAAAAATAAAAAATTGCCGCTCTGGTCATTGATAGAGATAAAATACAAAAACGCAACAGGATGGAATGAGTTTATGCAGAATGTATATAAGCAGATCGCGGACAATTTGATCGCATGGTATCCGGAGCATGCCAGAGATCTTCCATGGAGAAAAGATAAAGAACCGTATCATGTATGGTTGTCGGAGATCATGCTGCAGCAGACGAGAGTGGAAGCAGTAAAAGAATATTACAGAACGTTTTTGCAGGAGCTTCCGACGATTGAGGCGCTGGCAGAGGTAGATGATGACCGCCTGATGAAACTTTGGGAAGGACTTGGATATTATAACCGTGCAAGAAATCTGAAAAAGGCAGCAGGAGAAGTGGTGATAGAATGGCAGGGAAACTTCCCTGCAGAATACGATGAGATCCTGAGCCTGCCGGGAATCGGAGAATATACGGCGGGAGCAATCGGCTCGATCTGCTTTGATCTGCCAACTCCTGCGGTGGACGGAAATGTTCTCCGGGTATATACCAGAGTGATGGAAGATCCGTCAAATATCGACAAGCAGGCAGTAAAGAAGAAAATCCGGGAGGAGCTTCTGCAGGTGTACCGGTATGGACATTGCGATATGCTGACACAGAGTCTGATGGAGGTTGGAGCAACAATCTGTCTGCCAAATGGTGCGCCAAAATGTGAGGTATGTCCACTACAGGAATTGTGTAAAGCTCATAAGCATGATTCCTGGCAGCAGTATCCGGTTCGTGAAGCAAAGAAGAAACGGAAAGTGGAAGAAAAAGCGGTGCTGATGCTTCGGTATGAAGATAAGGTTGCGATACGGAAGCGGACAGAGAAAGGGTTGTTACATGGATTGTGGGAATTTCCGAATCTTCCCGGAAGCTACAGCACACAGGAGATCCTTTCGTATGTAACGTCAAAAAATCTCCACCCAAAAGAAATCTGGATGGAGACAACATATACACATATTTTTTCCCATGTAGAATGGCATATGAAAGCCTTTTATATGGAATGTATGGAACAGCAGGCGAAAGATCTTCGTTGGGTTACATTAGAAGAGCTGAAGCAGGAGATTGCGATTCCATCAGCATTTGCACCGTTTAAAGATCTTTTAAATTCCGGTGCCTGATGACCGGGCGTTAATAAAATCCAGAAGCAGACGTTTTACCTGAGTATATTTCTTTTCCGGGATTGGGATTACAAAGCCATCGGACATTGTAAGTTTAAAACGTTCAATTGATGATGCGAAATCAGGATTGATCAAATAACTCTGATGGCAACGCAGGAAATAATCCGGGAAGCGTTTTTCCAGAGAAAGCAGACTTTCTGTAATCTCGTAGGAATCGGAGATTGTATGGATATTGGAGTGTCTGCCATGGGATTCTATGTACAGGATCTGATTCCGATTCAGAAAAAGCAGAGATTTATCTGTACCCTTAAACGACAAACGTTCCGAGCGGGATACGCCGGCAAGCGGCATTCCGCGGAATTTGGAATCGTAATGCACCGGATAGATGGTATCTCGTTCATCGTAAGAGATAGCATTTGAGATATGGCAGAGCCGAATCTGAGGAACTCCGTTGTTCATGATCCAGGACAGATGAATCCTCTGATTAACCCGATTCATGCTGTTATCAGGCCATATCGTATCAACCATAAAGAACATAATGATCTCAACTACCCGGTTGCTGGTCGTAGCAAGAGGAGTAATAACCAGATCATGAAGAACAAATTTTAATTCGTGCTGTTCAGACAGAAATGTGTTGACCAGTACTTTTTTTGTGCGAATCACCTGTTTTTCGGCAGGACCGATCCACAGAATATCTTCATGGCATGCATCGAGAAATGGCGTAATGTTGTTGTCATAATATTGTGTCAATATCTCGCCTGAAAGAGAAACAAAATCCTGAATTGTCATGGGGTGCTCCTTTCTTTTTTTCTATTTTAATCAGAACTATATAAAAATACAACCCGCAAATTGGACAGTGCGTGTATGTTTGATTCGATAAGAAGAGGTAAAAAAGATAAAAATAAATGAAATAAATGGCAAATACTATCCGTTTGGTTAGTGTACAAAAAGTGGTGCAGGGTGATATAATTTGACTATGATCGATAATAGATCAGTGCATTTGGGAATTTAGTATAAAGAAAAGAGCGTGAGACCGATGTGGGGATATCGGTGATGACCGGCAGATTAGGGACTGCCGGTTTTTCCTTTTTATACAGCATGATTTTTCAAAAAGTGATTTGTGAAGTAATATCCGATTAAGCGATAATTAATTCTCAATATAATAGAAACAGAATTGACATATACCCATGTGGGGTATATATTAAATGCGACATAATGAATACGAAAGAAGGAATTGAGATGATAAAGACAACTTTAAAAATTGATGGAATGATGTGTGGTATGTGCGAAGCCCACATGAATGATGTGATCCGTAAGAATTTCAAGGTAAAAAAGGTAACTTCTTCTGCCAAGAGCGGGGAAACGGTGATCATCAGCGAGGACAATATCGATACTGAGGCTGCAAAGAAGGCAATCAAGGATATCGGTTATGAGATGCTTTCCGCAACCAGTGAGCCATATGAGAAAAAGGGCTTATTCCATTTTGGAAAGTAGCAAAAATTTCGCAATCAAAATAAACTGTTTATAAGCAGTATAACATTAGACAGATATATCCACTCTGAAAATATCAATGCATTTTCTATTCGATACACATGTCTGATTCACAAATGCTCCTGTGTGAACTCGCCCTTTGGGCTCAGACATACACCCGCATTTGTTGACAATGTGTATCTTATAACGAAAAATGCATTGAATTCTTTTCCGGGTGGATATATTTGTCTAATGATTAAATGTATGCGTACAGGCAGTTTATTTTGATTGCGAAGTTTTTTTGTAAATTTCAAATTGCATATAAAGATAGAATTTTGTCGAAAGAGATAGTATAATCAGGCTAACGCTTTTGATAGGAGATATGGAAATGTTAGTTTGTGATTATATTGTAAAACAGATTGATGGAGAATATGCGCATCTGCAGAATCTGGATGGTTCCGAAGAGATAAGCTGGTTGCAAGAGCCTTGCTGCCGAATGGGATCGCAGAGGGAACGAAGCTGCACTACGAGCTGTTACAGTATGAGATTATACAGTAAGCAGAGCTGGAGGAGAGCATAAGAATATGAACTGGAATCGAAAAGAACTGAGAAAAGGCGCGTGGAACACGGTGTTTAAGCGTGGAACGATGGCGTGGCTTGCACTGGTTGCAGTCTGCTTCATCTTTGCATTTTTAGGTGTCGATGAATTTGCACAGTCGACATTTGTAAATGGGATTGACAAGGCAATCGGACTGGATACTTCGCATGTAGCAAGTAACGTGGAAATCTTAAAAGACTATGCTGTAAATACACCGATTGTAAAGGATGTTCCGTTTATACATTCGGATTTTGTGATCGGACTGATCGATGTTGCTTCCAAGAGTCAGACATGGATCATTAAGCTGTTAGGCGCAAATGCCGCCTATCTGGAACGTAATACCGGAGAAGTGATCATTGCACTTCTGTTATCCGCATTTATTATGATGATCGTGCATTTCTTTATTCAGAGTGCAGCCATCGTTGGAAAGAATCGGTATGCGATGGAGTGCCGGTACAGTGATAAAGTATCAATCAACCGTATGTTTGCACCATTTCATTTTAAACATTTATTGAGATTGATCTGGACGATGTTCGTATATAAGGTGGTTCTGTTCTTATGGATCTTACGATCGTCGGTGGTATATACAAATTCTATCAGTACCGGATGATTCCGTATCTGGTTGCAGAGAATCAGACACTTAGCTGGAAAGAGGCAAAAGCTTTATCCAAAGAAATGACAAATGGATACAAATGGAAGATGTTCGTAACAGATCTGTCATGCATTCCTGTTATGCTGTTAAAGCTTGTTCCGATTGCCGGTCTGTTAGTAGCAGTACCGTTTGATGTAGAGATCGACGTGGAGATGTATTTTCATCTTAGAAAGAGAATAGACAGTGAAGCATTTGTTGAGCGTGCATTTGACGGAGCACCATACTGTAAAGGTATAGAAACTGCTGTGCCGGTATATCTCTTGCAGGATGCAGCAGTAGAAGTACCAAAGGGAATCAAGATTAAGAGTGAATACCGGTTGACGGATTTCATCTTTTTCTTCTTCTCATTCTGTTTTGTCGGCTGGGTGTGGGAGGTTATGCTCCATATCGTCAGAGATCATGAGCTTGTAAATCGTGGAACAATGTATGGACCGTGGCTTCCAATCTATGGTGTCGGAGGTGTCGTTATCATCTTCCTGTTAGACCGATTTAAGGCAGATAAATTGAAATTATTCTTGATGTCTATGGGTATCTGTGGCGTGCTCGAATATATCGCAAGCTGGATCCTGGATTTCTTCTTTAATTCCCACTACTGGAATTATAAGAAATTCTTCCTGAATTTAAATGGAAGGATCTGTCTGGTCGGCTTACTTGCATTTGGCATCGGAAGTCTGTTCGGTGTCTATATCGCGGCGCCGAAGCTCAGCCGCTTTATGCATAAGAAGAGCCGGAAAACACAGATCCTGATCTGCGCTGTCTTAAGCACGGTCTTTATCATCGACCTGATCTGTTGTGCGTTATTTGGCTTCAATGCCGGATCCGGCGTAGGTGGAACCTATAACTAAGGAAACGAATCCCCTCCGACAGATAAAACCACATATATATAATCATCTGCCGGAGGGGTTTCTATGTTAGTGATTCTGGTCCCGCCAGTTTTTGGGGGAGACACCATATATATTTTTAAAAGCTCTTGAGAAATGCAGTTGGTTTGGATAGCCGACTGCATTTCCTATATCTGCAATTGATAATTTAGTCATTTTCAGCAGCTCTGTTGCTTTGGACATCCGATAGTTTATCAGGAATTCCTGTGGCGTTTTGCCAATGGAATCATGAAATATCTTTCCCAGATAGCTGCGGTTGATGCCGCAACAGGCAGCTATATCTTCGATAGAGATGTCATAAGGAAAATTCTGCTCTACGAAGTTGATTGCTTCTTTTATATAGTAATCGCTCATTTTACCGGTTTTTATCATCTGGGTAGAGGCGGTGGAACGGGTGAGTGCATCCAGAAAAAGGTAGGAATGACCGATCAGGTGAAATGGCGGTTCGTTTGGGTGATTGGCAATATAGAGCATTTCGTTCATCATGATTTCCCGGTATTCCTTTGAGGTAGCATGATAGATGGGCTGGTCTTTTGAAAAACCGGCAATGTCCAGTGCTTCTTTTACCCGTAATCCATCAAATTCCAGCCAGGTATATTCCCATGGGTTTGTCTCATCTGCGATATAGGTGCTGATCTGTCCCGGATACAGAAGAAAGCCCTGTCCGCTTTTGATCGAATAATTTCTAGTCTCTCCTTTTTTGTCCTGTGCCATTAAAAGTCCGGTTCCGGAGATGACATAATGAAACAGATAGTGGGTTCTGGCAGCCGGACCGAACTGATGGGCCGGTGCACAGCGTTCCCATCCGTACTGGTATAGTCCAAGATCTATAAATTTCTCATTTGGAAATATAGAAAAAAGGTATTCATGCATAAAAAAACCTCCCAAAATTAGAACAAATACACAATATAAACTCTACTGTTTTTTACTATATACCAAAATGCTAGATAAATGCAATAGTGAGACAAAAATAATGCATTTTGGTATAAAAATGGAATTATTACGATATTTTAACAAGCATTATGATATGTTAGAATGAAAATAACTTAAAAAAGCATATTATAAAAGAAGGGAGAAATGTATTTATGCTAAAAGGGAAAAAACTATTATTTGTACTTACAATGATGACTGGTTTCTGCTTACTGGCGGGGTGTGGCAAGAATAATAAAGACGGAAAAACAGTGATCGAACTGGTACAGTACAAGCCGGAAGCAACCTCTTATTTTGAAGAAGTTGAGGAACGGTTTAATGCCAGTCATGATGATATTGAATTGAAGATCAGTCTCCGAACGATGCAATGACGGTGTTGAAGACCAGATTTGTTCGTGAAGATAATCCGGATATCATTGGTATTGGCGGTGACATCAATTATTCGAATTTTATTGATGCCGATATGTTGATGGATATTTCTGATTTTGATGGACTGGCAGATATAAAGGAAAATTATCTGACGATCTGTGAGAATCTGAAATTTATTCCAACAGAAGGAACATACAGTGTTCCATATGTGGCAAATGCTGCCGGTATCCTGTACAACCGGGATATGTTTGAGGAGCATGGCTGGAAGATCCCGGAAACATGGGATGAGCTTCTTGCATTATGTGATGAGATTAAAGCAGAAGGAATTCTTCCGTTTTATATGGGCTACAAGGATACATGGACCTGTCTTTCTCCATGGAACAGTGCAGTAGCTTCATTGACATCTTCGACCGTATGTAAGGATGTTAATAAGGGAGAAACGACATTTTCCGATCAGTATGTTCAGGTTGCGGAAGAAATGAAAACCCTGCTTCAGTATGGAGAAGCCAATCCGGTTGCATATTCTTATAATGATGCTTGTACAGCATTTGCAAAAGGTGAGTCAGCAATGTATATGATCGGAAGCTATGCTGTACCACAGATCCAGTCAGTAAATCCGGATATCAATATTGATTCATTTGTATTCCCGGCTTCTAACAATAAGGATGACATGGTTCTGACATCCGGTGTAGACCTTCAGTTCTGCGTGATGGAAGACTGTCCGAATAAGGAAGCAGCCTATGAAGTCCTCCGTTTCCTGTTAGAGGATGAAAATGTACAGGACTATATAGACAATCAGAATGCAGTACCTTGTAAGAAAGGTGATTTCAAGCTTGCATCTATGTTAGACGGTATGCAGGAATATCTGGACAACGGAATCGTGACTGATTATCAGGATCATTTTTATCCATCTGAGATGGCAGTAGATGCATTGATTCAGACTTATCTGTTAGATGGAGATACAGAAGCGTTTTTGAAGAAATTTGATACGGAATGGAAACGGTACAATCGTGACCTGATCACAAAGGTTCGCAAATATGAGCAGGAGCATTCCGGAGAGGAGGAATAGAAATGGATACAAAAAAGACAGAAGATATGAAGTTTGCTAAAAAGAAAAAGAAAATGTCCGGGAAATCCAGAACATTTATGTTGATCACAATTCCTATCGTAGCATTGTTCTTTACATTCAACACATTGCCTTTGATTCAGGGTGCGATTTACAGCTTTACCAATTTCCGTGGGTATGGCAGCTATGAGTGGGTTGGTTTTCGAAACTATATTGATCTTTTTCATGATGCCAGAGTTGGTTCATCCTATCTGTTTACATTTAGACTGGCTATAGTAACAACGATCATCGTAAATGTTGTCAGCCTGATCCTTGCGATGGCATTAAACAGCAAGATTCGTTTTAAGAGCGGTCTTCGTGGACTGTATTTCCTGCCAAATATCTTAGGCGGTCTGGTTGTTGGTTATATTTTTAACTATTTCTTTACTTATATTCTGCCACAGATTGCAATCATGCTCGGTTTTGAGGGAAACAGTATGCTGGCAAGTTCTAAAACGGCCTGGCTTGCGATCGCAGTAGTATGTGCATGGCAGTCGATCGCGATGAATACGATCATTTATATATCCGGTCTTCAGACAGTTCCGGAAGATGTATACGAAGCAGGATCTTTAGATGGTGCAACCGGATTTGCAAAATTCCGTTATCTGACATTTCCGCTGATCCTTCCGTTTTTTACAATTAATGTAGTCCTTTGTATGAAGAACTTCCTGATGGTATTTGACCAGATCATGTCATTGACAAAGGGTGGTCCTGCGCAGAGCACAGAATCCATTTCCTACCTGATCTACAACAATGGTATGAGTGGCGGACAGTTTGGATTCCAGAGTGCAAATGCAGTCGTGTTCTTTATAGTAATCGTAGTGATATCTGTATTACAGATGCGTTTCCTGGGTAAGAAGGAGGAACAGTTATGAAAAAATCGCAGAGACAGATCAGAAAAGAATATAAAGAAAAGGGGATTAAGACAGGAAAAGAACGATATAATATCGGGGTTACGATTCTGTTGATCCTTGGTCTTATAACCATCCTGTTCCCATTATATATGACGGTTATGATCGCATTTAAGCAGCCGTCTGAGATGACAAATGATATCCATGGAATCTTATCTCTTCCACAGCACTGGAGTCTGAGTAATTTTAAGGAAGCTATGGAGGTAACAGATTTCTGGCATTCTCTCGGTAACAGTTTATTTATCACACTGGCAACTATCGCATTATCGATCGTAATACATTCCCTGATCGGTTATGTACTTGGACGAAGCAAGAAAAAGAATCGGATCTATAATGGAATTTATCTTTATCTTGTCAGTGGTATGTTCGTGCCATTTGCTATTTTGATGATGCCGCTTGTAAAACAGACAGCAAAAATGGGACTGGCAAATATGATTGGTGTGGTATTACTTTATACAGTATTTTATCTTCCGATGAACACAATGTTATATGCAGGATATCTGAATAATCTTCCGCTTGAACTGGAAGAGGCAGCTTGTGTTGACGGAGCCACTACATGGACGACTTACTGGAAGATCATCTTCCCGAATATGAAACCAATGCATGCAACGGTTGCGATCCTTACAGCTCTTGGCACATGGAATGACGTTATGACACCGCTTGTAATTATGTCCGGTGATCAGAATACACTTCCGCTTGCACAGCTGAATTTCCAGACTCAGTTTGGAACAAATTACAATCTGGCTTTTGCATCTTATCTGTTAGCGTTACTTCCGATTCTGATCTTCTATATTATTTGTCAGAAACAGATCATATCAGGTGTGGCAAACGGAGCAGTAAAATAAAAGGAGACTTAATTTATGGCTATTATATATAACAAAGAGAAAAGAATATTTTCTCTCCATACGGAACATACCACTTATCAGATGATGGCCGATACACATGATTATTTGCTTCATCTGTATTACGGAAAACGCTTGGATTCGGAAATGGATTATATACTGACTTACTATGATCGAGGTTTTTCAGGAAATCCATATGATCTTGGAAACGATCGTACTTATTCCCTAGATGCACTTCCTCAGGAATTCCCTGTTCTTGGAACCGGTGATTACAGAACAACGGCAGGAAAGATCCGTGAAGCAAATGGCTGTATGGCACTTGATCTTCGCTATACAGGATATCAGATTCAGGATGGTAAGTATGATCTCCCGGGACTTCCGGCAGCACATTCTGAAGCTGCACAGACTCTGTGCATATATCTGAAGGACGAAAGAGTCGGTGTAGAGGTAACATTATTATATGGCGTATTACCTGACTGCGATGTAATAACCAGAAGTGTAAAAGTTACAAATGTCGGAAAGAATGAAATCTATCTGGAGAAGCTTTCCAGCGCATGTCTTGATCTTTTGTATGGAGATTATGATGTACTGACATTTTATGGACGGCATGCAATGGAACGGAATATGCAGCGAACACCGGTAACACATGGCAGACAGGTGATCGGAAGTAATCGTGGTACGTCCGGACATCAGTATAATCCATATATGATCCTTGCGGAACATGGCACAACAGAGACCGCCGGAGCCTGTTATGGTGTATCACTGGTGTACAGTGGAAGCTTTGAAGGAAGCGTAGAATTAGATCAGTTTGATCAGATCCGTCTGGTTATGGGTCTTCAGGAGGATTTCTTTTCCTATCAATTAAAGCCGGAGCAGACATTTTATGCCCCGGAAGCAGTTCTGTCATATTCAGCGTATGGAATGGAACAGCTATCCAATCAGATGCATCATTTGGTGAGAGAGCATATCTGTCGCGGGAAATATAAAGATCAGATCCGTCCGGTTCTTGTAAATAGCTGGGAAGCCTGTTATTTTGATTTTAATGGTGAAGCGATCGTTAATCTTGCGGAGCAGGCTGCAGCACTTGGTGTAGAGC
This sequence comes from Clostridium sp. AM46-21, assembly GCF_003480025.1. NCBI lineage: Bacteria > Bacillati > Bacillota > Clostridia > Eubacteriales > Clostridiaceae > Clostridium > Clostridium sp. AM46-21. The sequence continues at coordinate 166,042 of NZ_QUIB01000004.1, forward strand.
TTCTGGTCATGGATGATGGCTGGTTTGGCACAAGAGATGATGATAATTCATCCCTAGGTGACTGGATTGTAAATGAAGATAAGCTGGGCTGTTCTCTTACGGAGCTGACAAAACGGGTTCATGACAAAGGTGTTCAGTTTGGTATCTGGATAGAACCGGAGATGGTTTCAGAAAACAGTGATCTTTACAGAAAACATCCGGAGTGGGCAATTCAGGTTCCCGGTAAACATCCGGTACACGGCAGAAATCAGCTTGTACTTGATTTTGCAAATCCGGAGGTGGTGGATCATATCTATGAACAGATTGCAGCTGTCCTCAGGCAGGGCGATATCAATTATGTGAAATGGGATATGAATCGAAGCTTATGTGATATATATTCCGACAGTATGGTATGGCAGGGAAATGTAATGTATGACTATATGCTTGGTGTATATGACCTGCTGGAACGTCTGACGCAGGCATTTCCGGATATGTTATGGGAAGGCTGCTCCGGCGGTGGCGGAAGGTTTGATATGGGTATGCTGTATTATACACCACAGATATGGTGCAGTGATAATACAGATGCCGTTGACCGTATCCGTATCCAGTACGGTACATCGTTTGCTTATCCTTTATCAACGATGGGAGCCCATGTATCTGCGGTGCCGAATCATCAGACCGGCAGAGTGACGGACATGAAGACCAGAGGTGTGGTTGCCATGACAGGTGCATTCGGATATGAACTGGATCTTGGAAAGTTATCTGAGGAAGATAAGACGGCAGTCCGTGAACAGATCAAAACCTATCATGAAGCAGCACCGGTTATTTTAAAAGGGGATTATTACAGATTAAGTAATCCGTTTGAGGCGGAATATGGAGCATGGATGTCTGTCGATGAAGAAAAAAAACATGCAGTTGTAGGTGCTGTTTTATTAAATACACATGGTAATCATCCTGTATTTTATATTCGATTGAGAGGGCTTGCGCCGGAACGTTCCTATCGGGATAAGAAAACAGGTACTGTTTATTCAGGAGCTGCTTTGATGGAGCTCGGTATGCCGTTTACGGTAGTATCCGGTAATTATCCAAGCTATCAGATCCTGCTTGATGCAGTAGAATAAGAATAAATAGGACTCCCCGGTTTCTGTTTGCAGAGATCGGGGAGTTTGGCAAAAACAATAGAATAAAAGATATATAAGATGATCAGAAATGAGGTGACGGACAGATGGATACGAAAGAAATTACAGTATCGGATCTGGCACAGGAACAGATCAAAAACGCAGAACGATTATTTCCGTTGATCCGGAAAAAAACAGAAGAAAGAAAAGAGAAAAAAACAGTCATATCGGTATCCGGAGGTTCTGGTGTTGGTAAGACCGGAATGGCTTTCTTACTTCAAAATATGTTTGAAAAACAGGGAAAGAAATCACTTATTATAAGCGGGGACAATTATCCGCATCGGATTCCCATATATAATGATGCAGAACGAATTGCGAGATTTCGTATGTCCGGGTTAAATGGACTTATAACTGAAAGGCTATATACAGATGAAATAAAAGAAAAATTATTAGAGCTTCAAAAAGCCGGAAGGGATGCAGAAGAACAAGAGGACATGCAGTGGTTATCCATATATCAGAAGTATGGAGACAAGGCTCTTATAGACTATCTGGGTACGGATCAGGAACTGGATTATGAAGCTATATCGAATCTTCTCATGCAGTTTCATGGAGGAACCTCACAACTGCTGCTACGTCATATGGGAAGAACCCCGGATGATATCTGGTATGATCGCAGGGATGTATCAGATACAGATATTCTGATCCTTGAATGGACACATGGAAACAGTGCATACCTGCAGGGGGTGGATGTATCTGTTGTATTGATCAGTACGCCGGAAGAAACACTTGAAAACCGAAAGAAGAGGAATCGTGACACTGCCATTGACAGTCCCTTTGTAGCCAGAGTATTAAGAATTGAGCAGAAGAAGATTAATGATGGATTGGATCGGGCAGATATCATTCAGGATATGCATGGCAGGATTTATACGGAATAGTAAGTGAACAGGAGGTTATAGAATATGAGGAAAACAGAGATAGAAGAAACAACTATGACAGATATAAATAAAATTGAAAATGGTCCAATGCTGAATCTGTATCCGGACAGTCTTGGCGGAGATCTGGAAGCTGTTGCGGATTTATTTGAAAGAGATGGATTTGCAGATGCATTTTCCTCAATGTATATACTACCGAGTATTTACCATTCTGATCTGGATCGTGGTTTTTCTGTAATCGACTATGATCTTGAGGAGACATTTCATTCTGAAAAGGCACTATTACGGTTGGGTAGACAGAATATAGATCTGAAGCTGGATTTTGTGTTAAACCATGCGTCTGTACAGTCGCCACAGTTTCAGGATCTGTTGGAGAATGGCAGTCAATCGGAATATCGTGACTTTTTTATTAACTGGAATACATTCTGGGAAAACTGTGGAGAAATGACAGAAGACGGCTATATACAACCGGAACAGAAGTATCTGGATCCAATGTTCTTCCGCAAACCGGGATTACCTCTGTTGATGGTGGAAATGGCAGATGGCAGTCGGATTCCATACTGGAATACGTTTTATCAGGAGATTCGGGATACTGATGATTATCATACCAGATATTTAGGACAAATGGATCTCAATATTAAATCAGAAAAGGTTTGGGACTTTTACCGTGAAACCATAAAAAAACTGGCAGGTTACGGAGCGAAGATAATCCGTCTGGATGCATTTGCATATGCCCCAAAAGCACCGGGACGCGCCAATTTCTTAAATGAACCGGAGACATGGGAATTCCTTGAACAGATCCATAAGCTTGCAAAACCATATGGAATCCGTCTTCTTCCGGAGATTCATGCCGGATATAAAGAGAAAAAGTATAAGATGATAGCAGAGAAGGGATATCTGACATATGACTTTTTCCTTCCGGGATTGATCCTGGATGCTCTTTACAGAGGCGATGGCTCTTACCTGGAGCAGTGGGCAAAGGAACAGATAAAAGAGAATATTCATACTGTGAATATGCTTGGATGCCATGATGGAATACCGGTATTGGATCTTGCCGGATTGTTGCCGGACAACAGGATTGAAGATCTGATCCGACTGCTTGTGGATCGTGGTGGTTTTGTAAAGGATCTTCACGGTAATAAAAAGATGTATTATCAGGTAAATACGACATATTATAATGCACTTGGCGAAAATGAACAGGCATTGTTATTAGCCAGAGCATTACAGATATTTATGCCCGGAAAACCTCAGGTCTGGTATCTGGATCTGTTTGCCGGATCTAATGATTATGAGGCAGTGAAGCGTGCGGGTGCAGGTGGACATAAAGAGATCAACCGGACGAATCTTTCACAAAAAGATATAGAGTCAGGCCTTGAAAAGGAGGTCGTAAAAAAGCAGCTTGAAATGTTGAAATTCCGGAAAGAATTTCCGGCATTTGGATTTGATGCGGAAATGACAATCCGGACAAAGCCTGCAGCGCAGATCTCCGCTCAGGCAGAAAATGTTTTGCATTTTGCAGAAGTACCGGCGGACCAGATGTATAACCGTATTTATATCACCTGGAAAAAGGACGGTTATCTTGCCCGTCTGTCCGCAGACCTTAAAGCCCATACCTACCGGATTCAGGCTCTTGATCCATCCGGTAACCTGGTCTGGCAGTCGTAATGTGTAAATCCCCTTCGACAGATGGTTATACATATGGGGCTTTATCTGTATTTCCTATCTGGCAGTCAGCCGTTTTTTACTATGACTTGCTATGATTTCTGTTTGCTGCATATGCCTGATTCGTAAATACTCCTGTGCCAACTCGCTCTTTGAGCTCGAACAGGCACACGTATTTACTGGCAATATGCAGCTCACAACGAAATCTTCGCAAATGTCATAGTTAGAAAACGTCTGATGACCATATAAGAAATACAGGTAAAACGTTACGCATATAACCATCTGTCGGAGGGGATTCTCTAATTTCATAATATAAATAATGGATTCGGGTGATCCGGGCAGACTGGCACTTCCTACATATGATATTAGCGTATTTTCGTTATGAGGTTTGCACTAGCTATCAGCATCAAGCCCATGTTTGAGTCCGTAAGGACGAGTTTGGGCGACTGCTGATGAATAAGCGTGCGAACCGAATAGAAAATAAAGCGGATCATATGTAGGAAGTGCCAGCCTGCTCGGATTGCTCGAATCCATTGTTTATACAGACTTATTTCTCTGGAAAAATCTTGCGAAAGATCAGACGGATAAATGGACCGCAGTAAAAAAGCTGCCAGAAGAAAGCTACCGGGAAGTTTAAGAAGGTGGTCTGGAGCCACACGGCTGCAAACTGACGACCGGCATGCTTGAATAAAATAGTGGCAACAAGGCTCATGCAAGGACACATAATACAGATGATCATGGTAGAAATTGCAAGCGTGATGATGATCGGGCGGTCATCCGGCTTCACGAAGCGGAATGCAAGAGCATGTGCAGCCTTATCTACAAACAGGAATTCAAGTAAAAAGGCAACCGGCCACATGATGATAAGCTCATGAAAGGCGGCTAAGAAAACGGAGTTTGACATTCCACCCGTGTTTAGGGAAATGTTGTAGCAGATCATGGCATAGACCATAAGAAAAGACATCATTAAAGTGAAAACAATGTTTTGAAATAAAGTTTTTGGCATAAAATAAATCTCCTTTTTGATAAATAATCTGAATAAATGCAGAACCAAAACTGCAAATATCTTAAAAATAAGCACAAAAAAGACACATGTGTTGTTCGTTATCAAGTGATATGCTCATCCGTCGGCAAACGAGGTGAAATATCAGGAGCACACTTGTGTCGTTTCCAATTTTATACCAAAGCTTTTTCTTCAATTTTTACAACGTCGGTCATTATACTAAGCTTTTAGTAAAAATGCAAGTGAAAATTTCATATTCAAATTTATAAAATTTCATATGCAGGTATAAAGAATATCATAGGTGAAAACAGATAATTGTATACGCAATAATACATGGATTTGTTTGACTTATAAATGGGTAGATGCTAGTATCATAGTTATGATCATTATGTGGGAGGCAGATGGATATGAACAGTGCACAGAAGATATGTATGATTGTCGGAGTGGGTTTTGCAGGAATAGGGCTTTTTATGACATTGATCTTTTTATTTGCATTTGGTAAGCCCGGGGCATTTATATTAATTCCATTAATGTTTGTGGTACTTGGATTATGTTTTATCGTGACGATCCTTGTTATGCTCCATAACAAGAAAATGATCCGTGTACATGGTGAAAAGTATACAGCGAAGATTTATGGTTATGTAAAAAATACATCTTATATGGTAAATGGCAGATTTCCTTTAAATGTAAAGGTGCATTATTTTGATAATTATGGTATCGAGCGGGAAGTGATCCTGCCGACTTCGATCAGTGGAGGAGCGGATTCCATGTTCCCGATCGGAATGACGATCGATATCTATGAATACAATGGTAAGTACAGTTATGATCCTGCTTCTGTCCGTGGAGAACGGCTCAGAAGAGAAGAAGAGCTGATGGACAACAAGCCGATCGATCCGGAACAGCTTCACCTGATCGCAGTCCGATGTTCGAACTGCGGTGCTTCTTATAAGGCAGCAACCGGATATGCCAGCCGCTGTCCTTATTGTGGTGGTTACCAGAATGTGTGATAAAGCACTGATGTTTGCCGGAATGTGTGATGAAGCTCTGATGTTTGCCGGAATGTGTGATGAAGCTGTTGCCGGAATGGGATGATGCCGACTGACTGTTTAGCTGCGCCCGAGGATCGCATCCATATCCTGTTCAGGAGCCGTGATCGGCTGCAGGTTGTAGGTGTCAACCAGAAAACGGACAACGGTTTCTGTCATAAATGCCGGAAGGGTTGGACCGAGATAGATGTTTTTGACACCGAGTGCAAGCAGAGTTAAAAGGATGCAGACAGCCTTCTGTTCATACCATGAGAGAACGAGGGTCAGAGGAAGTTTGTTGATATCACAGTTAAAAACTTCTGCCAGTGCAAGGGCAACTTTGATCGCGCTGTAAGAATCATTACACTGCCCCATATCTAAGATCCTTGGAATTCCATCGATCTCACCCAGGTCGAGATCGTTGAACCGATATTTGCCACAGGCAAGTGTCAGAACGAGAGAATCCATAGGAGTCTGTTTTACAAATTCCGTATAATAATTTCTGCCCGGATGGGCACCATCACAACCGCCAACTAAGAAGATGTGTTTGATATCACCATTCTTGATGGCGGTTGTAAGTTTATCTGCATGGGAGAGGACTGCGCCATGAGCAAATCCTGTTGTCAGGATATGACCGCCATTGATACCGCTCATGCTGTGATCGTGTTCATAGCCGCCCAGCTTTAGGGCATGCTTGATGATCGGAGTAAAATCCTTCTTGCCATCCTTTGTTCCCTCGATATGCACCATTCCTTCATAGCCGACAACAGAGGTAGTGTAGATGCGATCCTCATAGCTGGGGCGTGGCGGCATCAGGCAGTTGGTTGTAAAGAGGACGGGTGCAGGGATATTATCAAATTCCGTCTGTTGGCTCTGCCATGCAGTTCCGAAGTTACCGGCAAGATGCTTATAGGCGGCTAATTTTGGATAGCCGTGAGCCGGAAGCATTTCGCAATGTGTATAGACATTGACACCGGTTCCTTCGGTCTGTTTTAAGAGCAGATCCAGATCGCGGAGATCATGACCGGATACAACGATGAAAGGTCCCTTTCGGATATCGGTGTGAACCTTTGTCGGCGTTGGTGTGCCGAAGGATTCGGTATTTGCCTTATCGAGCAGTTCCATGCACTGATAGTTCACTTTTCCAAATTCCATAATAAGCTCGATCCATTCTTCTACCGAGTGTTCGCGGTTCACTTCACACAAGCCCTTATAGAACCAGGTTGTTACATTATCATTTTGATAGCCGAGATTCATTGCATGATGCGCATACGCCGCCATTCCCTTTAAGCCGAACAATAACGTGGAGCGGAGTGACACGATATCGTCCGTACCATCCCACAGGCTGATTACCGGTATATCATGTGGATCTTTCAATCCACAAGTCAGAGGATTGATATTTGCTGTTGATAAATTCTTATCTGTATCTGAGAAGTTACTGTTTGTAGTTGGTGAATTCATATTTGTATCTGAGAAATTCATATTTGCAGTTGGTGAATTCATATCTGTAGTCGGGAAGTTCTTGTATGCGATATCTGATATGTGACATATGTCTGTAGGCATACAGCGCATGATATCCTTCTGGTTTTTCTGCACTTCGTTGATGTAATCTTTGATTGATTTATCATCAAAATTCACATTTGTAAGTGTTGTAAATAAACCATCGATCAGCAGACGGTCAGCGGATTTTCGGTTGTTCAGGTATCGGGACAGAAGTTTGGGATCTGTCTCTTTTTTCTGTTGTATGGATTTCTTTGTAAGCTCGGCTGCTTCGGCAAGTCGTATCAGTTCACAGATTAATTCGTCCTGCAGATTGGATGTCGAGGGCTGCTTACCGCAGACTCCGGTATTCACACAGGCTTTATTGCCAGCCGTCTGCTGGCACTGAAAACAAAACATATTTGACATGGGATAACCTCCTGATGGAATTTTATTGATGATTGCGGAAGTGCATATATACTGTGCTGGTAAGGCATGCTGTTCATGTATATGCACTGTATTAATACTGCAATTATCTTTTTAAACATATATATTATTGTCGTGTATTTCTGGAATTATACAGGCGAAACCTTTCATTCAGTGTAAGTGTTATTTGAGGAAGATATCTGATAGTATAAATATTGTCAGATATGGTGGGTATGAAATTAAGAAATAAATTATGATACCCACAGGAGCCGGGCAGCAGCGGGTATGAGAGAGCGAAGGAAACCATGATACCCCAAGAAGTCAAACAACAGCAATTAAGAAAGTACAAGGAGGCGGCAGCATGGATGCATTATTAGAGATAGAAGATTTGAAAAAATATTATGGAAAGGAACCGAACCAGACAAAGGCATTGAACGGAATCACATTTCAGGTGATGCCGGGCGAGTTTTTAGGAATTATGGGAAGCAGCGGTTCCGGTAAGTCAACGTTATTAAACTGTATCGCAACAGTGATCCAGCCGGACAGCGGCAAGATCCGGATGAAGGGTACAGAGATCCAGAGGTTGAAGGGCAAGAAGCTGGCAGGATACCGTGGCAAGGAGATCGGATACCTGTTCCAGAATTTTGAACTGCTAGATAATCTGACCGGACGTGAGAACATCATGGTTCCATTGTCGATTCATAACATATCGGAGGCAGAGGGCGGAAAGCGTCTGGAGCAGTTAGCGAAATATCTGGAGATCACCGAGGTACTGGATAAGTTCCCATCGCAGATGTCAGGCGGACAGAAGCAGAGACTGGCAGCAGCCAGAGCACTGATCCTGAATCCGGGCATCATTCTGGCAGATGAACCAACCGGAGCGCTTGATTCCAGAAATGCTAAAGCCTTAATGGAGAAATTAGCCGGTCTGAACCGGGATGAGAAGGCAACTGTTTTGATGGTAACGCATGATTCCAATGCAGCAAGCTATTGCAAGCGTATCCTGTTCATTCAGGATGGCGTGATCTTCCATGAATTAAGACGGGATCTGCTCGCAGAGACACAGCAACAGTTCTATGAAAGAATCCTGCAGGTCATGGCACAGTTGGGAGGGGGCAGCGCAAATGTTCTTTAAACTGATCCGAAAAAACAGTAAACGAAACAGAAAAGAAAACGGTTTGTTTTTCTCTTCGTTAGTAATATCCATCGTGGCATTCTATATTATCCTGTCACTTTCTTCACAGGATGTTATGGTATTCCTTAAGAAAATGGAGAGTGATGCGGTAGATCGTCTGTTCCAGATCATACCTGCATTTTTTGTAATGACACTGGTGATCTTATTCTTCCTGATCTACTATGCAAGCAAATTCCAACTGGAACGAAGAAAACACGAATTTGGTGTTTACCTGATGATGGGAATGCGGAGAAGCAAACTTTTCGGGATGCTTCTTGCAGAAGATATAGGAAGCAGTCTGGCAGCACTTATAACAGGACTTCCGATCGCTGTTTTATTATCCGAACTGATCAGTCTGATCACAGCCAAATGTGTAGGACTTGGTATCGTCGGACATCAGGTAACATTTTCCATTCAGGCAATCATAATAACTGCTGTTGGATTTTTTGTGATCAAGCTGGTTGCATTCCTGATCTTAAGCGGGAAGATCGCAGGACAGGAGATCGGTGCATTATTAGTTGATACACCGGAGGGAACAAAGAAGCAGTTCCCGGCTGGTGTCTATGCGGTAAGCTTCGTCCTCGGTATTATCTGCCTGGCTGTGGCATACAGCATGGCGATCGGAGGAATATCATGGACGACACTTTGTAAGATGTCTGAGACAGTATTGATCGGTTTTGTCGGTATGCTGCTTTTATTCTATGGCATGCGGTTTTTTATCGACCGTCTGGTAAGACACAGCCATGGGGGAGCTGCCCTTCGGGTATTTAATTTCCGTCAGGTGCAGGAAAATGTCATAAGAAAATCCAGTACCTTATCGATCAGTTCCGTTCTGATCCTTGCAGCCCTCTGCTGTTTTGGAGCAGGAATTGTGATCGCATTTTCCTATGGAAATGAAAAGGGAAATATCCATATCATGGATTATACATTTGAAAATTACGAAGAAGATCAGAAACAGGGTGTGGAAAATGTAAAAAAGCTTCTGACAGACAACGGACTGGAACAGGATTTTTCCGATCTGTTTGAGGTGCGGGTCGGTCATCTTATTCCGGGTGCAAATGATGATTATGATGTATTTGATCTGTCATCCGTTATGAGCCGGGTAGAACAACTGCCGGATTCAGAGGATAAAGATATTCTGCTTAACAATCTGGAATATGTGTCATATCCATATCTGATCTCTTTGAGCGGATATAATCATGTACTCGAACTTGCAGGGAAAGAACCTCTTGCATTGTCAGACGATGAGGCGGCAGTATTTAAAAGTCTGGAATTTACATCGGATAGTATGAATCAGAATATAAATGATATTCTGGCAGACCGCCCGGAGGTGGCATATCTGGATCATAAGATGTATCTGACCGGTAAGATACAGAACACACCGCTTATTACCGACCGGGCAATTACATTATCCTTTGCCCTGATCGTGCCGGATGAAATATTTGACAAATATACATGGGACAGCACGATCTATCTGAATGGTGTGCTGGATCAGTCAAAGGTCAAGGGAGATAACCTGCTTCAGTCGGTCATGCAGATGAATGATAAACTTGCGCAGATCGATTTTGCAGCAAAAAATATTGAATATGAAAGTTATCTGAAAAATATGGGACGCCGGATGTTCTATATCGTAGCAGCAAGTTATATCACGATCTATCTGGCGATCATTTTCCTGATCATTGCAAATACTGTGATCGGGGTACAGTTCCTGATGGGACAGCAGAAATCCGGCCGCAGATATAAGACACTGATCCGGCTTGGAGCAACCTATGAACTGCTCTGCCGTTCCGCAAGAAAACAGATCAACTGGTACTTTGGTATGCCGGTTGTCGTTGCAGGCATCAGCAGTATCTTCGGTGTGCGCGCCGTCCTTACACTGGTTTCCGGTATGATCTCAAATAGTATCCGAGATGCCATGCTGCTTGCTGCAGCTATGATTTTGTTGCTCTGTGTGGTAGAATGCATTTATATGGCATTTGTAAAACGGTCAAGCAACCGGTATCTTCTGACACTGATGGTACCGGAACGTGAGGAGTAGATTCAGAGCAGATGAAGATCAATGGCGATGGCGTGAAACCTTGACTGATAGATGAGGAGTAGATATGAAGCATATAGCAGTGGTAGAAGATGAAGATATGATGCGGGAAGAACTGGAAGCTATATTGCAGAAGGCGGGCTATCAGACCAGCGGTATCACGGATTTTGAGAATGCGGCAGCAGCTATTCTTGCGGCATCCCCGGATCTGGTGCTGCTCGATCTGAATCTGCCGGGCATGGGTGGATTCCAGATCTGCCGGGAACTGAAGCAGAAAAGCTCCATACCGGTTCTGGTTCTGACGTCGAGGGATCAACTTCAGGATGAACTGCATGCCCTGGATCTGGGCGCAGATGAATTCCTGACGAAGCCGTGCAGAAAAGAACGTCTGCTCGCCAGAGTATCCAATGTGTTGAAACGGTACGAGGGAAGAAATAACCTTTTGGAAGGAAATGGATTTCTCCTTGACCGCCAGACCTATACTTTATACATTCATAACCAGTCTGTTATCCTGCCGCAGAATCAGGGAAAGATTCTTGAGATATTCTTAGAGCACGGATCGGATATTGTGACGAAAGAAGAGCTTTGTATCGCCTTATGGGGAACGGCAGAATCATCGATGAAAATGCCTTACAGGTGAATCTTACAAGACTGAAAAAGACAATGGCAAATCTTGATATGCCACAGCAGATCATTCCTGTGCGTGGCGTCGGATATCGTTTTGTCGGACAGACATCGGAGAGGTAGAGATGGAACATATATCCATAAAGGAGATCGGACAGATCATAAAACAGAATAGATTCTGGCTGGGGATCATCGGACTGCTTGATCTGCTCAGTATCCTGCTGTTATGGCTGATCGATGCACAGGCATTTCAGGTGATCGCAATATCGGTAATTCTGTTCAGCCTGCTGGTATTTGTAACGGCTGTTCTTTATCTGGCAAAGAAAGAGAGAAAACGGAAGAAAGCATTTGATGAATTCCTTGCAGTGCCGGATCTATCATGAGGAACAACTGTTTCATGATGCGGAGAATCTGCAGGCAGAGATCAGAAGCTTCAGTCAGATATTACATGAACAGATGGATCAATGCGCACAGACGAAGTTACAGCTAAATGATTATGAGGAATATGTGGAAGCATGGGCGCATGAGGTAAAGACGCCGCTTGCCCTGTTGACATTTATGCTGGACAATCACAGAGACGAGCTGTCAGAAGATGTGGTATGCAAGCTTGACCGGATCAACTGTCAGATGCAGAGATATATCGACCAGATGTTATACTATGCCCGTTTAAAGGGGGCGAGAAAAGATTACAGGTTTGAGTCGGTCGATACGGAAACCTGTGTAAAAGAAGTGCTGGAGGATTTCACACCACTGTTAGAAGAACAGAAGATACAGGTTCAGCTTGATATAAAGGAGAACACATTATTTACCGATAAACGTGGCTTTGCTTTTATGCTTGGACAGTTTATCAGTAATTCAATCAAATACAGCAAAGGAAAGGATAAACAGCTCCGGATCTCCTGTATCAGAGAACATGAGAAGATTATTTTATCTGTCCGGGATAATGGCATGGGTATTAAAGCCTGCGATCTTCCGTATGTATTTGAGAAAGGCTTTACCGGAGATTCCGGTGACAGGCGGAAGAAAGCAACCGGGATGGGACTTTATCTTGCAAAAGAAATGGCACATGACCTAAATGTGGAACTGGATGTTTCCTCTGATGAAACTGCAGGCGGCTGTGAGATAAAAGTATATTTTCCGGTGGTAGAAGAATAAAAGTAAAGAAACCAAATGGGAATCCTGTAAGTTGGGATTTTCATTTGGTTTCCTTGCTTTTCTCTAAGATAATGTTCCGGTTTTGGAACATGACAGAGTTGGATTAATGTTCCTCTTCATTTGCTGTTGTATCATCATATATATCAGATGGTTCTAGTGCTTCTTCTGCTGAGGATGTTTCCAATTCTTCTATTACTGTGGTGTCATATGCAATTTGGCTTTCCTGAGCATGCAGATAGTCCAGATGAGCAAGAAACATCTTGAATCCGGTTACCAGTAAAATCGCAAGAATGCCTGTGATAACAAGTGATTTAATATAATGTGAAATATGTAATTCTTTTCGAATTGTATCAATGTCTTTTTCAGAAATATAATTGTTTACAAGTTCATGTGGGTCACCAAATTCAGTTACTAACGCCTCATAGGATATAGAAGATCTGGTCTGAGCCATTTCTTCTATATCCTGGCGTAAGTTGGTGATAAATTTACGTTCTGCTTTGTGCATGGTAGGCAACAGATGGCGCACTTTGCGCATATACCTGTTAATTTCCCCTTTTTTCTTCGTGTTCATCTGTTTGTTCATCTCCATTAAATCTTAAAATGTCCTGAATTGCCTGATTGGTCTGGTAGTAATCATGTAACAAAAGATCTAATCGTGTTTTCCCGCTATCCTCTAAGTGATAGTATATACGAATCATTCTTTTTCCCACTTGTTCCTTATGATCAGAGATATATCCGGCATCAATTAATTTGTATAATGCCGGGTATAATGAACCAATCGGAATATCAATGACGCCATTCGTTTCCTGTCTTATGATCTGTGTCAGCTCATATCCATAGTAATCCCGTAAGCTTAACAGATGTAAGACCATTAGTTCGACGGATCCACGTCGAAAGTTGCTTTTTCGATCCATTAGAACACCTCAATTTCAAGGTTTTAATATAACATATATCATTTATTTTGTAAATATACAGAAAAACTAAAATACTATTGACATATACACTTTGTGTTATTAATATATAGATAAAGCAAAACTGTATAGGGTATGAGGGGGAGATGACGATTAACCTTCTCGCTTCTTAATGTTACACGAATTATAAGTTGAAGTTTATGCTTGTATGTGGCTTTGACTGGTATCGTGGCAGCGTGGAAAACATGTAAAAAGTTTTTCATAGTTTATACAATCAGGAGGAGAATAAAATAATGATCAAAAAAAGAATTGGTAACAAAATAATTCTTGCTACAATTGCTGGTATGCTTGTTTTAACTGGTATGGGAATATCGGAGTCAGTATCAAGTGCAGCTAATACATCGGATACAAAATGGGAGGCCGTGCTAGATGAAAATTCTACGCAGGTAAAATATACCAATAAAAGGAGAAAGGATACTAATTCAAAAATTTATATCTACTGGAGTCTAACATATGGGTCTGGTCTTAGTGCAATTTCAGTAGGGGTTTATGGATGCACTGGCGATAGTGCAAAGAAATATCCTGCGGGTAGATTGGATGGAGACAGGAAACGTTTTTATGGTATAAATGGAATGGGAAAGTATGCAATGACTAACTATGTAAATGAATTAAAGTATTCTTATGCCAAGCTAGGTTTTAAGTCACTTTCGGGGTCAGGTGTAGCAAAAGGTGTATGGAGTCCAGATTGTGCTGGATCATATACAGTATTGAAATAGAAGAAAAATATTCTAAAATATATTTTCAACGAGAATTAAAAGGTGAAAAAGTTATGGACAGTTTGTAAAAGGATGTTAACTAGATTCCTATTTCAACTGGAAAAATTGTTGCTCATGAAGCTAATAATTTAATTATTCAGTTAAATCTATCTACCTATTGTCATGAATTTATGGAGAATATATAACGACTGAGCAGCATTTAATGTGAACAAGAATACAAAGCATATCTTTACCAGGATTGACTCATAGCATTATGAAAGAGATGGTTTTCTGCGGGGGACAGGAGACCATCTTTATTCATTTATTTATGCAGGTAATAAATCAGATATCTGCCAGGATGAAAGGAAAAAGGACGAAGTGAATAAAAAGAAGAAAATAGCAGGTATTGTATTGGCAATTGCTGTGTTTTTAATAATTGGAGCCCGGATCTGTTATGTAACTGCACATGCCAGACTGCCGGAACAGAATGTGATCGCACAGGGAGAAAATCTGACATACAGAGGATTAACTTATCAGATCAAAGACGCTGTTTTATGGAATTATGAGGATTATTTCAAAGAACATCCAGAATATCAGAGTTATCAGGAATCGCAGCTTACAGGAGAAAATACGAAGTTATTGATGGTCGCATATACAGTGGAGAAGATTCAGGACCAGAATGTGCTGGAAACGATGCCTTCAATTCAGTATTTCCATGTATTTAATCAATTTGATCCATTCTTTTTCAGTGATCTGAATCCGTCATTATCGGATGGAACATTTGTATCGGGGGATACCCTTTATATTCCTTATGAAATATATAAGGCGAACCTGACAAAGGAACAATGGGAACAGGTGGAGAATAATCAGGTGATATATGAGATGGTTCTCGGAACATATCCGGTGAAAAACAGATTACAGATCACAGATATTGAAATGGAGGGAGAACAGTGAGACAGGTTGTAAGCTTGGAATTAAAGAAAGCGTTCCGGACAAAGGGGTTTTATATTGCACTGATGGTTGGATTGTTGATCAGTCTGTACCATACAGTGTGGATTTACAGAAATGTGTACGCTCCGAATAATGTTGAATACGAAAAGGTTACGGAATTGGGGGAAATGGATAAGGAATATGGATACTGGTATGAGATCGGTGTTCTGGATGGATGGTTAGGAACAGAGCTGCTGTCGCCCTGCAATCAGCTATTCTATCTGTTGCTGCCATTTCTGGCAGTACTTCCATATGGAAGCCAGTTGTTTTCTGAATGGAACAATGGGTATGCCGGGCAGATGATCATACGATGTGGACGACGCAGGTATCTGACAGCCAGAGAAATTGCAGCATTTGTAAGTGGAGGATGTGTGATAGCAATACCATTGCTTGTTAATTTTCTGTCGATTGCCTGTTTTATGCCGATTATTGGAACAGACCCAATGGCATTACAGTCGGTTGTGCCGGGACGGGCACTTCTGGGTGACATTGTGTATGAAGCACCGGCGTTGTATGCAGCATGGTATATTTTTATAGATTTTATCTATGGCGGTTTATTTGCACTGATGGCGCTGGCAATCACACAATTCTGTTACAACCGGTTTGTATTGATGATCCTGCCACTGATGTTTAACTGCTGTATGTATTATGGAATCCACAATCTGATCCCGGATATAAATGCATATAATATCAGTCTGATCCCAAATCCTGCACAACAAGGCATGAAGCTTACCTGGCATTCTCTGTTCTTATCAATGTCAGGAATGTTTCTGATCCTTATAGTGCTGTTTGCTGCAAGTAACTATAAAAAAGATGTATTAAGAACTGGAGCAATGGAATGAAAATAGAAATTACTAATTTGAAAAAAGTGATAAAGGGAACTATCGTACTGGATGATATTAATTATACATTTTCTGGTGGCAGGATCTACGGCTTATGCGGGAAGAATGGATGTGGCAAGACTATGCTGATGCGTTTAATAGCAGGCCTGATCTATCCAAGTTCCGGAACTATACGGATCAAGGATAAAGTGCTTGGTAAAGATATTTCATTTCCGGAAAGTGTTGGTATGTTGATTGAGAATCCATCATTTCTAAATGATTATACAGGGAAACAGAATCTGGAGATGTTGGCTGGTCTTCAGAAAAATGTCGATAAGGCAGAAGTACGCCGGGTGCTGGAACAGGTGGGACTGGATCCGGATGATAAGAGAAAATTTTACAAGTATTCACTTGGTATGCGGCAGCGTCTTGGAATCGCAGCAGCGATCATGGGAAGTCCGGAACTGATCTTGTTAGATGAACCGATCAATGCGATCGATACAGATGGAGTGCAGGAGATCCGTGCAATTATTCGTGGGCTTTCGGCTGAAAACCGTATCATTATCGTTGCCAGTCATGATAAATCTGAAATGGATTATCTAGCAGATGAGAAAATTTATATGTCAGAGGGAAGGCTTATAAAGGAGACGGAGAATGATCGTTAAGTTTTTTCAACATGATATCCGGCAGGGGCTGGTAAAATATATTGGACGATATATTCTGGCTGTGCTGATTGGTGCGATCGCCTGTGGGATGGTCGATCAAGCTGGCGAGTACTTCTAGCAGTGGTATGGACAGAACCTGTCAATATGGGAATATGGTTTGAATCTGTTTCAGGGACAGAGTCCTTTTGTATTTACAAAAGGAAGCAATAATTCATTTGAGGTTCCAATGACGTGGTTTATGCTGTATCTGTGTCTGATGTTCTGTGTTGGAGATTATATCCGGCAGGATATGCATGGATTTGGTATGTATATGATGGTTAAGAGCAGGAAACGTTCAATCTGGTGGTGCTCGAAATGTGTCTGGTGTATTTGTGTGAATCTTCTGTATTTTGCATGTGCATGGCTTGGAACACTTGCGTATGCGTGGGCACGGTATGGAGAGATATCATTCAGGGATCATATAACATTGGCTAACATGATATACGGAACAGATTTTATAGGAGTCGGGGCATCAGATCTGCTTGTGAATCTGCTTGTTTTACCATTAATGGTTGGAATCATACAGTCTCTTCTTCAGATGATACTTACAGTACAGTACAGCAGTTCAGCAGGTATGGTTGTTGTATTTATGATGTTGGTCGTAAGCAGTTATTATGGCAGTCGTTATCTTCCGCATGGATATGCTATGATCACCCGTTTTTTCAGTAGTGATGGAGCAGATGCACTGTCTGTCAGGTTTGGATTATTGTATCTGACCATTTGGATCATTGCTTTGTGGGTGATCGGCTATATCATTGTCCGGAAAAAAGATGTATTTGGCAGGGAATAGGGAGCAATTTTGTATAAACGAAGTTGAATTTGTCCGTTTTCTGCAATATTTGTCCGTTTTATGCAAAGGAGGGTTGTTGGCGGAGTCGGCATACAGTATAGTATATAAAAAAGAACCCAATATGAAGGAGGAAATCAAATGAAAAATGTATTAAAAACTTTAACTGGTATCCTGTTGGTTTTTGCCATGGTGATAACAACAGGTATCAACAGCAATGCAGCGGGTATCAAAACGAATGATGGAGTACAGGCTGCGGAACAGACAACAGAGGCAGTATTGTGCGGAAATAATGTGCATGGAGGTGTTACAACACATGCATGGAAATTATGGATGGGTACAAACACAAAGGTAAGTTTTGATAACCTGCATGCTGTATATGGTGTATCAAATAAGCTTCGGAAGGCAGACTGGAAAGTATCCGATAAGAAAATTGCCAAGGTTGTAAAAACGAAGAATGGTATGCAGATTAAAACAGGCAAGAGGGCAGGTTCTGTAGTTTTACAGGCAAAGTACAGAACATCATCAGAAACGGTTGTTTATAAGCTGAAGATCAAGGTTGTGAAATCAACCTCTGCATACAAGGGAAAAGCTGTGAAAACAGAACTTGTTGAATTTGATCCGGAGTATATGGTAGTTACTTATGTATTGTACAATGGAACAAATAAAGAACGTACATTCAGCAATATGAGAGAACTCAGAAAATATGAAAATGGCAAATGGAAGAAGGTAGACGAAAAGAATATAACGATATCAGAGGGATATGTTCTTCCGGCACATAGCTGCAAGTATTGGACATTCAATCTGGCAGGCCGGTATGATCTTTCAAAGTTAGAGAAAGGTCAGTACCGTCTGTATGTTGGATATAGCAACAAGTATGTATCATTTAAGATAAAATAAACAATGCAGGGAAACGGTTTACTACCGCTTCCGGTATGCTCCCGGAGTGATGCCATATTTCTTCTTGAAGCTCCGGTTGAAGTAGGACAGGTTAAAGAAACCGCAGCTTTCTGCGATGGACAGGATGCTGTCATCGGTTGTGACAAGAAGTCTGGCTGCGATATTTAACCGGAAGTCACACAGATAGGTGGTAAAGGATACACCCATCGTATTCTTAAAAAAACGCATAAAATGGGATTCAGAGAATCCACAGTAAGAAGCAATGTCCGCAATGGATATTGCTTCTTTGTAGTTTCGGTCGATATAAGACAAGATCGCTTTGGTACGATCCAGATTCTTTGCATGATTCTTTCGGTCTGAGGTCTCTGCCTTTTGCTCTGCATGGGCATACAGGGTATAGAAGAATTCAAAATAACAGCTTTTTAGAGCAAGCCGGTATCCTTTTGGAGTAGATGAGCAGAGCACATCCACCCGGTTCAGGCAGGAGGACAGGGCTTCATATAAAGGATCGTCGCGATCATAGATGCTTTTGATATTTAGTTCATCAGAGAGCAGAGGCAGAAAAAACTCACTGTCCAGAGTATCGTGGTTTCTGGATCGGAACAGGTCAACTGAAAAGATGATATTCTCATATTCCATTGAATAGGAGGCATACTGGGAGATGCCGTGGATCCTGCCCGGCAGGATCAGAATGATATCCCCTTCCTCTACATAGTGCGTCGTGAAATCCAGCGTTACATTTCCTTTCCCTTTCTTAATATAAATGATCTCCATATATGGATGCCAGTGAAGTGGGACGGCATTGAAGTCCAGTGGTATGGAGCACAGATAGGTGTTGTAAGGAAACAGTGGATCCACATGTGCTTTGGTCTCCATGTAATTTTCATATTCTAAGCTGTTCATATATAACCTCTCTTTCCTGCCTTTTCTGCTATTTTATTCCTGACAAACAGGTGGAGATGTATGATCGTATCCACTCCATGTAACATTAAATGAATCTTGATAAAATCAAACATGATAGAATAGTATCATAAAATGCTCTTATTATGCAAGAAAGAACAGAAAAAAGATACTAGAATACAAACCAGAACAGACATTCCGTATATAAGACCTTTACCTTACCTTTACCTTTATTAAATGCAGGCAACTGGATAGCTGTTCAATAGAAAATTTAATAAAGAGGTATCAGATATGAAGAAAGCGTTAGAGCGTGGTGCAGGAATCCTACTGCCGATCAGCAGTCTCCCATCCCCATATGGAATCGGATCTCTGGGGAAAGAGGCATATGAATTTGTTGACAGGTTGAAGGAGGCAGGCCAGCGTTACTGGCAGGTGCTTCCGATCGGACCAACCAGCTTTGGCGACAGTCCGTATCAGTCATTTTCAGCATTTGCAGGCAATCCTTATTTTATCGATTTCGACATTCTGATTCATGAAGGTTTACTGACACAGGAGGAGGTAGATGCATACAGCTGGTACGATCAGCCGGATGACATCGATTACGCCCGTCTGTACAGACAAAGGTTTGAGGTATTGAGAAAAGCATATGGTAGATCGAAGCATGAGGCATCAAGGCAGTATGCAGAATTTCTTACGGAAAATGAAAACTGGCTTCCGGATTACGCCCTTTATATGGCGGTCAAGGCAGACCATGAGAACAAAGAATGGTTAAGTTGGGAAGAACCGGTTTTAAAGAGAGAAGAAACAGCACTTTGTAAGTGCAGGGAACAGTTACACGACGAGATCGGATTCTATATGTTCCTTCAGTTCAAATTCGATGAGCAGTGGAAGACACTCAAATCTTACGCCAACCATCATGGTATCAGTCTGATCGGCGACATTCCAATCTATGTAGCACTGGACAGTGCAGATGTATGGGCAAATACAGAACAATTTCAGTTAGATCATGATCTACAACCTGTGTGTGTAGCCGGTTGTCCACCGGATGCATTCTCCGATTACGGTCAGAAATGGGGCAATCCTTTATATAACTGGGATCGTATGGAACAGGATGGGTTCTCCTGGTGGAAGAACCGGATCCGTAAATCAGCCAGTCTCTATGATGTGATCCGTATCGATCATTTCATCGGCGTTGTGCGGTATTACAACATTCCGGCAGACGGAGAGCCAAAGAACGGATTCTATCTGGAAGGTCCGGGAAAGAAGCTTGTAGATGTGATCGACAGTGCCAGAGGAAATGCAAAGGTGATCGCAGAAGATCTGGGAGTCGTTGTGCCGGAGGTACAGAAGCTGGTGAAGGAATCCGGATATCCGGGAATGAAGATCTTACAGTTTGGATTTGACGGAAATGCGGAGAATGAACATGCACCGCATAATCACGAAAAGAATTACGTTGTCTATATCGGAACACACGATAATGACACATTAAAAGGATATATCGAGAATGCATCAAAGGACAATCTTACATTTATGATGGAATATCTGGGAGCGGCAAATGAACAGGAGATCCCGGAGAAGATGATGCAGGTATTATATATGAGCCCTGCCGATACCGTTATCGTTCAGATGCAGGATCTGCTTGGAAAGGATAACGAAGCACGGATGAATCTTCCGTCTACGATCGGTACAAACTGGCGCTGGCGGATGAAGAAGGGTGAATTTACAGACGAGATCAGAGACAGATTAAGGGAATTAACAAGAGTATATGGAAGAAATGCTGTGAAGCAGTATTTTTGTAAGGAGGATATAATGTTAACAGAGATTTGTAAGAAGAAATATAATAAAACGATCAAGGAATGCAGCAATGAGGAGATCTATTTTGCGCTGCTTGATATGACAAAGGAATTAGCAGAAGACAAGGTTACAGAAGATGGTAAGAAAAAGGTTTACTATATATCAGCAGAGTTCCTGATCGGTAAGCTGTTATCCAATAACCTGATCAATCTTGGAATCTTTGATGAAGTAAAACAGGTGCTGGCAGAAAACGGCAAGAGCATCTATGATATCGAAGAAGTAGAGCCGGAACCATCCCTTGGAAATGGCGGACTTGGACGACTGGCAGCCTGCTTCCTTGATTCGATGGCAACACTCGGACTTCCGGGAGATGGTATCGGGTTAAATTACCATATGGGTCTGTTCAAGCAGGTATTTGAGAATAACTACCAGAAGGAGACTGCAAATCCATGGATCGAGGCAGACAGTTGGCTGACAAAGACCGATGTAAGCAACACGATCCGGTTTGGAAACTGTACCGTACAGTCCAGAATGTATGACATCGATGTGACAGGTTATGAGAACCGCACAAATAAGCTGCATTTATTTGATATTGAGAGCGTGGATGAGAGCATCATGGAGCCGGATGGCATTAGCTTTGATAAGACAGATATCAAGAAGAACCTGACACTCTGTCTCTACCCGGATGACAGTGACGAAGCCGGCAACTTACTTCGTATCTATCAGCAGTATTTCATGGTTGCAAATGGTGCAAAGCTGATCCTTGCAGAGGCAAAGGAGAAAGGCTCGAATCTGCATGACCTTGCAGACTATGCTGCCGTTCAGATCAATGACACACATCCGTCTATGGTGATTCCTGAATTGATCCGTCTGTTGATGGAAGAGGGTATCTCCTTTGATGAAGCAACAGAGATTGTAACCGATGTATGTGCTTACACAAATCATACGATCCTTGCAGAAGCATTGGAGAAATGGCCGGTCGCTTATCTGGAGAAGGTCGTTCCACAGCTTATGCCTGTGATCCGTATGCTGGATAAAAAGGTCAGAAACCGTTATAAGGATGAGCGTGTTTATATCATAGATGGAGATTCCCGTGTGCATATGGCACATATCGATATGCATTACAGCCACAGTGTAAATGGTGTTGCTTATCTGCATACCGAGATCCTGAAGAATTCAGAGCTGCATCCATTTTATGAGATCTATCCTGAGAAATTCAACAATAAGACAAACGGTATCACATTCAGAAGATGGTTATTACACTGCAATGAAAAGCTGGCAGCCTACATCACAGAGCTGATCGGACCGGACTACAAGAAGGATGCCGATAAGTTACAGGAGCTGGCTTCTTACTATAAGGATAAGAACGTATTAGAAGAGATCCTTGCGATCAAGCAGAGCAATAAGGCAGTCTTAAAGGACTACCTGAAAGAGACACAGGGAATCGACATCAACGAGAATTCAATCTTTGATATCCAGGTCAAGAGACTGCATGAATACAAGCGTCAGCAGATGAATGCCCTCTGGGTGATCTACAAATATTTTGAGATCAAGAAGGGACATCTGCCTGAGACTCCGATCACAGTTATATTTGGAGCAAAGGCTGCACCTGCTTATACGATCGCAAAGGACATCATTCATCTGATCCTCTGTCTGCAGGAGCTGATCGACAATGATCCTGAGGTAAGTCCGTACTTGAAAGTTGTCATGATCGAGAATTATAATGTATCAAAAGCAGCAAAGATCATTCCGGCATGCGATATCTCAGAGCAGATCTCACTGGCATCCAAGGAAGCATCCGGAACAGGAAATATGAAGTTCATGCTAAATGGTGCGGTTACTCTTGGAACCCGTGACGGTGCAAATGTAGAGATCGGAGAACTGGTGGGCGAGGATAATATTTATTTCTTTGGTGAATCCAGTGAAGAAGTGATCGAGCACTATGCAAAGGCAGACTATGTGGCAAGAGAGTATTATGAGAAGCCGGAGATCAAGAAGCTGGTAGACTTTATTGTGAGTGATGAGCTGCTTGCGATCGGTCAGAAGGAATCACTTGCCAGACTTCATAACGAGCTGATCGTAAAAGACTGGTTTATGACGCTTCTTGATGTCTGTGATTACATTCAGACAAAGGAACAGGTGCTTGCCGATTATGAAGACCGTATGGGCTGGGCTGAGAAGACTCTGGTAAATATCAGCAAGGCAGGCTTCTTCTCCTCCGATCGTACGATTGCAGAATATAATAAAGATATCTGGAAGCTGTAAAATGTGTTAAAATAAGATATATATTTCCACCATAGAAAGGCGTTGATAGATATGTACAAGATATTGATCGTAGATGATGAGAAGATAGAAAGAAACGGTATTCGGTTTCTTTTAAAAAAACTGAATCTGGAATTTGAGATTGCAGAGGCGGTAAATGGTGTGGATGCACTGGAGAAGCTGGAGAAAGAAGATTTTGATATCCTGCTTACAGATGTAAAGATGCCTTTCATGGATGGAATCCAACTGATCGACCATGTTGTGAAGGAAAAGAAAAAGCTGCGCACAGTCATATTCAGCGGATGCAATGAATTCGACTATGCAAAGAAAGCGATCCGGCTGGGGGTTGTTGATTATATCTTAAAACCGGTCGATCCAAATGAATTCAAGAATACTCTGAATAAGGTTGTAAATGAACTGGAAGAGGCAAAGGCTTCGGACGAGCTGAAGAACAAGAGCATGGAATTCTTATATGAGCATGCGCTCTATATGCTGTTGAACGGAACGGATGTTACGAAGCTCAGACAGGAATACAGCGGATTATCGCTTGATCTGGGTAAATTCAAGAATATGCTTTTGATGGAATTCAATCATGATTTCTTCGGCAGACGTGGAGTGGATTTCAAAGAGAACGAGAACTTAAAGTCAATTGGAATCCTGCAATATCTGAACCTGAACCAGCAGCAGGAGATCTTATTCTTAGGGGATGAGATGAATATTCTCCGTAAGGCAAATGAGATCGTAAAGATCATCAAAGCCGATTATGATGCTGACTGTTACATAGCGATATCCTCTGATATCGGTGATCTGTCCGAAGTGGCAGATAAGATGGAAGAGCTCGAAGTGCTGATGGAGAACAAATTCTACCATCCGGAGATCCATGTATTTTATCCGAACATGGAGGGCGAGACTCCGGGTATTATCCAGTTCGATGATGATACCTTTATGAAGCAGATGAAACAGGATATCAAGATGAAGGATGTGGAAGCACTCCGGGAGCATTTCCAGAGATTCTGTGAGAAGTACAGACATAAGACAGAGTACTCCCAAATCTATATCAAGTTCCTGTTCTCGAATCTGATGAAGGATATCTACGGAAGCATCGATGAGACTGACGAAGCAGAGTTAAATAAAGACATTGAGAAATTATATATGGCGACAGATTTTCAGGTGTTGACGGATCTTGTCGAAGAAGCGATCCGGAGACTGGAAAACTGTTTTGCAGGAAAAACACAGACAGCTCATCGGGAAGTAGAATTGGTGAAGCAGTATATTTACCGGAACTATGGAAGCGAGCTTGGAATCGATATGCTGGCGGATATGGTACATCTTGCACCGAGCTATCTAAGTACGGTATTTAAGAAGGAGACCGGACAGAATCTAAGCAAATTCATCAAGGCATACCGGATGGAACAGGCAAAGGATATGTTAGAGAACAGCATGACGAAGATCGTAGATATCAGTGTGGCATGCGGATATCCGAATGTGTCTTACTTCTGTTCCAGCTTCCGTGAGTTCTTTGGCGTGAGCCGCAGAAATTCAGAGAGAGCGGAGGACAGGCGTATGCATAAAGAACGGATAGATAAAAGGGTAAAAAGAGGGTTCCAGAATCTGCGATTATCCGGCAAGCTGTTGGTTATTTATATACTTGCCGGGTTTCTGCCGATCATGATCACGCTAACGATCACCTACCATGAGATGAAGAAGATCCTGTGGGATCGTGAGACAATGATCCTGGAATCGTATCTGACACAGACGACAGATGCGCTTGATAATGAGTTAGAGATTTATAACAATCTTTCTAATTATATATCCTATAATCAGTCGATCGCGAAGATCTTAAGCTCAGATCAGAGTACATATCAGAATTATGAGCAGGTGGCAAGTGTTATAGATCCCCTGCTTTCTTCTATTATGTATTTTCATGATGATGTAAAGCAGGTAACGATCTACACGGATGCCTGTCAGGTGAAGCACGGCAGTACGATCGCCCCCATTACCACGATTGAAAATGAAGAGACGAACTATGGAATAGTTGACGATAACCAGATCCACTGGATCGTGAATGCGAAGGATAAGACTGCGTATTCGTTAAACCGCATGGCCATGCTGGAGCAGAAAAAGGCGAAGGGTCTGCTCTATGTAGGGGTGGATTATGACAGCGTATTCCAGCCGTTTAATAACGAAACGGTATTTGATAATTATGGCGTTGTGATAGAGGATGCAGAAGGTAACTGCATCTTTAAAAAGAGTGTATTTACAGAAGAAAAACAGCCGTATGAATTATCAGAGGAACAGTTCTTTGCAACAGTAGGGCAGAAGGATTCCGGTTATCAGTTTATTAAGCGGGAGTCGAAGGCATCCGGCTGGAAGATCTGGATCTATAAGCCGGATCGACTGATCATTTCTTCGATTCAGCCAATCTTAATAATTGCTGCAGCAGCAATCCTGGTCAGTCTGATCGCAGCAGTCGCATGTATCCGTATAATTTCCGAGTTCATAACGAAACGTATCAGTAAGCTTCAGAAGAAAATGCGTAATCTGGAAACCGGGAATCTTGGTATGGAGATTGAGAATGACAGTACGGATGAGATCGGTGATCTGATCAATGGTTATAACAGTATGACGAAGCGTCTGGATGCAACGATCAATGAAGTATACCGAAGCAAGATCAAAGAAAAGGAATATGAGATGCGGGCGTTGCAGGCGCAGATCAATCCGCATTTCCTGTATAATTCCCTGTCTATCATTAACTGGAAAGCATTAGAGGCAGACCAGGAGGATATCAGTCGTATCACGTTGTCGTTGTCCACCTTTTACCGGACAGCGTTAAATAAGGGAAAGAATATCCTGCTTGTCCGGGATGAGATCGCGAACATCAAAGCATATCTGGATATCCAGCTTACGATGCACGATGACAGTTTCGATGTTATCTATGATATCGATGATTCCATTTTAAAATATGAAACACTGAACCTGATCTTACAGCCGATCCTCGAGAATGCGATCCATCATGGCATAGATCTGAAACAGGATGGCAGAGGAGAGATCTGCATCAGTGGAAAAGAGGACGATAAAGATATCCGGTTTGCGGTATCCGATAATGGTGTCGGTATGACCCAAGAACAGGCGGAGCTGATACTGACTGCCGATTCGAAGGGCTATGGTGTGCGAAATGTCAATGAACGTATCAAACTGTATTATGGCGCGGAATATGCGGTTTGTATCGACAGTGAAGTTGGCAGGGGAACGACTGTCACGATCCATTTTCCAAAAGAACTGCATGCAGAAATCAAACATTCATAAAAAACCAACATGTTTCTGAAATTATTGATATATACGGTGAAACGGTTCCTTTTTATAATAATGTCATAAGGTAAAGGTACTGCAAAAGTATTAAAAAACAAAAAAACATGATTTATTTAAAGGAGGAACGGTTATGAAGTTTAGAAAGTATGCAGCGATTGCACTGGCAGGAGCTATGTGCATGTCATTACTCGCAGGATGTGGAGATAAGAAGGATGATACATCTAAGGATTCCACAACAGCATCAAATGCAGAGGCAACATCAGGAGAGAGTACTGATGCATCTGCAGAAGAAGAAAACATTAAAGCAACAATTACAGTATGGGGACCTGCTGAGGATCAGTCACCGGATTATGGTGAATGGCTTCAGGGAAGATGTGAAGCATTTAATAAGGAACATCCAAATTGGGATCTTTCATTTGAATATGGTACATGCAGCGAGGCAGATGCAGGAAAGACCGTAACACAGGATGTATCCGCATCAGCAGATGTATATATGTTCGCAAACGACCAGTTACAGACACTGATCGATGCAAATGCAATCTCGGAGTTAGGCGGAAGCACAGCAGACTATGTAAAGTCAACAAACTCACAGGCAGTTGTGGATTCTATCACAGTAGATGGCGGAATCTATGGTGTTCCGTTTACAACAAATACATGGTTTTTATACTATAACAAGAAAGTATATTCAGACAGCGATGTAAAGAGCCTTGATACAATGCTTGAAAAAGGAAAAGTTGCTTTTCCTCTTACAAACAGCTGGTATGATGCAGCATTTTATCTTGCAAACGGATGTACATTATTCGGTGATGGTACAGATAATGACGCAGGAATCAACTTTGGCGGAGATAATGGAAAGGCTGTTACAGATTACCTTGTAGATCTTGTAGCAAATAAGAATTTTGTAAATGATGAATCCGGTGTCGGTATTTCCGGTATGACAGATGGATCTATCGCAGCTATGTTTTCCGGTTCATGGGATTATAAGGCATTACATGATGCACTTGGTGATGATCTTGGAATCGCAGCTATGCCTACAGCCAAGATCGGCGGATCTGACAAGCAGTTACTTTCATTTGCCGGTTCAAAGGCAATCGGTGTAAATCCAAACTGTGAATATCCACAGGTAGCAGTAGCACTTGCCCTGTACCTTGGTAACGAAGAATCACAGCAGTCACATTATGAAGCAAGAAGCATTGTTCCTTGTAACACAAATCTTTTAGAGAGTGATACGGTAAAGAATGATGCATTAGTAACAGCTCAGAACGATACCTTCAACAAGACATCTATGATCCAGCCATTTGTACCTAAGATGAGTAACTTCTGGACACCGGCAGAGAATTTTGGTAAGGCACTCTTAAACGGTGAAGTTACACATGATAATGCTGCTGAGCAGACAGAAGCATTCAATACATCATTGAACACAGATGTAGCAGAGTAAAAATAAACAGATCATAAGATAGAGTGTTCCATTTCCACAGGGGTGGTGGAACACTTTATTTTATGAAAGAGACGTAAAAACGCAACATTTACTTTGAGACGGAGGTGTCAGGATGGCTGAAGCGACAGTAAGCAAAAAGAAAAAAATAAGACGAAGTGATTATCAATATACTGTTTTCAAGGCCATGAGAAATGGTGATTGGATCACCAGATTATCGTTCCTGATCATGGGATTCGGAAACATTGTCAGAAAACAGTTTGTAAAAGGTTTATCATTTCTGGTACTTGAAAGCATATTTATTTATTTCATGATAAAAAACGGTGCATCCCTTCTGACCGATTTCTTCCATCTGGGAGGAGCAGAACAGGAGAAGGTGTGGAATGATGCAAAAGGCATATTTGAATATACACAGGGTGATAATTCCCTTTTGATGTTATTATATGGAGTAGCACGGTATTTATCATATTTGCATTTGTATGCCTCTGGGTAGTCAGTGTCGAGAGTGCATATCGTGCACAGTGCCTGCATGATGCAGGGAAGAAAGTTCCGGGATTCACAGATGATATTAAGAGTTTATTTGATAAAAACCTTCATATGTTTCTGCTTCCACTTCCGGTACTCGGGATTGTTGTCTTTACGATCCTGCCGCTCGTATTCATGATCTGTATGGCATTTACAAATTACAGTAAGCTGGATTCACATACGGTATTGTTTAACTGGGTAGGACTGAAAAACTTTGCCAAGATTTTGAATTTTAATGACGCAGTCGGTAGTACATTCTGGTCTGTTCTTGGATGGACACTGGTATGGGCGGTTGCTGCGACATTTACCAACTATATCTTCGGTATGATCCTTGCAATGGTCATCAATCGAAAGGGAACAAGATGTAAGGGTGTGTGGAGGTCGATCTTCATGTTATCCGCAGCCGTTCCACAGTTTGTATCCCTGCTTTTGATGCGTACGATCTTCAGTCAGAATGGTATCGTAAATACCTTATTACTGAATCATCATATCATTGACAATGCAATTCCGTTCTGGAGCAACGCAACCATTGCCCGTATCATGGTTATCGTGATCAATATCTGGATCGGTATTCCGTTTACCATTATGCAGGTGACCGGTATCTTACAAAGTATACCGGAAGATATCTATGAGGCCGCAAAAGTAGATGGAGCCGGACCGGTGAAGATCTTCTTTAAGATCACACTTCCATATATGTTATTTGTAACAGCTCCATATCTGATCACGACCTTTGCAGGTAATATTAATAACTTTAATGTAATCTATCTTCTGTCAAACGGAGCACCGATTCCGGTTGGAAAGACAGCAGGAAAGACCGATCTTCTGGTTACCTGGCTCTATAAGCTGACAGTTGATAATCAGTATTATAATCTGGGTGCGGTTATCGGTATCATGACATTTATCGTTCTTGCGATCGTATCTCTGATCACCTATCATAATACAACATCTTATAAAGACGAGGAGGGATTCCAGTAATGACTAAAACAGGTAAGAAAATAAATGGAAAACAGAAGCTTACACCATCGGATATCGTTGTTCATATTATACTGGTAATTCTTTCCGTGATCTGGGTGATCCCGATTCTGTGGATCGTTCTGATCAGCTTCCGCGGAGAAAAAGGACAGTATGTTTCTACATTGCTGCCAAAGGCGTATACTCTTGGCAATTACACAAAGTTATTTACAGATACCGGTATCCTGAATTTTCCGAAGATGTTCATGAATACTTTGATTATTGCGATCTTCTCCTGTATAATATCTACAGTATTTGTATTGGCGATGTCATACTGTATGTCGAGAATGCGTTTCCGACTGAGACGCCCATTTATGAATGTAGCATTGATCCTTGGTATGTTCCCGGGATTCATGGCTATGATCGCAGTTTATTATATATTAAAGGCGATCGGACTGTCAGAAGGATCATTGATCCGTGTTGCACTTATCCTGGTTTATTCCGGTGGTGCAGGCTTACAGTTCTATATTGCAAAAGGCTTCTTTGATACGATTCCGAAGTCAATCGAGGAAGCAGCTTATCTGGACGGAGCAACCAGATGGCAGTCGTTTACTAAGATCATTATTCCGTTAAGCCGTCCGATCATTGTATATACGGTTCTGAATTCCTTCCTTGCTCCTTGGATTGATTTCGTATTTGCAAAGGTTATCTGCCGTGCAAATAAGGATTACTATACTGTATCTATCGGACTTTGGAATATGTTAGAGAAAGAATATGTGTATCCGTGGTTCAATTCCTTCGCAGCCGGTGCGGTGCTGATCTCAATTCCGATCATCATTCTGTTCATGTTTATGCAGAAGTGTTATCGTGAGAGCTTCTCCGGTGGTGTAAAAGGTTAAGGGATCATATGATTATTTGCTTATAGTTTGGTTGAAACAGAGGAATGTATATGATTACAGGTTCGTATTTAAAAAAGATTATTTCATGTGTGCTGATTATAAATTTATTGATCTTATGTGGATGCGGTGATTCCGGGGCTACCCCCTCCACCCGGGAGAATGCAGAGACAAAAGAAGAATATGAAGCTGCGTTATATACAGCCCGCACGACACCTTACGGAAAATATCCGGAACAGCTTACCTACACACTGGGTAAGCTGTCCGGAGCAAATAATTCCAATCTCCCGGATGGCGAGACGTATGAAAATAATGCTTATACAAGGCTGTTGAATGAAAGGCTAAATGTTCAAAACCAGGATGTGTTTGAGGCTATGGATGAGCAATATACCGATAGTGTGACCATGGTGATCGCACAGAATGATCTTCCGGATGTGATGATCGTGGAGGATCTGGATGAGCTTCAGTATCTGGTGGATAATGATATGATCGCAGATCTGACAGACAGCTATAATAACTGTATGAGCGATACGATCAAGAATATATATGGAAGCTATGGTCGGGATATCCTTGATGTTGTAACCTTTGGCGGGAAGATCATGGCGATACCGGAAACGAATATCTCAGACGGACCGAATCTGATCTGGCTTCGTAAGGATTGGATGGATGCACTTGGGCTGTCCGCACCGAGAACACTCTCGGATGTAGAAGAGATCATAAGACAATTTAAAGAAAAAGATCCCGGACATAATGGGGCAGGAAATACCGTAGGGCTTGTATGTGATACCAGTCTCTGCGGCGGTTGTGGTTATAGCAGCGAATACACATTAGATATTATATTTGCTGCATATGGTGCATTTCCGAAACAGTGGATTTATGATGAGGACGGCAATGTTGTCTATGGTTCGGTTCAGCCGGAGGCGAAAGAGGCACTTGCCCATATCCATGAGTTGTATAAAGATGGAATTCTGGATCAGGATTTTCTGATGCGGACGAGCAGTAACCTGATCGAGCTGATCGTGGATGGTCAATGCGGTTCTTTCTTTGGTCCCTGGTGGGCACCGAATAATCCACTGATGCAGGCAGTGGAACAGAATAAAGATGCCGAGTGGCAGCCTTATCTGATCGCAACAGAGGAATCCGGACTTACCAGTTATCATACACAGAATCCTTCCGGTAAGTATATTGTAGTGCGTAAGGGTTATGAATATCCGGAGATTGCATGTAAGATTGTTAGTGTATTATTTGACTATTTGCGGTATAATGACAGAGACAATCAGGAGATTGTCGATTATTATAAAGAAAATGTAGACCCTACCGCCAGACCGTTTGCGATTAATGTAGATTACAACAATGCTTTGCAGATCTGCTATGGAGAATTGAATCATGTATTTGCGGGGGACAAATCCGCAGATGAACTGAACGTACTGGAATATTCCTATTATGAGGCATGCGAATCCTATCTGAAGGATGCGGAGAATGCCAGTGCGGAAGATTGGGCGGCGTATACTTCCCGTATCACAGCCTGTAAGATCTTAAACGATGGAAGGACGAACAAAGTAGAGTCGTTATATTTTGGAGAAACGGAAACGATGGTTACAGACTGGTGGAGCCTTGAGAATCTGGAAAGTGACACCTATCTGAAGATTGTAACTGGTGAGAGTTCACTCGATGAATTTGACCGTTTTGTCGAGAACTGGTATCAGAATGGCGGTGAAACGATCACAAAAGAGGTACGGGCTGAGATAGAATAAGAAGTTTCCGATGTTTTTATACGGAGGCATATTAAAATGACAGAAAGAGAAAAAATGATAGCAGGATCCGTTTATGATCCATCTGATGATGAATTAATACGATTAAGACAGAATGCGCATCGGTTGAGTAAAGAGTATAATGACTGCTTTGAGACAGATGAGAAACGCGAGAAGATCCTGGCAGAGCTGATTCCGAATAAGGGTAAGAATGTATATCTTCAGGGACCGGTTCAGTTCGATTACGGCTGCTTTACCGAGATAGGCGAGAACAGTTATGCGAACTTTAATTTTACCTGTCTGGACTGTGCACCTGTTAAGATCGGCTGCAATGTATTTATGGGACCGAATGTTTCTCTGCTGACACCGATGCATCCGTTTCGTTTTCAGGAGCGTAACATTTATAAGAGGGAAGACGGCGTGTATACAGACCGGGAGTATGCGAAGCCGATCACGATCGGAGATAACTGTTGGCTGGCAGGAAATGTAACAGTATGTGGCGGTGTAACGATTGGCAGCGGTTCTGTGATCGGAGCGGGAAGCGTGGTTACGAGAGATATCCCATCGGGAGTACTGGCTGCCGGAAATCCATGCAGAGTCATTCGCGAGATCACGGAGGAAGACTGTTTAAAGTAGAATTATATTGTTGAGAAAAAGAAATGGGAGTCTGTCAATGAAAAAGTTGACAGGCTCTTTTTGAATCATTAAACTGAAAGAAGAGTAATTTTTGTAAAGGAGTATGAAACATGAAAATAGGTATTTTAGGATATGGAAATCTTGGACGAGGTGTTGAGTGTGCAATCAAGCAGAATCCGGATATGGAGCTTGCAGCGGTATTTACCAGACGTGCACCTGAGACAGTATCGATATTAACAGAGGGAGCAGCCGTTTGTTCTGTAAATGATGTGGAGCAGTGGAAGGATAAGATCGATGTTATGATACTCTGCGGCGGCAGTGCTACCGATCTGCCGGAGCAGACACCAAAGTATGCAGAGATGTTCAATGTTATAGACAGCTTCGATACACATGCAAGAATTCCGGAGCATTTTGCAAATGTAGATGCTGCCGCAAAGAAGAATGGTCATGTCGGCATCATCTCAGTAGGCTGGGATCCGGGTATGTTCTCTTTAAACCGTATGTATGCAAATGCAATCTTACCGGAAGGCCGTGATTATACATTCTGGGGAAAAGGTGTCAGCCAGGGACATTCCGATGCGATCCGTCGTGTAGAGGGTGTTAAGGATGGCAAGCAGTATACGATCCCTGTAGAAGCAGCACTGGAAGCTGTCAGAAATGGTGAGAATCCCGAACTTACAACCAGACAGAAGCACACAAGAGAGTGCTTTGTTGTATTAGAGGATGGTGCCGATCCTGTAAAAGTTGAAGAAACGATCAAGAACATGCCAAACTATTTTGCCGATTATGATACAACGGTTCACTTTATCAGTGAAGAAGAATTAAAGGCAAACCACAGTGGAATTCCTCATGGTGGATTTGTGATCCGTTCCGGTAAGACCGGCTGGAATCTGGAAAATAATCATGTGATCGAATACAGCCTGAAGCTGGATTCCAATCCGGAATTCACATCCTGTGTCATCGTGGCTTATGCAAGAGCAGCATACCGCCTGTACAAAGAAGGACAGAGCGGATGTAAGACCGTGTTCGATATAGCACCGGCGTACTTGAGCGCAAAAGACGGAGCGGAACTCCGCAAGAGCTTGTTGTAATAAGGAGGATTTTGAGATGAGCGTTGTTTTGGATGAGATGAAGACGAGAAGAAGCATCCGGAAGTTCAAACCGGATATGGTTCCGGCGGATGTTCTGGATCAGATCATTGAAGCAGGAACATTTGCTGCAAATGGCAGAGGCTTGCAGTCTCCGATCATTATTGCGGTAACAAATAAAGAGATGCGGGATAAGATCATGGAGATGAACCGTAAGATCGGCGGCTGGGAGGAAGGCTTTGATCCATTTTACGGAGCACCTGTTATATTGATCGTACTGGCAGATGCATCCTGTCCGACTGCTGTCTATGACGGAAGCCTGACGATGGGAAATCTGATGCTTGCCGCACATGATCTTGGAATCGGAAGCTGCTGGATCCATCGTGCAAAAGAAGAATTCGAAAGTGAAGAAGGAAAGCAGATCCTTGAAAGCCTTGGAATCACCGGCGACTATATCGGTGTCGGACATTGCGCACTTGGATTTACGGATGGAGCGTATCCTGATGTTATTCCAAGAAAGGATAACAGAGTATACTATATTCGCTAAGCAGTTATTGACATTCTGAAAAAATATGGTAGAATACCAACGAAAACGAATGAAGTGGATTTTTCCGGATAATAAATAAGTCATCTTTTCGCCACACAGCTATAAGTGAAACCATTTATAACTGTGTGGCGTTTTTATGTAGAGAGGGAGAAATGTATGAACGAAGAATTTATGAAAGAACGACCGGTGCTGCCGCTGCTTTTGTCAATGGCACTTCCGATGATATTATCGATGTTGGTCAATTCTCTGTATAACATTGTGGACAGCTTTTTTGTAGCGAAGATCAGCGAGGATGCAATGACAGCTCTGTCGCTTGTCTTTCCGATCCAGAATTTTGTAAATGCGGTAGCCATCGGTTTTGGAGTTGGAATCAATGCGGTGATCGCGTTCTATCTCGGCGCAAAGGAGCTAGACAAGGCAAATGCAGCAGCGTCAAAGGGTACGCTTCTTTCTGTTGTTCATGGTGTGATCATGATGGTAGTCTGTATTCGGATCATGCCGGGATTTCTGCGGATGTTCACATCGAATGAGACAGTTGTTCAGATGGGCATTCAGTATTCGATGATCGTATTTGCATTTTCTGTTATTATTTCCATTGATCTGTCATTTGAGAAGATCTATCAGGCAGTTGGAAGAATGGTTGTTACGATGGTCGGACTTGGCGGTGGATGCCTGATGAACATTGTATTAGATCCCCTATTGATCTTCGGTATCGGACCATTTCCGAAAATGGGAATCCGGGGCGCGGCACTTGCAACCGGACTTGGACAGATGTTTACCCTGATGATCTATCTGTTTGTCTATGTGTTCCGTCCGATATCCGTTAAGATCGGCAGACGGTATCTGCATACAGAGGATCGTCTGACAGGGAAGCTGTATGCGATCGGTATTCCGGCTATTCTTAATATGGCACTTCCGTCCCTGCTTACAACTGCGCTGAATGCGATATTGAGCACCTATTCACAGATCTATGTCGTGATCCTTGGAATCTATTACAAATTGCAGACATTTTTATATCTTCCTGCAAACGGCATGATCCAGGGTATGCGTCCGGTAATTAGCTATAATTACGGAGCAGGAGAGCACAAACGTGTCCGCAGCATTTATAATATTACACTTACGATCATTGGTCTGATCATGGTATTTGGAACAGTGATCTGCCTGATCTTCCCGGATAAACTGATCGGAATGTTCTCGGATAATCAGATAACGATCACGGAAGGCACGACGGCACTTCGGATCATCTGTGCCGGATTTATAGTTTCTTCGGTATCTGTGACTTCATCCGGTGCATTAGAGGGACTTGGCAAGGGTACGCCATCATTGATGATCTCCCTGCTTCGCTATGTGGTTGTCATCATTCCGGCTGCATTTGTACTCAGTTGTATCTGTGGTGTTGTCGGTGTCTGGAATGCGTTCTGGGTAGCAGAACTGATAACAGCAGCTGCCGCATTTTTCATTTACCGACAGGCAGTTAAGAGAAAAAGTTAAGATTTCATAGATTGCACAGTTGCATGAAAAAGAAGATAATAAAAGAAGAAAGAAGGATTTATATGTGGTTTGTATTTGCATTGTTGTCGTCTGTATTTGCGGCATTGACATCAATTCTTGCAAAGGTAGGTATTGACGGAGTAAATTCGAATCTTGCAACAGCGATCCGAACAGCAGTTGTGCTTGTGATGTCATGGGGTATGGTGTTTCTGACACATACACAGTCCGGAATCAGCGCGATCGGGAAGAAAAGCTGGTTGTTCCTGATTTTATCAGGACTTGCAACCGGAGCATCGTGGTTGTGTTATTATAAAGCACTTCAGATGGGAAATGCATCCAAGGTAGTACCAATCGATAAATTAAGTGTCGTTATTACATTGATTCTTGCATTTGTATTCCTGCACGAAGAATTCACGATGAAGTCGATCATTGGCTGTGTGCTGATCGGACTGGGAACTTTGTTGATGGTGTTATAAATAGATTAAGATAAGAGCGCAGGCGGCACAGATAAGGTGTATATTTTAGTAGAAGTCCGGATATGGCAGAAATGCTGTATCCGGAATTTTTTATGGTTAAACTTGTTTTCCGTTCGGATATCCGTTACAATCAAACTTGGAGAGACGGAGGCAATATACAAAGCTAAAATATGCATGTTATTCTGTTCTATCAGTATTAAGAAAGGAGATAGAACATGGATAACGAAATTGTATATTCCTCCAAGGCAACTGATCAGAAAGCACAGTATGATGCCAGTGCCAAGCGCCTGCTT
>NZ_QUIB01000005.1:0-183369 GCF_003480025.1 Clostridium sp. AM46-21
CTTGAAGACTACGAGGTTGATAGGTCTGAGGTGTAAGTGCGGTAACGCATTCAGCTGACAGATACTAATAGGTCGAAGACTTATCCTGAGAGGTTCGAAAGATAAGCGGGAAGAGATTGGAGAGAATGAAGTCGCAAGACTTTCTGTATGAAATTCTGAAGGTACATGAACAATAGAACATGTATCCATCAAACGTAAGATGTGAACGAAGTTTTGCTTGTTATCATCGAAGCGATTACCATAATGGCCCGGTGGCTCAGCTGGTTAGAGCGCCGCCCTGTCACGGCGGAGGTCGTGGGTTCGAACCCCATCCGGGTCGCTTGCGAAAGCAAAATTATATATGGGATCTTAGCTCAGCTGGGAGAGCATCTGCCTTACAAGCAGAGGGTCACAGGTTCGAGCCCTGTAGGTCCCATTTATAACATGAGGACGTTTAGCTCAGTTGGTTAGAGCAATCGGCTCATAACCGATCGGTCCTGGGTTCGAGTCCCCGAACGTCCACTACGTTTTAAAATTAATATGGCCTGGTGGCTCAGCTGGTTAGAGCGCCGCCCTGTCACGGCGGAGGTCGTGGGTTCGAACCCCATCCGGGTCGCTTGCGAAAGCGCAAAATTAAATATGGGATCTTAGCTCAGCTGGGAGAGCATCTGCCTTACAAGCAGAGGGTCACAGGTTCGAGCCCTGTAGGTCCCATTGTCCAAAGGACATGCCGGCGTGGCGGAACTGGCAGACGCACAGGACTTAAAATCCTGCGGGACTAACCTCCCGTACCGGTTCGATTCCGGTCGCCGGCATTGAAGAAAAATCCTGAAACCTAAGAGAAATCAAGGGTTTCAGGGTTTTTTCTTTACCTTAAAATATGCCGTAGGGGCAAAATAGGGGCAAAATACTAAAACTATGAGATAAGATTTATTGAATCAATAGTTTTATTATCATTCGCAACGACCTGCTGAGTGACATGTATATATATGTCCTGAGTGACATCGCTACGACCGTGGCCCAGCCTTCTTGCAATCTGATCTGGAGTCATACCATTTGCAGCAAGTAAAGAGGCGTGTGTGTGGCGTAGCTTGTGAGGCGATATCTGGTGATTAAGCACAAGCTTAGATTTTCTTTTTAGATAATTATCATACGCAGCATATGATATATATGATCCGGTAGAGATGTCTGGAATAAATAGGGTCGTTGACAGATTCCGCTCTAACATCTTTTCTTTCCTCCATAATCGTATCTTTTTGATTACAGTAATCAATTCCGGCTGAATGTGAATATCTCTGATAGAATTATCCGTTTTAGGAGTAGTAACCACATCGTTATTTGAATCATATGTTTTATCTATGTGAATAGTGAGGTCTTGCAAGCTTACATCAGTATCTTTGAGCGCCGCAAGCTCTCCAAAACGCAGTCCAGTCAAGACAAGAAATTCAGTGACATAATACCAATGCCACATATTTTGATCTTGCATATATTC
The DNA here is from genome assembly GCF_003480025.1 of Clostridium sp. AM46-21. NCBI lineage: Bacteria > Bacillati > Bacillota > Clostridia > Eubacteriales > Clostridiaceae > Clostridium > Clostridium sp. AM46-21. The sequence continues at coordinate 1,472 of NZ_QUIB01000005.1, forward strand.
AAGGAGTTTTGTGATTTCGGCTGGTTCAAGATATTTACTCTGTGTGTTTTCCTCCTGTGTCTGATCTGTGAATAATTCAAGTTTACTGATAAGCCGGTAATTATCGTGGTAGTCATTTTTATATCCCCAATTAAGCATGGCTTTAAATCTCGTAATATATGTATTAAGCGTTGATATATTCTTACCACTATCAAGGAATCTACTGTTTACATACTGAGCTGATAGATTGTTGACAATAGCATCTTCATCTAAGATATCAAGAACAGAATTGATTATTATATTATTTCGTTTGGTCGTAGATAACTTATATGTCACACATTGAGCTGCGGAATATGCGTCATGCAATTCTCTTAAAGTAGTCTTTTTGTCTGCATATACTGAATCCAATGCAACATCGATTTTGGCATTGAGGATTCTCGCCGCCTTGTTCTTATTCTGCGGTGATGCCTTTTGCATCGTCACAGTGACCTTCTTAACCTTCTCCGTGAGCGGATCCGTGTACCGCTCACAATACTTCACAGTACCGTTCTTTTGTATTTCTGACCACATAATATCAACTCCTATCTAAAAATAGGCATAAAAAATAAGCCTATCAAAATGAGAAGGCTTGTGATATAATGTAGCTTGTTCAGAGCGTTATTCATAAGCCTTCGGTTTGTGGGTAACTTCCCTCAGGTGTTGGTAGCATCTGGGGGATTTTTTATAATATGAAGATGATATTATTCATCCTCATCATCTGTCTCATTCGCTGTTGAATATTCAGAGGTATATGCTTCAGAACTTGACAGTGACTGTCTGTATTCTTCAGCAAGCATTGTTCTGTTGAACTCTGCAGTAGGGCAGATCTCATTTACAAGTTCTTCAAGTTCATCTATTGATACATTAAAGAACTCTTTTCTAAGATTTACCTTGTTTACTCTGCGATCATTAAGTCTCTTGTGAAGTTCGGTTTCAAGACCGGAAGCGTCATCAGAGAAAATAAAGCTGTGTACATCAAATTTGAACGGAACAGAAGCATCTCCAAGTTCATTAACTCTATCCTGTGGATTTATTCTTCTTGTCATTCCCACTTTGAATACATTCTCACCAAATGAACCCAAGTTGCTGATAATATAAACATTACCAGCTTTACCATTTTGCAACTTTGCTATTTCATCCTTTTTGATTGTTACATCTGCAAGCTGAGCCTGCAGTTCAAGGATACGAGCTTGCAGAGCAGCAAGGGCTTCACCCTCTGAAGCTTCCGCCTGTTCTTTGAGGGAAGATATCTGATTCTCATATTTTGACTCTTCAAGCTCCACTTTTTTACGTTCGACCTCAAGGGCTTTGCGCTCCTCTGCCTCCTGACGCATCTGCTCTTTGATTGCAAGCTGTTCTTGCTTTGCCTGTTCTTTCTTGACGTAGTAGTTATACTCTATCTTTGCGGCATTAATGAAAAGATATTCCATTTCACCTATGAACTTAGTAAGAGTTCCAGCAATTGTTTGATTACCTTCAGCTGCAATCTTTAGATACTTAGCACAGATATCTTTTATTTGTTCAATACCGTTGTCAAGCTTGTCATATTTTAAATTGTACAAGACGTTCTGCATCTCAGATTCCAGCCCCTTGACAATGAGGTCGTAAATCGTTTTGTTGGCTTTAGTAGTGTATCTGATAGCATATTGCTGTCTGAGAGTGTCAATGGATTTCTCATTTTCTCTGTATGCTTTTCGCAAGCTTTTTATATCCATACAATGTAATTTAAGGATAACAGATGGGGCAATGAGATTAGCATCCTCAATATCTGATTGGCTAATTCGGCATTCGTTATATGGAATGTCAGCAGTAATGAAGTTATCTAATGCATATTCAATACTGCTGTAGATTTCCTTAGCACGAGAGATCTTGCGCTCTTGGGTCGCAACTGATTTTTGCAGTTTATCATCTTTTGCCTGAAGTGTAGCAATGTCTGAACGCAATTTATCTATAGTGGCAAGGTTTTCGGATATTTCGGCATTCACCTGGTTGAGCTTAGCCATCGACTGCTGATGGTCATGCACCCCTAAATCCTGCATAGTCTTATTCATGTCTTGCATTGCTTGATTCATCTGAGCATTCTGAGCCGCAAGTTGGGCATTCTGTTGACTAATTTGTTGATTGGTTTCTTTTTGTTCCTTTTCGTCCAAGGTCTTCATTATCATCAATACTATGCCGCCGATTGCTGGAAGTATAAGAAACCAGCATGCGCATAGAATAGCAATAAACCATGTACTTAAATACCATTTGTTTTCTTGTTTTTGATTCATTGAATCTCTCCCTTCATTTGTTAATTATTTTTGCAACCCATGTGCATAAGCCTCAATGGTATTTACAGAGCTAGTGTGTTCGAAGTCCGCTCTGATAATATGGTTGAGTGCATGGATATAAGCATCGTTAAGCTGTTCCTGTGTGAATCGTGTATTAAGAAAGATAGTATATGAACCATCTTCATTGCAGGTAACAGTTTCTTTAACTTTTGTAGTCTTCAGATCCATCATCTGTACATTTATATCATACAATTAACTCATCCCCCTTGTAACATAGTCGTAGATACAATAACAAATACCGTGGGATGTTTTTTGTACATTATCGTTTCTCTTTATTCTTGAGAGCCAAGAGCATACGCTGTACTATCTCTAAATCTTCGGGTTTGGCATCCCTTGCGGCATCGAAGAGAAGAGAGAGCTGTTTGTTCTCGAATATCTCTTGTGCTTTCTGAGCTGTTTCATCGTCGAAGTAATATGTAGGTTTTGGTTGATCTTCCATATCAAATCCCATTAACCACATTGCATTTACTTGTAGAACCTGAGCAAGTTTTGGAGCTGATATATTAGATGGCTTATGGCTACCATTTACATATTGACTTATTGATGCTTTACTTACACCACTTTTGTCTGCAAGTTCCTGCGCATTTATATTTATGTTATTCATTGCTTGTTTTAATCGATTAGCAGTTACTGGCCATTTCATATATTGTATCCTCCTTTTATTAGTATAATAGGATTATACAACATCGTTTAACTAAAATCAAACAAAAAGTTAAAAAACTTTAAACTTTAGGCTTGACTTTTCAGTTAAACAGAGTTAAACTTACACTAAAGTTAAATGAAGTTTAACAAATATACGAGATGGGAGGTGCGAATATGCCATATCAGTATGATAAGCTGAGAGGAAGAATAGTAGAACGCTATGGAACACAGGGTAATTTTGCAAATGCATTAGGTTTATCAAGTAATTCTGTATCAAAAAAGTTAAATTGTAAAACTGGATTCACTCAGGAAGAGATGAATAAGTGGGCAGAATTACTCGATATTAACTTAAATGAGTATCCTGATTATTTTTTTGCCTAAAAAGTTAAACGGTGTTTAACAAATAAGGATAGAAAGGAGAGGCATGATAAACAGCATAAATTCAAAGCTGGTAGACATAGCAGAGAAAACGAAAGATATAGAAGAATTCTCTGAGGTGAGGAAAGTTCTCACTGACGAGGAGATAATTTTCTATTATATCGCAAAGAACTGTGAATTGTCGGAAACGTATGACGGCGAGGAGTGCGTTATCAAGGACATCTTAAAAGTACTTGGAGCAAAGAAATACTCGGTAAAGCACTCACTACACCTACTCGATGTGACAAAAGAGGTTCTTAAATCAATTGCCAGATTCGAGTTTTAGATCATCCACTTATCACCATGTTGTTTCTTGATTTCAGTAAATGAAATTTTATTCTTTACATAATCGTCAAGAAACTGTTCAGGTGTTGTGGCAGTTGATGTCTTGACTGTGTAAGCCAGTGCAATGTCTTCAATATTTGTCAAGGCATCTTTAAAGGAATCTTTTGACATAGTTTCACCTTCTTTCGTATGAATTGGTGTTGGTAGCACCTACGGAAATTATAGGGTGAAATAACGAGGACGACAAGAGAAAGGAGAGGTAAGAAATGGATATAACAGGAATTAGATATGTAAAAGCCGGTCCATATATGACAAAAGCTGAGATTGCTGAAGCATTTGGAATATCGATAAGAACGGTATGTAACAGATTATCGGAGCTGGCGATATACATTGCAAAAGGAAGATACAGTGAATACACCATATTGGATGGTTTTGGTGTGACATATGTCAACTATCTTGCGCTTGTAGACTTTATGCGATACCGCAAAGAATTGAAAGCCGGCAGAAGAGTACCACCGTTCAATCCTAAGAAAGTTGCAGAAGGTGGGACGGTGTTGCAGGATGCACAGTGAGAAAGGATAGTGAAGCAAATGAAGAAAAAGAAGATGTGCAGATATGCGGTTTATACCATGTGTGCTATTGGTTTATTCCTGATCTTCGGAGCAGCAAACTCAGTTGCGTTCGCCATGGATATGCAGATCATTGAACCATGGTATGCACACCTTGGACAGGCATTTGTCGGAGTGCTGCTGACACTCCCTTATCTGGTAGGCAGGAGAAGAAAAGCATGGTTGAGATGAAAGTGTTATCCAGTCATGAAGAATGGCTCAAGGCAAGAACAACAAAGATAGGTGGTTCGGATGCTTCGGCTATTGTGGGAATGAACCCATATAAAAGCAATGTGGAGCTTTGGAAAGAAAAAGCATATGGAATTGAACCGGTGGATATATCGGATAAGCCATATGTGAAATATGGAACAGAAGCTGAGCCGCTTCTCAGGGAATTGTTCAAATTGGACTATCCGGAATATCAGGTGTGTTATGAAGAGAATAACATTTGGTTCAATGACAAGTATCCGTGGGCACATGCATCTCTTGATGGATGGCTCATAGATCAGGGTGGTCGTAAAGGCATATGGGAATGTAAGACCACGAATATCTTACAGTCCATGCAGAAAGAGAAGTGGGATCACAGGATACCGGATAACTATTACATACAGGTGCTGCATTACCTGATGGTTACAGAGTTTGACTTCGTAATACTTAAGGCACAGCTTAAATCTGTATATGGAGAGAATGTGTACTTACAGACAAGACATTATCCGATAGAACGGTCGGAGGTTGAAGAAGATATCAAGTATCTGATCGAGGAAGAATCAAAGTTCTGGGAGCATGTACAGATGAAAAAAGCACCGGCACTGAAATTACCGGAAATATAGTAAAGGGGTGAGAGAAAAATGTATTACAGAATTTGCAGTAACTGTGGAGCGAATCTTGATCCGGGAGAGCGATGCGACTGTGAAGAGGAGAGACAGAAACAGACAGACCGGATCATGAGCATGATGAAAATAAACAAAGATGGTCAGTATGAACTGGCTATGGTGGGAGGATGTACATGGAATTAAGAGTGAATGAGGTAGCAATACCGGAGGAGATTAAAGTTTTAAACTTTGAAGAACTTAAGGCTGAACTTAAGGATAAGGCTGAATACTATGGATCTCTTTTATATACAGATGAGCAGATCAAGGATGCTAAGGCAGATAGAGCAATGCTGAACAAATTTAAGAATACAGCGAACTCTGAACGTATCAGAAAAGAGAAGGAATATATGAATCCGTTCAATCAGTTTAAGTCTCAGATTAATGAGCTCATAGCAATCGTTGATAAGCCTATTGCAGTGATAGATGAGAGAATTGCTGCTTACAATGATGAACAGAAAGCACAGAAGAAGAAAGCTATTGAAGAACTGTTTGCCGGCATGGGCTTTCAGAGTTTCGTTACACTTGAAAAGATTTGGGATCCTAAGTGGCTGAATGCATCCACTTCGATGAAAAGCATTGAGGAACAGATGAGAGCAAGAATGTATCAGATCGGCGATGATGTGTATACACTCAGCCAGCTTCCAGAGTTTGGATTTGAGGCTACAGAGGTATTCAAACAGACGCTTGATATAAACAAGGCTATCTCAGAGGCTAAAAGGATGTCAGAGATCGTCAAGGCGAAGGCTGATGCCGAGGCTAAAAAGAAAGCTGCAGAAGAATCACGAAAGGCAGAGGAAGAACGCAAGGCAAAGGAGATCAAAGAAGAACAGACAGTACCGCATGAGCAGGCTGTGACACCGCAAGAACCGGTGCAGAGTGCTGACAGCACACAGGAGAGAATGGTAGTCAGATTTGAGGTATTACTCACAACGGAAGATGCTTATGCATTGAAAGAGTTCTTTAAGAGTAGAAGCATAGAATTTAAAGCTATTTAGGAGGAAAAAGCATGATAGAGGTAAAAGGAAATCATTTGAGAATGGAAGGCTCAGAGGATGAAGTAGAATCACAGGTAGCTGCTGTTTTGGCAGGATACACACGATTCTTACATAAAAACTATCCACCGTGTGTTGCAAAAGAGAAATTAGACAATGTTATAAAACTTGGTTCTTTTACAGATGAGGAACTGGACGAGGAGATTAAGAAAACAAAGGAAAAACTTGATCAGTTGTTACATGAACTTTTTAGTTTTAATGAGGAGGACAAATAATGGCAGTTAATAATAGTTTAGTGAAAAAAAGCAAGGCACAGCAGAATTTGGGAATCACAGCATACCTTTCACAGGATGCTATAAAGAATCAGATCAATCAGGTAGTTGGTGGTAAGAATGGACAGCGTTTCATTTCTGCTATCGTATCAGCATATAACACCAACCCTACACTTCAGGAGTGCACAAATCAGTCGATTCTTTCAGCAGCACTTCTTGGTGAGAGTTTACAGCTTTCGCCATCTCCACAGCTCGGACATTATTACATGGTCCCGTTCAATAATACCAAGGCAGGTACCAAAGAGGCACAGTTCCAGATGGGATACAAGGGATATATCCAGCTTGCAATCCGATCCGGTCAGTATAAGAGACTGAACGTAGTAGCCATTAAAGAAGGTGAGCTTGAATACTTTGATCCGCTCAATGAGGACATCAAAGTCAATCTTATGGTTGATGACTGGGACAAGCGTGAAAAAGCTGAGACAATCGGCTACTATGCAATGTTTGAGCTGGTAAATGGATTCAGAAAAACATTGTATTGGAGCAAGGCACAGATGCTTGCTCATGCGGACAAGTATTCACAGGCTTTCAGCAAGGATGCTGTAAAGATTAACACAAAGTATGGCGAGAAAGAAAAGGTGTCATTTGCTGACTATGAAGCCGGTAATTATGATCCGAGAGATTCGTGGATGTATTCATCATTCTGGTACAAGAATTTTGATGGAATGGCATATAAAACAATGCTCCGTCAGTTAATTTCCAAGTGGGGTGTTATGAGTATTGATCTTCAGAGCGCATTTGAGCGTGATATGACCACTATGGATGGAGATGGAAATGTGACCTATGTGGAAAACGATACAGAGGAATATGTTGATTCCACTGCATCAGAACCGGAAGCAAAACCGGAACCGGAACAGGGCAAGGAAAAAGCACCTGTTATTGAACAGTCGCAGACTACACAGCAGAATCCTGCCGCCGCTGCACTGTTTTCATAAATAATACTTGTTCATGGCAGATACACACATCACACAGTATAAGCCATTGTATATAGCCCTGCCGCTGATCCGGTGGCAGGGAGAAAGGAGCATTGATTGATGAATCCACAGTGGATAAAGAAAGCATCATTGGACAGAAAGTACAGGAATAAAAAGGTTGAGGTCGATGGGATACTGTTTGACAGTAAGAAAGAAGCAAACCGGTACATGGAGCTTAAGCTGCTTGAGAAAGCAGGAGAGATCACGGACCTCAAGAGACAGGTCAGATACGAGCTTATACCGAGACAGAGAGAACAATCAACTGAGATGTACAAGGCTGGACCTCATAAGGGCGAATATAAGCCCGGTAAGGTCATAGAACAGAGCTGCTACTATGTTGCCGATTTTGTCTACAAAGAGGGTGAGAATATAGTCGTGGAAGACACCAAGGGCATGAGAACGAAAGATTATGTGATTAAGCGGAAATTGATGCTCCACCGTTATGGAATACGAATTAAGGAGGTATAGAGGGTATGATGACAGACCTCATTGAAGAGAAGAAAAAAGAGCTGATATCAACACAGGATGTTGTTTATGAAGTCCTTGAAAAAGATATAGCAGCAAGAAGTAGTGATAACCGGTTGTACTATCTCGTATGTAAGCAGATTGGAGAAAAGCATGGATACAATATTGATCATGTTTCTGTGCCAAAGTTCTTCCTGCATCTGTCAGAGTTCGGCTTACCAACAACCGAGACAGTGAGACGCACAAGACAGAAGATACAGGCGGCAAATCCGTGGCTTGCCGGTAACAGATGTGTGCGGAAGATGCGGCAGAAGAATGAGCAGGCTTTCAGGGAGTATGCAAGAAAATGAAAGGAGTACAGTGGCTATGAGTGATAAAAAGAGCTTCGTCTTTTATACCGAATATAGAGAGCATTTAGAAATGCTTCCACCAGAGCAGATCGGTGAGTTGATGTTAGCTCTGATTGATTATCAGGAGACCGGTGAAGTCCCTGATCTGCCAAAGGGTAGTGCTCTTGCTATGTGCTTCTCATTCATTAAGAAACGGATGGATAAAGATAATATCAAGTATGAGGAGAAGTGCGAACGGAACAAGGAGAATGGGAAAAAGGGTGGCAGACCTGCAAAAGAGCCGGTTATTGAAGAAACCGACAATAACCCAAAGAAACCGAATGGTTTTTCAGAAAACCGAACGGTTATTGAAGAAACCGACAATAACCCAACAGAACCCAGAAAAGCCGATAATGAATATGATAGTGATAATGAATATGATAATGATTGTGATAATGAGGAGTATATACATACTCCAGAAAAAATATGTGCTAACGCACATACAAAAAAGGCGGTCAAGTCACACAAGAAGCCAGATCCGGTCGTGTATAGTGATGTGCCGGAATTGGATGAGGCTATTCATGAGTTCATTAAATTTCGCAAGGGTATGAAAAAACCGATGAGTGACAGGGCAGTTACCTTGATGATGAACAAGCTTGAGACATTATCCCATGACAAGTATGAGCAGGTACAGATACTGAACCAATCGATCATGCAGGGATGGACAGGGGTATATGAGCTTAAGGGAGAGAATAAGCAGTATTCCCATTCACCAAGAGCAAGTAACAACCGGGTAGCGGATCAGTTGGATGAATCATACAAGATGATGGCAGACTGGGCGAAAGAGAGAGCAAAACAGGAGATCATACATGAGCATGAAACAAAATAAACGATGTAACACCTGCAGACACAACCAGACCTGTACGCTTTCAGATACAGGCAGAGTATTACATGTCTGTGATCTTGATAATTCGTACATAGACGAGATCCGTCAGATGCATGGCAGGTGTGAAAAGTGGAGAGGAGTAAAGCGGAATGACGGAACAGGAGTTTGCAAAGTTCGCCATGGGGCTAAAGACATACTACCCCAGAGAGAATCTACTGCCGAATAGACCGGCAATGGAGCTTTGGTACAGACAGCTTCAGGATCTGCCGTATGAAGTGGCAGAAGCAGCACTCAACAAATGGGTATCAACAAACAAATGGTCTCCAAGTATCGCAGAGATACGTCAGATGTGCTGCGAGGTCAGACAGGGCGAGATTCCGGCATGGAGCGAAGCATGGGAGACTGTCTTACATGCGATCCGGATATATGGATCATACAGACAGCAGGATGCAATGATGACACTTGATGATCTGACCGCAAGGACAGTGACACAGATCGGCGGATTTGTGAATATTTGCAGGAGTGAGAATATTGACATTGATCGGGCGAATTTCCGCATGGTCTATGAGGAGCTTGCAAAGCGGAAGCAAAAGGATGCGCTGATGCCGGCAAAGCTCAGAAGTGCGATACAGAAGATACAGAGCAACAGCATGATGATGTTGGAAGGGAGAGAAGACGAGTGACGATTGAAGAAGCAAAGAAGCTGATGATGGTTGAAAAAGAGTGCATCAATAGACATTGTGACCGAGATTGTGGAAAGTGTGACATCGTGCAGAATATTGATGATTTGAATAGTGCTTATGACATAGTGTTACAGAATTTGGACAAAGAGATTCCGAAGAAAATAACTATATTTAAGTACCCTAAGATAAATTATATCAATTATGGCTGTCCTGTGTGCCGCCGAAAAATTATATCCAAAATCGATAATGTCTTGTGTTGTGGAGAATTATCTGATCGTTGCGATAGATGCGGTCAGAAATTAGATTGGAGCGGTGAAGATGTATAAATGCATTGACTGTCAGGCAGAGTTTGAAGAGCCGGACATGGAAAGAGAGTGCATGGGTGAATATCATGGACAGCCGGCATATGAACATACAGCAGTGTGCCCAAGTTGTGGATCCGGTAGTTTTGAAGAGGTAGCAGATGATGGAGATTGACGAAGCTATAAAGCATGAGAGATGGGAAGCAAAACATGCTGGATTGGAAGATGCAGATGATACAGCTATTGAACTAAACAGACAGTATCATACAGAGATCGCAGATATGCTTGAGGAGTTGAAAGGACTCCGGAGCAGATAAAAATAAATCAAAGAAAGGAGCCGAACCTCCGGCCGGGGTAACGATATATCGGGTTCCTTTTAAAAAATGAATGAAGAAAAAGACGATTTGATCCTTCGTGTATTTGGCGAGGATGGAGAGCTGGACATTGATAAGCCAGATGAGGGGCTTGCTGAGTACAAGCAGCGAAAGAAAGAAGCGAGAGATCGCATGATTGCGTTACAGAGACAACCGTATGAGGTCAAAGTTGCACGATCAAAATTAAGAGCCTATGAGTTCATAGAGCAGATGGACAAGCGAGATAAAAATGCTCATGTGAGTGTGGGTGGACTTGATAGTATCACACTACACGTATTCCTGAAGTCGATAGGAATCAATGTTCCAGCGGTATCGGTATCATCTCTGGAAGATAAGAGCATACAGAGGGTACACAAAGCTCTTGGAGTAACGATTTTGAAGCCGCTTAAGACAAAAGTAGAAGTGCTCAATGAAGTTGGATTCCCGGTTATCAGTAAGAGAATAGCTGGCAAGATTGCCCTACTTCAGAACCCTACAGAGAACAATAAGACCGTCAGACATGCGATTATCACAGGGGAATGTGGAGAGCTTGGACACTTCCAGAAAAACAGCCGTATGAAGCTTCCACAGAAGTGGCTCAATCTGTTTGGCGGATATGAGAACGAGAATGAAGGGGTTATGTATTACAAACCGAATTTCAAGGTATCAAATGATTGTTGCTATTATTTGAAAGAAAAGCCATGTGACGACTGGGCAAGAACACATTCAAGCTTTCCGTTCCTTGGAATGATGGCATCTGAAGGTGGGCAGAGAGAAGAAGCACTTACAGATCATGGGTGCAACTACTATGGAAAGACGGTAATGAGATCAGCACCATTTGCACCATACATCAGAAATGACATTTTAAGACTTGCACAGGAGATGGATGCCTGGTATCACGATCACACAGATGTGTTTGCAAAGCTTTATTATGAGCAGCCATACAGCAAGGACAAGGATGGAAATGTAATACCGTATGAACCGGTTGATACGATCATACCGGCTATATATGGTCAGATTGTGAATGATAACGGAGAACTTAGGACAACAGGAGCACAGAGAACCGGATGCAGTATGTGTGGTTTTGGAATTCACATGGAAGAACGACCGCACAGGTTTGACAGGCTCAGAGAACGGAATCAAAAGGAATGGGAGTTTTACATGTACCGGTGCTGCACGGATCCGAAGACTGGTGAGAAGTTCGGTTGGGGAAGAGTGTTAGATTACATAGGTGTCGCATGGGAAGATGAACCAGCGGTACAGATGAATATTTATGATTACCCGGAGGTGCAGCCATGATAAACGGAGAACTTATCGTTGATAACTTCGCCGGCGGTGGCGGAGCATCAACAGGAATTGAGATGGCTACAGGGTACAGTGTTGATATAGCAATCAATCATGATCCGGAAGCCATAAGGATGCATAAGGTCAATCATCCGAATACAAGGCACTACTGTGAGAATGTATGGGCGGTTGATCCTGTGAAAGCCTGTGAAGGGCACCCGGTGGCACTTGCCTGGTTTTCCCCTGACTGCAAGCATTTCAGCAAGGCGAAAGGCGGCAAGCCGAAGGATAAGAACATCAGAGGTCTTGCATGGGTAGCCTGCAGATGGGCGGCTCTTGTAAGACCGAGAGTGATCATGTTAGAGAATGTTGAAGAGTTCAAGACCTGGGGACCACTCAACCGGGGACATCATCCGATCAGGAACAAACAGGGAGACACATTCAGACAATTTGTGAGGCAGCTCAATGATCTGGGATATGAGGTACAGTTCAGAGAGCTTGTGGCTGCTGATTACGGAGCACCAACAAAGAGAAAAAGATTCTTCATGATTGCAAGATGTGACGGAGTGCCGATCATGTGGCCAAAGCTACATATGCACCGGCAGACAGCGAAGAGGTTAAGAGTGGACTATTAAAGCCTTATGTCGGAGCCTATACGCAGCTTGATTTCAGTCTGCCGTGTCCAAGTATATTTGACACGTCTGAGGAGATCAAAGAGAAATATGGAATCCGGGCGGTGAGACCGCTGGCACCAAAGACTATGCAGAGGATTGCAAGAGGGCTGAAGAAGTTCGTTCTGGACAATCCAGAGCCATTCATCATTCAATGCAATCATGGCGGCGAAAGAAAGCCGCAGGATATAAGAGATCCAATGCCGACAATCACAGGCAAGCATGGATATGGAGTTGTAGAACCATATATTGTTCAGATAGGTCAGACTGGATTCTCTGCAGATCGTAGCAAAGATGTGAGAGAACCTCTTACAACTATTGTCAGCAAGAATGAGCACTGTCTAATAAGTCCTACACTTATTCAATATCATTCGGAGACCAATCCAGATGAGGTAAGAGGTCAAGGTATAGAGAATCCGATCATGACAGTAGACAGCTCAAACAGATATGCCTTGTGACTTCGTTCCTCAGCAAGTTTTACAAGACAGGGATAGGGCAGGATGAGAGAGAGCCACTGCATACAGTGACAACATCTGCGGGGCATTTTGGAGAAGTTCGGGCATTTCTGATCAAATACTACGGAGAGGGTACAGGCCAAGATATAGAACAGCCGCTTGATACAGTGACATCAAGAGATCGGTTTGGATTGGTAACAATCAAAGGTGTTGAGTATCAGATCGTGGATATTGGTCTCAGAATGCTTGAGCCAAAGGAGTTATATGGATGCCAAGGGTTCCCGGATGATTACATCATAGATCATGACAGCACAGGTAAGACATATTCAAGAAGTGAACAGGTTAAGAGATGTGGAAATGCAGTCTGTCCACCTATACCGGCGGCGATGGTGAGGTCGAATCTTCCAGAGCTTTGTGTAAGAAAGAGGATGCCAAACATGGGGATAGGCGAAGAAGAGAATGGACAGTTGTGTTTTGTTTAGAGAAAGGAGAACACATGACAGAATTTGAAATAGACGTTACATACAACATGATCTGCCGACCGGGGCAGGTCGTGCGGATCCATACAAAAGAAACCACCAGTGGGCGGAATTTTATCATGACATGGAAGAAATGGACCATTGTGGAGGTTTACGATCATCACATAGTGATGAAGAGTGAATACGGCTACCGGGAGAGCTTCACCAGAATAGATATTGTTGAGATGATCAGGAGAGGAGAGATTCGATGGAAATAGTACCAGTACAGGATAAGAGCTGTGAGACATGCAAATACCAGAGCAGATATAAAACAGATGAACCATGCGCACACTGTACCAAGAATGCGACGGATAACTATGAGCCAATGACAAACGGAGATTATATCCGGTCGCTCAGTGATGCAGATCTTGCGCAGATTGTAATGTGCCCGAATGAGATAGGGTTTGATGAAGTAGAATGCCACAAGCATGATAAGTTTTGCCAGGAATGTACATTGAACTGGCTTATGGCAGAAAGAGAGGTTGAGGTGGATGAAAATATATGAATATAAGGGCAAGCATTATAGTGAAGAAGACACGTCTCTTTATGATGAGGATTATGGTGGAGATTTATATGATCTGTATTGGGAATTAAAGCAGGATGGTGAATGTGATGAGGATACGGTTTATTATGCACAACCTGATGGAGAAAATAACTATTCAAGTCCAGAAGAATTGATTGAATCAGAGTTTTCGGACTTAGTAATTGATGAGGAGGAGAGTGACGATGATGAAAGATAGGTATTTATTCAAGGCAAAGAGAGTTGATAATGGAGAATGGGTTACAGGATATTATGTAAAAGGTTTAGATATGTATGACAAAGAAGTTCATCTAATATTTGAACCTGCCACAATATTTTATTCTAATGGCGAAACAGATGGGTGGAACGAAATAGACCCGCCCACAATCTGCCAATGCACAGGCTTAAAAGATAAGAATGGTAATCTTATTTGGGAGAATGATATTGTAAAAGATTTCTTCAGTGATGCGTGCGCACCAATTAGATATGGCAGTTATCAAAACTGTTTTGATAGCACAAAAGCAGAGCATATCGGATTTTATGTAGATTGGTCGGGAAAGTATACTAAATATTACAGAAAAGATTTTGGTTATTGGATTCATATGGTTGATATAGAAGTTATTGGCAACATATTTGACAATCCAGAATTATTAGAAAGTGAGGAATAATATGACAGAGCGTGAAGCTATCGAAGAACTAAAATATGATTGCAATGAACTTGGTAAAGCAATTCCATGTGATACTTCATGGGGAAGTTCTTTTGAAAATGCTTATGGAATGGCAATACAGGCACTTGAAAAACTTGCAGAGTATGAGGACTTAGAGAAGCATGGCAGACTTATCAAGTTACCTTGCAAGGTGGGGGATACAGTATGGGATATTGACTATGGCATACCTTTTGCATGTACAATAACAGCCTTTTCATTTGGTGAATGTGAAGAATACATTTGTGAACCTGTTACAACAAAAGAAGTCGTATTCTATTATGCAAAATCGAGTGGAAGTATCACAGGAAGTTTTGCAGAAAGTGCAATCGGTGAGTCGGTATTCTTGAACAAATCCGAAGCAGAAGCAAAACTGAAAGAATTGAGAGGTGGAGAAGATGAATGATAAGCAGAGCAATCTAACAGTCAAAGAAGAGGAAGATTTACAGAGTGTGAGAACAATAAATATAAATAAGGCTAAGGTCGATAGCTTAGAAATAATTGTACGAACGATAGATGATAAGCCTTATTATGAATTGAAGTACAGACTGGTTGGTGAAAAAGACTATTCTATTGGATATAGTTCTTACGATTTAAAAATTGTATTAGGTTGCATTGATAAATATTTTAAAATTGTGAAAAGCGATAAGCAGACCAATGCAGACAGAATAAGGAATATGTCGGATGAAGAGTTGGCGAGTGTACTATTTAGTGGTTGTATTGATTCTATGAATTTGGAAAAGTGCCCTTGTGTTAGTGAAAGTGAACTCGATAACGATAAAATTAGAAAAATGTGTAAAAAATGCACACTTGAATGGCTTCAATCAGAAGCGGAATAGGAGAAAACATGGCTAAGTCGGATAGAAAGTTACATGAGGCAAGAATGGCTGGTGCAATATGGATCATGAAGCTGATCGAGGATAAGGGCATGGAAGAGGCTAAGAAAGAGCTTGCAGCAAGGAGAGCCATGTTCATTCCGTTAGAGATCAACCAGGCACAACTGGAAGAATCAGTTGAGAAGATCAAGATGAATACGATCGATACTGTGCTGATCATGTCCTGTATGGTGTTGAGAGATGAGTTTGGATTTGGACAGAAAAGGATCAAACAGTTCTTTGACCGATTCAATTTGAAGACAGAGTGTATATGTGATGGAGATGTGATCTGGGATGATTTCATAGATGCACTGAGGGAAGAAACCGGAATAGAGTTCTCCATCAGAGAAAATAAGTAAGTGAGGTGATAAGATAGTGAATATAGCGAAAGAGTACCTGAAACAGGTCGAAACGCTTGATACGAAAATACAGCAGAAGAAGATAGAATTAGATAGCCTTAAGGACAATGCAATAGGCTTGGGAGCATTTGACTATTCCAAGGAGAAAGTACAGACAAGCGCATCTGAATCATTGAGCGTGAAAGTAGCGAAGTATGTTGATTTTGAGAGAGAGCTGCAGGAGGATAATGCCAGATTTGCGGAACTCAAGCATAGAGTGATCAATCAGATCCACAGTTTGAACAATCCTATCTACATGAAGATTCTGTTTAAGAAGTATATAGAGTACAAGTCATTAAAGGATATAGCATCTGAAATAAAGTATTCATATGACAGGACAAAACATATTCATGGAGTTGCTCTTGAGGCATTTCGGATAAAGATTTTGAAAAGTTGACACCAAATAGCACCATTTAGCACCGAATAGCACCTAGCAACTGTGATATACTGTAGTGGTAAAATTATATAGTATTGATTCATAAGGGACATAGCCGTTGCCATAGGTTGTGTCCCTTTCCTTTATGCCCAGTGGTTATACAAACCCTCTCCCACCCCTTTAATGTGAATGATAATCTCTTGCCACTGGGCTATTTTGTTTGAGGTGTGATATGAGTGAGATTAAAAGGTTTGAGGTCGTGAGGCCTGAATATAGTTTTGAATACATACATCCTGTACTTGGTAGATTGGCATTACCGATAGCCATGATAAAGGTGATGGTTAAGTGCACTAAGATATACAAACTTCAGCCGACTATAAAGTTGGGTGTGAAAGTAAAGAGTGTATGTAAACCGCTGTACAAGATTGTGATCCCGAAGAGAGTGAGAAAGAAACAGAAGTAATAGAAAGAAGGTGTGACATTATGGCTAAACTGACAGCTAAACAGCAGAGATTCTGTGATGAATACCTGATTGACCTTAATGCCACACAGGCGGCTATAAGGGCGGGATACTCAAAGAAAACAGCATATAAGGCAAGTGATTGGCTGAATGAAAAAAGCCAAGAAAAACCAAGTTCAAAATTTAATAGAGCTATGAGGGAGTACATAGACAATAGACTGGCCGAGAAAGAAAAAGCCTTAATTGCCGATCAGGACGAAGTCCTTAAGTATCTCACTTCTGTGATGCGTGGTGAAAGCGTATCAACTGAGATAGTTGTTGAGGGCACTGGTGATGGGTGCTCAGAAGCAAGGGCAATGGAGAAAGAACCATCGGAGAAAGAACGCTTGAAAGCTGCAGAGCTTTTAGGTAAGAGATATGGTCTGTATACCGAGAAGGTGGAGGCTGATGTAGATGCGGATCTCAACATTAACATCGACTATGGCAATGATGACGATGCCGGCGGTGATGCTGATTGAATATTAATATAAAAGCAAATCCGGGGTTCAAGGAAGTAGACCGGAGCAAGAAGCGATATATCGTGATGAAAGGCTCTGCAGGATCAGGGAAGAGTGTTGATACGGCACAGAATTACATATTGAGGCTAATGCAGGACAAAGGCAGAAACCTTGTTGCAATGCGGAAATCTGATATAACAAACAGAGATAGTACATTCGCTGAACTGACCGGATCTCTTTATAAGATATTTGGAGATAAGGTCGATAATTATTGGAAAATCAATAGAAGTCCGTTGAGCCTTACATGTAAACATAACGGAAACCAGATTATATTCCGTGGCATGAACGACGATAGACAGCGTGAAAAGTTGAAGTCAATCACATTTCCACGGGGTAAACTTACGGATGTATGGCTTGAAGAAGCCACTGAATTTACGCTGGCAGACCTAGAGATAATAGATGACAGATTGCGTGGAGAATTGCCACAAGGGCAGTTCTACCAGATAAGAATGACCTTCAATCCAGTGAACAAAAACCACTGGATAAAGAAGGTCTTTTTTGATAGATACGATCCTGATGTGTTGACACATCACAGCACATATTTGGGGAATCGCTTCATAGATGCGGCATATCACCGCCGTATGGAGCGCAGGAAAGAAGTTGATCCTGAGGGATATCAGATATATGGACTTGGAGAATGGGGTGAGATAGGCGGTCTCATTCTGCACAACTGGGAAGTTGCAGAGGTATCTCAGAATCTTAATGATTATGATGATATAGCAATAGGCCAAGACTTTGGATTTAATCATGCCAATGCCATCCTTCTCCTTGGTATTAAGGATGACAACATATACATCATAGATGAGATATATGAGCATGAGAAAGAAACAGCGGAGATCATACCGCTGGCAATTAAGCATGCTATCCCAACTAATAAGATTATGTGGTGTGATAGTGCAGAACCGGACAGAATAAAGGCCTGGAAGGGGGCTGGATATAGAGCCAAGGGGGTTAACAAAGGTGGTTCAAATGGATCTGTAAAAGCACAGATAGACTGGCTGAAAGGTGTGACAGATAAAAGCCACACAGTACGCAGAAGGATATATGTAGCCCCTCATTGTGTAAACACGATCAAGGAGTTGCAACAGTGGAAATGGAAAAAAGATGAAAAGACAGGCGAATATCTTGATGAGCCTGTACCGGTAATGGACGATGCAATGGCAGCTCTTAGGTACGGCATTGAGGGATGGCGCAAGTCTCGTTCATGGCTGATATAGATTAACATGAAGGAGATGGAAAAGGTGTTAACCACTGATGAAATAAAGGTATTGATTGATAATGACAAAACATCAGACAAGAAGCAGTTTGCCAGAACAGGCGAACGCTACTATGACGGAGATCACGATATAAACAAGTATAGATTGTTTTACTACAATGCAGATGGCAAGTTAGTAGAAGATCTAACACGGAGCAATGTGAGGATATCGCATCCGTTCTTTACGGAGCTTGTTGATCAGTGTACTCAGTATGTGCTGTCTGGTGATCGGTTTGTTGTAGCAGATGATCAGAAGCTACAGACCTATATGGATAACTATTTTAACAACAATGATAGCTTTATATCTGAACTATCAGATTGTATCACAGATAGTCAGGTAAAGGGCTGGGCATATATGTATGCGTACAAAAATGCAAAAGATAAGATGGCATTTGCGGCGGCTGATGCGCTGGATGTAATAGAAGTCAGAGAAAAGGATGCGGACGATGGATGCAAATATACGATATATCATTACATTGAACGTATCGACAAGGGCAGAAAGATAATAAAACGCATACAGGTATGGGATGAAAAAGAAACATGGTTCTATACTCAGGTTGATGGTGGAGATATACAGCTTGATGAATCAAAGCTAAATCCAAGACCGCATGTATTATATACACAAGGAGATAAGAAAGATGCTACTTACTTTGATGGATTTGGGTATATTCCATTTATCCGGCTGGACAACAACAAGAAGCAGTTCTCAAGCCTTAAGCCTGTTAAGCCCCTCATAGATGACTATGATTTGATGGCATCAAGCCTGTCAAACAATCTCATTGACTTTGATTCCCCAATCTATGCAATAAAAGGATTTGAGGGAGACAATCTTGATGAGCTTCAGACAAACCTTAAGACAAAGAAGCTTATAGGTGTAGGTGAGAATGGAGATGTGGATGTCAAGACTGTTGATGTCCCATATCAGGCAAGACAGGCGAAGCTTGATCATGACGAGAAGAACATATACCGGTTTGGTATGGGGCTAAACACCGCCGGGCTTAAAGATACATCAGCAACTACGAATATAGCAATTAAAGCGGCCTATTCACTTCTGGATCTGAAAGCAAAAAAGATAGAGAAAAATCTCAAGAAGATGCTGCGTAAGCTGGTTGAGATAGTCGTAGATGAGATTAACAATGCGGATGGAACCGCCTATCAGGTTGAGGATGTCCGGTTTGAGTTTACCCATGAGATTATGAGTAATGCGCAGGAAAATGCACAGATCAAGCTGACAGAAGCACAAACCAGACAGGCAGAGATTAATACGATCTTGAGCGTTGCAAATGTGCTTGATGATGAGACTGTAGTTAAGGCTATTTGCGATTGGTTAGATATTGACTATGAGGAGATAAAAGACAAGTTACCGGCAAAGGAAGAAGACGATACGAAAAAAGCGCAGGATCTGTTGAAAGAGGTAAATGTAGAGACTGGTGGTGAAGAATAAAGATGGAGAATATTACATATTGCAAAATAGATAGCAATTTGAGAAAGATTACACTTCCGGAAAATGAGAAGATACTCGGAGTATATCATGATAAAAATGTGACAAGAAAGCATTTTAAAATGCCGAGATATTATCAGGATAATGACATGTCTGAGTTCAGCATAAAGGTCAATTATGTGAATGAGGACAAGGAAACAGATTGTTATGCCGTTGATGATATGCTCTCAACTGAAGATTACATTACATTTTCGTGGCTTGTAGGTGCTACAGCTTGCAGAGTCCCAGGCATGGTTGGCTTCGTGATCTGCTTTACAAAGATTGATGAGGAATCGAATATAACGCAGGAGTATAATACAGAGCTTTCAGTTTGTAGAGTCCTTGACGGCTGCGAACTTGGAAAGGCAATAGACAGTGAACAGGAGAAAGACATCATTGCACAGTTTGTGAAATATTTGATTAAGGTCGATTCTACTTTGTCCATATCCGGTGAAGCGGCAGATGCAAAGGTCGTTGGTGATTGGTTGAAAAAGATAGAAGAAACGGAAGAAAATCTAAAAAAATCTGTCAGTGATGGCAAGACATTGCTTGCGGAGGCTATCACTGAAAAAGGAATTGATACCGCAAGCGGTGATTCGTTTGCTACGATGGCTGAGAATGTTAGGAAGATCCAGACAACCGGTTATGGTGTGAGCGGTTATATTGATACAACAATAGAAACAAGTGGTGGAATATTTGCAATTTACGGATTGTATACCGTTGAAGAACAGGAGGCGAGTTAATGAGTATCTTAGGGTACAAGATTATAAATCTGTATAAAGTAAAAACAGCAATTGGATCAAGTGCAGAAGAATATGAGGCTGATATAACAGACGAGAAGATGCAGGAGATTGCTACAGCATTGGGCTGTAATTTACAGATCATGACAAGCGGTAGCAAATGGTTGTTGTACAAAGGCACAAATACGGATAATGGTTGGTTGTGCCAAATCGTGTCAAATTATTTTGAAGTAAGGCGATACTTGAATGGTCAAGTAACGACAAGTTCAACCACAGGCACTAATTTACAGTGCCGTGTACAATTTACGGTATCGACACAAGTTAAAAAATTGGTGTTGCGTTACTCAAAAGGTAAAAACGGAGCTACCATTTTTGAGTTTACAAATTATGAAAATGTAAATCTGGCATATTGCATCGCAGATGCATCTGTCATTGGAACAGATGAAAAGATAAGTGTATATGGATATATTTCAGCCGGAACTTATATGCTCTCATTGTCAGATAGCACATCAGTAACTTACAATTTAAGTAATGTGTATGGATTTGCTGATAATCTCGTATTAATGGGGGCGATCGCATTAAAGGATAAGAATGCAATTATCGATGGTCTGTACAGATGTGACATCAATAAAAATACGGATGATCACTATGTATTTGGGTTGGATAATAAAAAATATATGGCGAGTGACGGCGGAGCACACATGAAGTGGGCAATCGAGCTTGATGATTCAATGTTAGAGTAATATGAACAAGAGACAGAAAGAAGTAATCGAGGAACAACTACATAACGAGGGAAAAACTATTGCCAGTCTGAAGCATACATATAAGCAGGCATTGAAAGACTGTGAGCAGAAGATCAGAGAGTTGTCTGCAAGAACTGACATGGAGAATTTGCAGAGCATCATATACCAGAAACAATATCAGGAGGCTTTGAAAGCACAACTTGAAGGTGCTCTAAGCAACTTGCAGTCTAACTCATATGCAACTGTGTCTGACTATCTGACAAAGTGCTATAGAGACGGATACACAGGTGTCATGTATGACCTGCAGCAGACAGGTATTCCGATCATCATGCCGATAGATCAGGCGGCAGTTGTGAGAGCTATTCAGACGGACAGCAAGCTCAGTAAGTCACTCTACGACAAAATGGGCGAGGATATGACATATCTTAAGAAAGCGGTCAGAGCAGAGGTATCAAGAGGCATAGCCAATGGATCAACATGGAATGAAGTAGCTGGTAAGCTCTCAAGACATATGGCAAATACTCCGTTCCAAAAGGCTTATAACAACTCTATCCGAATTGCAAGAACGGAAGGACATCGTATACAGGTACAGTCAGCACTGGATGCTCAGATGGTTGCAAAGAGTAAAGGTGCGGATATTGTGAAGCAGTGGGATTCCACTCTTGATGGCAATACAAGAGATCTGCATAGACTGCTTGATGGACAGATTCGTGAAATAGATGAACCTTTTGAAGCTGGTGGTATACAGGTAGATGCTCCTGGGATGTTTGGAGATCCGGCAGAGGATTGTAATTGCCGGTGCTGCTTATTGCAGAGAGCAAGGTGGGCGCTGGATGATGATGAGCTTCAGCGATTGAAAGATCGAGCGGAATACTTTGGTCTGGATAAGACTTCTGACTTTGAGGAATACAAAGAGAAGTATTTGAAAGTGATTGATGAAATAAATCCTACAAATGTAAATGGAGAAATAATACAGTTTGACTGGAAGGATAAAAATCAATTACGTGAAAAACAGCAGGAAATTATATCAGACCTGTCAAATGAGTACAGGACAAGGCTTCAGAAAGTTACGACAGGGGCAAAACAGTCAGCTGGTAATGTTGATATGTCAGGTGCAGTGATGAGATTATCGGATTCACATGTTAACACTGCTGTTCATGAATTTGCACATACGCTTGCAAATAGTGCAGCAGATAAGTACGGCCTTACTAATGATGCAGATTTTTGGAAAGAAATAAAAAAAATACAAAGAGAATATCACAGAGATGTTGATAAAACATCAGATACATCAAGATGGATCAGTTCATATGAACATAGTAGTAGAAGTGTTGACGAATTTTTTGCCGAGGCATTTACACAGGCAAAAATGTTTAAACTTAAATTGGAATTACCTCCCAAATATGGTGCTGATTTGACATATTCAAACAAGGTATTGGAAGTCATTGATAAGTATTTCAATAAAAAATCTGTTGCAAATGTGGATACAAGTGCTAAAATGATAACAGGTGCAAGAATATTGGACCCTGATAGTAAAGAGGCTACGGCATTTGCTAAAATGTACTATCGTGAAATAAAATCATTTAGTACAGATTGCAAACATATAGCAAATAATATAGGAAAAACGGAAACGGAAATACAGAGCATAAAAGATTATTTATTTAATAATGATTCTTTTGAACCTGATTGCGCTATTGCACAATCATGGCAAAGACTTATGAGTGGTAAGGATATTAAGGATCATGATAAAGTATTAATCGAGCATGAATTGTATGAGATGAAGTTGAAGAAAGAAAATAAAAATATGAGCCATACTGAGGCTCATGCTATTGCTACCAGAAAATACGATTATCAAAAGGGAGTTGATGAATATTATGGTAACCTTGGAAAAAATAAAAAAGACGAATAATATAATATCAGCGGAGTATTTCCCGGAAGATAGTAAGCAGGATGTTGGAACATTTATTTATGATATAGAAAAACATGAAGTTATCGAGCATAAATACTGTCAAAAAGATAGCAAAGCTAATTTGAAGACATATTTTAATAAAGCTATAAAGGCTATTGAAAAATGTATTGAGAATGATAGTTATCCTGAAACAGTAGAATATATGTGGTATTAAAAGCACTCCGCATTAGCAGAGTGCTTTTTTCATGCAATTAAATAATTAGTAATTCAGACCATGATAAAAACATGGTCTTTTTTTATGCCCAAAAAATCGGCTTAAGGCGGTAAAACTGTGACGATAAAATAACTCCGGCAAGAGTGATAACTGCCATGTGTGGCTACGATTAAAGCCAAGAAAGGATGGAACAATGGAATTAAAGGAACTGTTAGGAGAAGAATTGTACAAACAGGTACAGGCAAAGATTGACGAGAAGAACAGCGCAGAGACGGATAAACTCAAGCATGTAAGATATACAGATCTGTCCGAGGGCAAGTACGTCAGCAAAGAGAAGTATGATTCCGAGCTTGAAAAACTCAATGGACTGATCACCGGCAAAGACACGGAGATTGGCAATGCAAATAAGCTCATTGAGGAACTGAAAAAAGCATCTAAAGGCGATGAAGGGATGCAGCAGAAGATTTCTACTTATGAAGTTGAAAATACAAGACTGCAGCAGGAACTTGAGGAAACGAGAGTTAATTCAGCTATTAAGGTTGCGTTATTATCTGCTCATGTAAGTGATGTTGATTATGTTGCTTACAAATTAAAGGCAAACCTGAAAGAAAAGAATACGGAGCTTAAACTGGACGATGATGGCAACATCAAAGGATGGGATAGCATGCTTACAGATCTCAAGACACAGCTTCCGAACCAGTTTGAAAGTGCTGGAAGTAACCAGAAGAACATCCTTGAAAACCAGCTTCAGAAGGGTGATCCGAGCGCAAATAACAGCGAACCGAAAACTCTTGCAGAGGCATTAAACAGCAGTATGAAAATGCAAATAATAACCAGTAAAGAAAGGAATGGTGAAAACTATGGCAATGACATTAGAAGAACTTAAGAAAGGTATGAGTGACAAGGTATTTTCACAGATTGTGGATATCTTTCTTAGACAGTCAACAGTATTACAGTCACTGACATTTGATGACTGTGTATCAGCATCAGGCGGTGGCTCAACAATGAAGTATAAGTATCTCAGAAAGGTACTTCCAGCTACAGCGGAGTTTAGAAAGATAGGCGGTTCTTATACTGCATCGGCAGCTACAAAGCAGGAGTGCGAAGCAAATCTTGCGATCATGGGCGGAGCAGTTCAGATGGACAGAGTGCTCAACAAGGTTGCTGGTAACTTTGACAACATGGCATATCAGATCGAGGAACATATCAAGGCAATCGTGTCTTTATTCCACTACACGCTGATTAATGGAGATGCAACCACAACAGCATCTGGTGATCATCCGGAGTTTCAGGGCCTTGATTCTATGATCGCCGGAACAACGACAGAGTACGGCACAGACAAGGCTATTGATCTTTCATCTATCACTTCACTCAAAGCAAACGCTGATGAGTTCTATGAGGCTCTGAGTCTCCTTATCAAGACTACAGATGCTGATGCAGTGCTTACAAACACAGAGATGATCACAAAGATTCAGACTGTAGCACGTATCCTTGGATACAGGACAGAGAGTGAGGAAGCATTCGGAAAGCGTATTACTACGATTGATGGAGTGAAGCTTATCGATATGCAGAATCATTACACAGTATCAAGCGGATCGGCTGTTGCAAATTCTGTTGTTAAGAAAGGCCTTAAGAGAAAACTTGGATCTGAACAGACAGAAACAACAGGTCTTACAGATATCTATGCAGTCAAGTTTGATGTAAACGATGGATTCCACGGAATCAGCCTGAATGGTGGTTCAGTTATTGATCAGTATCTGCCTGATTTCAGTAAGCCTGGAACAGTGAAGGATGCTGAAGTAGAGATGATCGCAGCTACAGTTCTGAAGAATACACAGCATGCAGGTGCGCTTCGTAATATCAAGATTGCGTAAGTTAGAAAGGATAGGTGAGATAGGATATGGCAGCAGTAAAGGAATCAAAATGGATTGTATCAGTAAATGGAAATCCATCATATTGCGGAATCGGTGCCGGTGGTGTGCAGTTTGCAAACGGCAAAGCAGAGATCACATCTAAGCGTATGGCAGACTGGTTCATGGAGCATGATGGTTATACAGTTACAGCACAGTAAGGTGGTGGTCATATGATCATGACTGTTGATGAACTGAAAGAGTATGTTGATACTGGTACAGTAAAGGATAAGGTGCTTGAAGCAAAGCTTCAGGCACTGGAACTCCTGATCAGAAAATATACAAATAATAACTTTCAGGATAGAAACAGGCGGTTTATTGCACCGGTGGACGTTGCTACAGGTTTCCAGTATGCGTCTGATTTGTTCAAGGCTGGTGACACTGTACAGGTATCAGAATCACACTACAATGATGGCTTGTACACCATCAAAGCTGTGGATATGGACAATGGACATATAGAGGCGAATGAGGAGCTTGTAAGCGAACCGGTCGCCATGGTGACAAAGATAGTATATCCGATGGATATCAAGCTTGGAGTAGCCAACATGCTTTCATGGGACCTGAACAACCGGGATAAGGTTGGTGTACAGTCCGAGACCATAAGTAGGCATTCTGTGACCTATTTCAACATGGATGGCGACAATTCCCTCATGGGATATCCAAAGTCGCTTCTTGGCTTTTTAAGGCCATATATGAAAGCGAGGTTTTGAATATGAGAGGAATAGGTGGAAATGCAGTTGCTGATATACAGATCAAGAGCATAACCAGAAACGAGATAGGTGAACAGGAAGTTGCATGGGTGTCAGAAGATACCTTGACCGGCTGGCTTGACCTCTCGGGCGGTGACAGTAAGTACACAACATACAATGCCAAGGTGCAGGAATCCACGCATATGTTCGTGGCTGATTATAAACAGCTCAGTGATATGATCAAGACTGAGAATAGCCGCATGGTGATTGACGGCAGAGTATATGACATCATGGTTATTGATGATCCTATGGGCATGCATGAGCAGCTTGAGATATATCTGAAATATACAGGAGGTCAGTAATGGGAAATGTGGAGTTCACAGACAACAGAATAAAGGTTGAGGCGGCTCTGAATGATTCGATTGTAGCCTTCTTGTACGAAGCTGCTGTAGAGGTTGAGGCTCAGACCAAGATAGCACAGACAAGAGTTGATACAGGTCACACCAAAGGCGAATGGACTCACTATGTCGATGAAGATAAGGGCGAGGCTGTAATTGGAAATCCTAGGGAGAATGCTATCTGGGAAGAATACGGCACAGGCGAATATGCTTTGAAAAAGAATGGTCGTAAAGGCGGATGGTGGGCTCCTGTGGGACCTGATGGAATGAGCTTAAAACAAGCTAGCAAATTCAGTAAGGTAAAAAAGGATAAGGCAGGAAATATAGTAGCTGTTTTTACCTATGGTAAGAAACCTCTCAGACCTTTACAGAAAGCCTTTGACAAGACCAAGAGCAAGATCATCAAGCGACTTGGCTCTATTCTCAATCAGACGTTCAGTGAGTAAGGTGGTGATGACGAATGACGACAGAGACATTATCATATATCAACAGTGTACTCACAGATGAACTTGAGATACCATATGCATTTATGGAGTGGCAGGATGACCCGCCGGAGGCATATTTTGTTGGTGAATACTCCGAGGGTGATACTCCTGAAGAGGATGGATGTCAGGAAATAACATTCATCATAGATGGATTCACAAGAGGCTCATGGTTCAGCCTGGAGAAGTACAAGCAGAAGATAGAACAGAATATTGAACGAACGGCAATCCTTGCAAGTGGTGCGGGGGTTGCCGTTTTTTATGGGAATGCGTCACCAGTGCCAACAGGGGATGCAGACCTCAAACGGATACAGATCAATTTGACGATTAAAGAATATAAGAATGGAAGGTGATTATAACATGGCAGAAACATTAACTTTTGAAGAGTTCAAGTCATCAGGTATCACAAGCAAGACACCGAAGAACATAGTGTTTGGTGCTGGAACAATTCACAAAGGTTTGAAGTATGACACATCAAAGAAGACTTGGAACTTTGCTGAATCTCTGATTGGTGCGACATCCGGCGGTACGAAGTTGTCAATCAAGCCGGAACTTAAGGATATTGAAGTAGATGGAGCAGTGGTTAAGGTTAAGGATTTGACGGTTAAAACTGGCGAGACAGCACAGATGGATACTAACATGGTGGAGCTGTCGCCTGAGACGATCAAGATGGCTATTATCGGGCAGAATGGCACATCAACAGCGGAAGGATATGATGTGATCGAATCCAAGGCAAGAATTGAAAAGGATGATTATATCGAAAACTTTGGATATATTGGAAGATTCTTAGATGGTCGTCCTGTTATCGTGATCTTTGACAATGCTCTCTGTACATCAGGCCTTGAGATAGAGGGCAAGAACAAGGAGAATGGCACATTTGCGCTGACAATGGAGTGCTATGCGGATCTGTCACCAGCAGCTGATACACTGCCATACCACATCTATCTGCCTACCGGCACGACAACGGAGCAGGTTCAGCAGTCTATAGATTCCAGTACAAAAGCAACAGACTAATTGACATAGAAAAGGAGAGATAATCATGGGAACAACCGAGATAAAAGAGAACAAAGATATAGAAGTAGTAGAGAATGCTGAAGTAGTTGAAGAGGCAGAAGTAGTAGAAGATGCCGAGGCAACAGAAGATGTGCAGGAGATCAAACCATATACGCTTAGAAATCCAAAGGCTACAGATATAGCTGCATTCCTGAAGCTGTTCAGCAAGCTGGGGGTAAAAGACTTCAAAGATTCATTCAGCGGCAATGGGTTCAAAGAGCTTATTGCAAAAGAACGTGAGAAGCTTGCTGGTGATGGCGAGGATGATGAGGACACATCGAAGTTCCTCGAGAATGTGGGTATTGGTCTTGCATTCGAGCTTGCAGATGTGATTCTGACTAAGCTGTCAGACTGTCAGCGTGAGGTATTTGTCTGCTTATCACACCTGTCAGGAATGACTGTGGATGAGATAGCAGATCTTGATCTCTCTGTATTCACACAGATGTTATATGATGCAGTCACTCTTCCGGGCTTTACGGATTTTATCAAGGTTGTTTCAAGATTGTTCGAGAAGAAACAGTAGGCTATCTCAAGTTCATGGATCTCATATTTAAACGATATGCGGATCCGTACACTCTGCTTGATACGATGATAGACAATCAGAGCTTTGATGAGTTTGTATGCACGTTTGTGCGTCTTGACGATGATGATAAGCTCTGGGATATGTATATCCATAAGTGCTGGGAGAACATATCATTCAATGACTTCAAGGCAAGGCTGTATGGCACATCAGGTGGCAATTCGCAGCCTGTCGGATCAGGAGCATTTGAGAGCAGAGGCGAACTGAAACAACCATAAGGGATTCTATGTCAATCATAGAGAACTTTAAACCATAGGGGCACACAGAACGTGTGTCTCTATTTTTTTATTATTGAGGAAAGGGGGTAGACCCTTTTGGAAGTATTTAAGATACTGGGACGAATCGCAGTATCAAATGAAGATGCGAATGAGAAAATTGAAGAGACTGGCGACAAGGCAGAGAAGACAAGCAAAAAGATGAGTTCTGTGTTTGGCAATATCGGCAAGTTTGCGCTCAAGGCAGCAAAGGTCGCCGTGGTTGCAACAACGGCTGTGGCTACTGGAATAGCTGGCATTACTGCTAAGGCTGTAAGCGAGTATGCAGACTATGAGCAGCTTGTCGGTGGTGTTGAGACACTGTTCAAGGACAGCTCAGATAAGGTTGTAGAGTATGCGAATAATGCATATAAGACGGCGGGGCTGTCGGCGAATGAGTACATGGACACTGTAACAAGCTTTTCAGCGTCGCTGCTCCAGGGATTGGGCGGTGACACGGAAAAGGCGGCTGAAACTGCAAACACAGCTATTGTAGATATGGCTGATAATGCCAACAAGATGGGAACTGATATGGCATCTATACAGAATGCATATCAGGGTTTTGCTAAGCAAAACTACACGATGTTAGATAATCTCAAGCTTGGCTATGGTGGTACTGCGTCCGAGATGGCAAGGCTTATCAATGATTCTGGTGTACTTGGTGACACCATGACTGTGACAGCAGATAATGTCAATAGTGTGTCATTCGATAAGATGATTGAGGCTATTCATGTTGTACAGACTGATATGGGGATAACAGGCACAACCGCAAAAGAGGCAGCCACTACAATACAGGGATCCATCGGCATGATGAAGTCCGCATGGACGAATCTGCTCACAGGAATGGCCGACCCATCACAGGACATTGGAGTGCTGATCAATAACCTTGTTGATTCTGTGATGGCTGTAGCTGATAACCTTGTACCACGAATAGCAGACACACTGCCAAGGATAGTTGCAGGTATATCAAGTCTTGCACAGAAATTGGCACCATATATACCGCCACTTGTAGAACAGATACTGCCATCACTTATACAGGGCGCAACATCGTTGCTGTCCGAATTGGTGAATAACCTTCCTGGCATACTTGAAACCTTGTTGCCGGGTATAGGTGGAGAGCTGGGGCAGACACTTACATCTGCATTACAGTCTATATTCGGAACTTTGCAAGCTATTTTGCCTACTATATTATCCCTTGTTAATACACTGTTACCACCATTATTGCAGATAGTTCAAACGATTTTGCCACCGCTTACGAATTTGATTAATATGCTTTTGCCGCCTATTGTGCAGATAGTGTCGCAGATCCTTCCTATTTTGATTTCGATTTTGCAGCCGGTACTGGAATTATTGCAGCCAATACTTGATCTGCTCAATCCAATTATAAATCTGGTCTTAATGATATTGGATCCATTGATGGAACTTATCAATATGATCCTGCCTCCACTTGTTGAGGTGATAAGTCTGATATCAGAAGAGATACTTGAAGTGCTGAAACCGATACTTGAATGGTTTTGCGAGATGCTTGAGATCACATTGGAAGCGGCGATTATTGCAATTATGGCAGTTATCAACAACTGTCGTAAATCGTTTTCAATGGCTTGGAAAGGCATTAAGAAAGTCTGGAATGCAGCACCTGCCTTTTTTAAAGGCATATGGAATGGTATAAAATCAGCATTTGCAGCAGTAGGAAAGTTTTTTAAAGGCATCTTTACAACAGCGTGGAATGGAATTAAGAGTGTTTGGTCTGCTGTTACTGGATTTTTCAGTGGAATCTGGAATGGAATAAAAGGTGCATATGCATCAGTAGGTACATGGTTTAGTGACATTTTTGGCAAGGCTTGGGCTGGTATCAAGAATGCATTTTCACCGATGGTTAAGTTCTTTTCAGATACATGGCAGAAGATTAAGGATATCTTTTCCAAGGTTGGAACAGCTATCGCAGATGGCATCAAGGGAGCCGTTACAGCAGCTATCAATGGCATATTAGGTACAGCGACAAAGATCATTAATGGTTTTATATCTGCAATCAATGCTTGTATATCCGTTATTAATGCGATTCCGGGAGTATCAATTAATAAGCTTGATAAATTGAATGCACCACAGCTTGCAGAAGGTGGTGTACTTAAGAAAGGTCAGGTCGGTATACTTGAAGGTAATGGAGCTGAGGCTGTTGTGCCGCTTGAGAAGAATACAGAATGGATCAGTAAGGTAGCAGATCAGATGGCAGCAGCAACAGGAAGAACAGTAGACAATGAATCAGAGTTATCAAAGGTTCTGTATTTGATTCTTGATGTGGTAAGACATATTGATGAAAATATGTATGAATACATGGTAAGAGCACTTACAGAAGGCACGAAGCTTAAGATTGATGGTAGAGTATTTGGAAGGATGGTGAGAACATATGCTTGAGAATATAAAATATGTAAATAGTCAGGGGAATGTTCTTGAATTTGGAAAGAAATATATCTTTGCAAATGAAAATGACCTTCGAGACTATCAGTGGATCTATGATAGTGATCGGAAAAGTGTGGAGAATTTTCGAAAGAAAATTACAGAAAAGACGCTTCCGATCACTATTTGTTGCCCGACTCCGAGGATATGCAGGAATGTAAAGAATGATATGTTTGAACTGTTTGAACAGGATATCATCAATGAAGTGCCTGGAAAACTGTATATTGGCAATTATTACCTTGAATGTTTTATTTACGCAAGTGATAAGTCAGAGTATTTGGCAGGGCCATATACAAAGTTATCTTTAAAGGTTGTAACAATTACAGATACATGGGTGAAAGATGAATTGTTCCAGTATCGATATGAAACGATAGAATCAGACGATAGTGGACGTGGGTATTCATATGGTTATGAATATGATTATTCCGCTTCACCAGGGAATGCTACACAGTTTGCAAATAGTAATTTTAATGAGGCAGAATTTATTATGACCATCTATGGATATGCGCAGAATCCGGCTATATCAATAGGTGGTCATATATATGCGTTAAACTATACTATTCAGGCTGGTGAAAGAGTAGAGATTGATTCAATACGGCAGACTATAAGGCTGTATAAAACGAATGGAGCAACTGTAAATATATTCCGATTCAGAGACAGAAAGAATGATATATTTCACAAAATTAAATCCGGAGAACAGGCTATATATTGGAATGCGGATTTTAATTTTGATTTGCTTTTGAAAGCTGAAAGGAGTGAACCGATTTGGATGTGATCTATACAGACCGAAATCTTAATGATGAAGGTTGCCTGCATCATTATAATATTGATCTTGATATTGCAAATGAGAAGAATTTTGAGATCACAGTTGGTATTAAGAATAATGTCATGCGTGGAGGCTATTGGTGGTATGTCAATGATACGGAGTATGGTGGTGTTGTAGATTCCGTAAAAGTGATAACGGAGAATAATGAGATCAGATATTCAGGCAGAAGTTTCAGGGGAGTACTTATGAGTAAGATCATAGAGCCTCCGTCTGGGGCAGCCTATCGGATTGTATCAGGAGATGCTGGAAACATTATTCAGGATCTTATAAATTTATGTGGACTGTCAGCGGTATTTGCTGCCGAACGTATTGGATACACAGTAAAAACATTTCGGTTTGACCGATACATAGATCTATATACCGGGTTAGTTAAGCTTGGTAAAGCTATAGGTATGAATTTGTACTTAATCGTTAAAAATGGAATAGTTCATGTATCATATGTGCCGTTAGTTGATTATTCCGACCGGATAGAATACAACCAGAACGATATTAATTTCACTATTGAGAAGACATATAGAGGTGTAAATCATCTTATATGTCTTGGTAAAGGAGAACTTCAGGATAGAACTGTAGTGCATTTATATGCTGATGCAAATGGGAATATAAGCACATCTCAACGTCTATATGGAATTGAGGAATATGTGAGTACTTATGAGAACACATCTGCAGAATCTGATGAGGACCTTGTCTCTGGTGGAACAGAGAGATTGCAGGAATTAATAGGAGCTGATGCATTTGCAGTTACAAGCAGTGATACTGAGCAACATATAGGTGATATAATTGGCGGGCATGAAAGCGTGACAGATTCCTATGTAATAAGCAGTATCACAAATATAATAGTCAAGTTAGATGATGATACAGTTGATATATCATATAGTGTAGGTGATGCTACACGGAAAGGATAAGTAATGAAAATAGTAACAGGAAAAACCGGAGTAAATCATGTAACGGCAGATGATGACCGAGCGTTGAATCTTGGAATCATTGGAAAAGATAACTATGTGCTGCCAGTTGGAGATATGTTCAAGTTGACTATGGTCGATGTCAATACTGCAAGAGTATCCTGTGGGGATCTGGTTATGAAAGGGTGTCATGCTCGGATCCCTGCAGGAGATTATGACGATCTTATGATTGACAGCGGCAGTCAAGGATACAACCGGAAAGATCTTATTGTAGCAAAGTACAAAAAAGACACTGGCATTGAAAATGTAACACTTGAAGTAATTAAAGGTACACCATCTGCAGGGACAGCAGCAACACCAGAATATCCGACAGGAAGTATATATTGGGGAGCAACAGAAGATACCTTCCCACTGTATGAGATTAATATCAATGGTATTAATATAGGAACAGTAAAACCTCTTTTTGAGATATTATATTCAAGGCTGTCATCGGTTTACACAAAGGCAGAGACGGATGATCATATAAAAAATGCTGTTGATAAGGAGACACAGGCAAGAACATCTGCTATTGATGGAGTAAAAAGTGACATATTATCATTGTCAAAAAAAGATACTGAACTTTCACAAGGTATAGATGATAATAAAAATAAACTGGATGCTGTAAACGCAGATATAGAATCCGTAAAGGCTTCTATAAAGAACTTATCTGACAAACATACTGAAGACATTAATAATGTTAAGGAAAGCATCAACACAGTGTCTGCAGATGTATTAAAGTTACAGAATGTTGATAACAAATACAGTGCAGAGTTCACAAATATAGCAGGTGTAATGTCATTGCCGTTACTGCCGGATGAAACAAAAGTGTCAACAATAGCGGATGTAAGAAAGTTACTTGATCCGCTTGTAGCATCTCTGCATGACGGATTTATTAATCTTGCAAAAATCAAGATAGAATCTGGTGGAAGTATTATAAACCCCGGTGGCGGAATGATCGGATCATAGAAAGGAGAATGAAAACATGAAACAGTTTATATGTACAATGATCGGAGCGGTTGGCTCCGGAATAGCAGCATTGTTTGGAGGATGGGACACCGGACTGGTGTCTCTTTTGATTTTCATGGGGCTTGATTATGTATCAGGTCTTGTGGTCGCAGGAGTGTTTCACAAGAGCAGAAAAACGGACACCGGCAGCCTTGAAAGCAAGACGTGCTGGAAAGGGTTATGCCGTAAATGCATGACGCTTGTATTTGTTCTTGTGTCGTACAGGCTTGATTTGATTATCGGAACAAACTATATCAGAGATGCGGTGATCATTGCATTCATTGCGAACGAACTGATATCACTTGTCGAGAACGCTGGTCTTATGGGTGTACCACTCCCGGCGGTTATTACTAAGGCTATTGATATATTGCAGAAAAAATCAGAAAGTGAGGAATAGAATATGAGTATTGTTGACAAGATTATAAGCACAGCGAAGAGCCAGATTGGAACATGTGAGCCGGATGGTGATGATAAGTACATTAAAATATATAACGAAGCGACAGGTTCAACATTCGGAATGGATGTTGCGTGGTGCGCTATATTTGTTACATGGGTTATGATCGTATGCGGAATCGCAAAAGATGTTGTCTCAAGATTTGCATCATGTACTGCCGGAATGAAATGGTTCATCAAGCAGGGAAAATGGAAGAATGCAAAGGCTTATGGTGGCACATACACACCAGTTCCCGGAATTCCGGTATTTTTTCAAAAGCTCACAAGCTGACGGATCCGTCACATGTCGGAATAGTTACAAAGGTATGTCCTCCTTATATATATACAGTTGAGGGAAATACATCGGATGCTGTGCATGAGCGTATATATCGGATTGATGATAAGTACATTATAGGATATGGTGTGCCGTCATATGTCGACAATGTTAAAGCAGATATAAAAGATAATGATACCGGATACCAGACTGTAGAAGTAAAGAAAGGCGACACGCTCTGGGATATTGCAGAGAAGTACCTCGGATCAGGATCACGATATAGAGAGATCATGAGTTTAAACTCACTTACAAGTGCAACGATTCATCCAGGCTTGGTACTTAGTATCCCGGGCACAAATGCGAAAGCAAACGAAGCATCAAAGAAGACAAAGGCATACACGGTCAAAAAAGGTGACACACTTTGGGATATTGCTGCAAAGTATCTCGGATCCGGATCACGGTACAGGGAGATCATGAGCCTGTCGAAGATCACAAGCACCACGATTCATGTTGGGCAGATATTGACATTACCAGCTGTTTGATTTTAGGGGCAATTTAGGGGCAAAAATATTTCATTTACTTTCATATTTGATACAATAAGAAGTGCTAGAAAATGGCTTAAAACCTAGATTTTTCAATTATTTTCATAGTTGGGAAAAATTAAGAAAGTGCCGGTCGCCGGCATTATTCAAAAAGCTTGAAACTGAAAGGTTTTAGGCTTTTTTTCGTTTGTCTAAAAATGGATAAAAATTCTAGATGGACACAGTGGAAGAATCCAACGATCACATTTACATTGGAGGAAGAAAGATTGCAAAGAAGGTTACAGGCACTGTAAAACTGGGCAATAAAAAATATAAGGTTGTAAAGGGTGTTGTAAAAGCAACTATCAAAAAATAAAAGTATTTCATAAGGGTAAATCGAAATAAACTATCTTTCTGTGGAATGGCATGATAAAATAGAAACAGTATTTTTTAGGGAGGTTATGCTATGAAGCAGACAAGAAGTAAACAATTATGGCTGATGCTTGCTGCAGCAATGTGTATTTGCATACTGGCACTGATGGGTGCGGGCTCTTTATCAAAAGCTGATAATGCAGGACAGATGTATACATATAGTGCAGCAGCATCATTTGTATGTGATGCAAATGGTACGATCACCGCATACAAAGGAAACAAGAATGCGGAACAGATCATTGTACCGGCAACGATCAACGGCAGGACAGTAACAGGAATTAGCAATAATGTATTTAAGGGATGTGAGAAGGTTTCCCTGATCGCAGTTCCGGATACGATTGTAACGATCGGTGACCGGGCATTTGAGAATTGCCAGAGCCTTAGTACACTGTACAGCTACAAGAAAGCAGATGCAAATGATACAGCTACGGCAACGGATGCAGCAGGAACTGCAACGGCACAGGGTGTTGTTGTTCCATATGCTGAGATGGGAGTTATCGCTATTCCTTCCAATCTGAAAAAGCTTGGTACAGGGGCATTTGCCGGCTGCCGGTCAATCGGCAGATTTGCAGCAGCAGATACAAACGCTTATTTTAAGACATATACATGGAATACAAATAATCCAAACCAGGCACAGATCCAGAATAAGAATCAAGGTGAACTGCTTCTCAGTAAGGATGGAAAGCAGGCGTATCGTTTTGCTCCGGCATTTCATTATACAGGAAAGGGATTGTATAAGATCCCTGTTCCGGTAACGACGATCGCACCATATGCATTTGAAACCGCTGCTTTAAATGGAGGTTTTCAGATACCGACAACAATAAAGGTGATTAGTGATTATGCATTTTATCAGTGCGGCAATCTGAACCAGATCGAGTTTGCAAAAACATCTAATACAGCGATTATTGGAGCATATGCATTTGCAAGAAATTCCAATCTGCAGATCACACTTCCTGCAAGTGTAACATCGATTGGAAAATATTCCTTTGCATATTGTGTCAATATTAAGATCGATATTTCAAAGACAAAGATCCGTATAATTCCGGATTATGCATTTTATGAATGTGATAATCTTCATGAACTGATAACACCAAAGACCCTGGAGAAGGTAGGAGCATATGTATTTTATGGCTGCAACAATCTGAATGAAGTAAAGTTCCTTGGCAAGACATTAAAGGAAATTGGTACAGGAGCATTTAAGACCTGTGATAATCTTCATGTGATCGATGTCCCGGAGGGTGTAACAAAGATTGCGAATGGTACATTTGATGGATGTCAGAATCTGAATACAGTTAAGCTGCCGGACAGTCTTAAGAATATCGGAGATAATGCATTTAAGAATTGCAATAATATCCAAGAGATGGTGATTCCAAAGAATGTATCCCATATTTCAAACAACAGTTTTGCAGGAGCAAAGCAGGATGGTATTGATACTTCAAAGAATCAGTATTCCCAGAAATTTATCAAGGCAGAAAAGCCTGCGGCAGTTGGAACAAAGTTCAAAGTTGGGAAATTGCGTTATAAGATTACAAAATCAGATGCCAAGAAGGGTACTGTGACGCTGTATGGAGCAAAGAAATCCGTAACAAAGGCAACAATACCTGCAACAGTTATGTATCAGGGCTATAAGTTCAAGGTTACTTCTGTTGGCGGAAGTGCATTCAAGAATTGCAAGAAGCTGAAAACCGTAAAGCTTGGTAAAAATGTAAAATCAATTGGCAAGAGTGCATTTTACGGATGCAAGAAGCTTGCCAAGGTTACATTGGATGCGAAGCTACAAAAATTGGTGATAAAGCATTTGCCAAGTGTACAGCGATCAAGAAACTCACGATTCCAAAGCAGGTAAGCAAGATTGGAAGCAAGGCATTTTATGGTGATAAGAAGCTGAAAACAATCACGGTCAAGAGCAGTAAATTAAAGAAAACGACCATCGGAAAATCAGCATTTACAAAGATAAATAAAAAAGCAACGATCAGCGTGCCAAAGAAAAAGGTAAAGGCATATAAATCAGCTTTCAAAAAAGCCGGAGCTGCAAAGAGCGTTAAGGTTAAGAAAATAAAATAAAAATAGAAGTCTTCCGGAATGTTCGGAATATGGCAGATGCTATATAAGACATGAGATAAACAAAAGCCCCGCAGCAGGTATTGCTACGGGGCGAAGGAAGGGAATCTATGAAAAATGAAAGTAAGCAATAATTATAAAGTGTGTATCTGATATTCAGGTATGCACTTTTTTAGATCTGAGGACATTCAGTCGGAAACGCTTGCTCTGACCGCATTTCCGGTGATGTCCTCTTGGTTTTGTTTTCCTTTGATGGTATTTATATTACTGGATAAATGTGTTTATTCTATGTTCAGGATGTCAATGAATTGTGAAAAGAAAACATAAAAAATGCATGTTTTAATGATGCTAACGTGTAGTATAAAGTGATTTACAGGTCGCGTTCATTCGTGGTATGATAAAGAAGCCTGCAGGGAGCAGGAGAAACAAAAGGTTATGGAAAACGCAGGAGGAAAAGAAAATGGTAGTAGTAAATACAGAGAATATACCAGGAAGAGAGTATCAGGTACTCTCATTAGTAACAGGCTGTTGTGTTATGTGTAAGAATATCGGAAAAGATATCGGAGCATCCTTCCGTAATATGGTAGGCGGAGAGATGCAGGCATATACACAGATGATGGCAGAAGCAAAGGATAAAGCAATTTCATATATGATCAACCAGGCTATGAGCATGGGCGCAGATGCAATCGTAAATGTCAGATTTGCTTCAACAACAATTGTTGCCGGTGGTGCGGAGATCCTTGTTTCCGGAACGGCAGTAAAGTTTACAGCATAACAGATTGATTCACATACAGTGGTAGAAATGGAGGAGTATATGAAGAAGCCAAAACATGAGCTGATGACATTTGTTGCCGGGATCGTGATGCTGGTGGCAGGGTTATTTATCTTATCACAGAAAGTAATCGTATCGTCCAGTTTCTTTTCTTCATTTGGAGGGATGTCCATCTGGGGAGCAAGAATCAGTTCAGGAATGGTAGTGATTCCATTGATCATAGGAATTGTCTGGATGTTTATGACAGATTCCTTTGCATCAAAGGTTTTTTCGGCACTTGCAGGACTGTTGATCGTCATCATGGTCATTCTGACAACAAATATACATTTGACGACCATGACTTTATTTGACTGGCTGGTTATTCTGGTGTTGATCTTTGGAGGACTTGGATTTATCGGAAGGATTCTTTTGGCAGACAGAAAAAATGAAGAGGTCGATCCGAGAGAAGAAATGTACAGAGAAATGTATGGGGAACAGACTGATAAAAAGTCAAAGAGAAGAAAAAAATAATCCTTTGGTGTATTTCGTTTGAAATGGGAGAACTTAAAGGGAAAGACTATTACAGATATTATATATATTAAGAAAGAGATGAGTGATATGCCTTATTTTTATTTTGACCCAACGTATATATTAGTTCTGATCGGAGTTGTTCTGTCACTGATCGCATCTGCTCAGGTGAAATCAGCATATAAGAAGTATGAGAAGGTATCGACCAGATCAGGATTTACTGCAGAACAGGTAGCAGCGATGATTCTCAGAAATGCCGGAATCACAGATGTAACGATCCGCCCGATTGCCGGAGAATTAACGGATAACTATAATCCAAAGGATCATACCTTGAATCTGTCACAGAATGTATATGGTTCCAGATCGATAGCGGCAATTGGTGTAGCAGCACATGAGTGTGGTCATGCGATCCAGCATGCGGAAGGATATGCGCCGCTTGGTTTTCGTTCAGCGATCGTGCCGGTTGTAAGCATTGGTTCTACATTATCATGGCCGTTGATCCTGATCGGTTTACTGATCCCAAGACTGGATGTATGTATCACACTGGGAATTCTGTTATTTTCATTGGTCGTTGTATTCCAGTTTGTAACCCTGCCGGTTGAGTTTAATGCATCAGGCAGAGCAATTGCTATTTTAAGAAATGGCGGATTTATGACAGAAGAAGAACTTGGTGGGGCCAAGAGAGTGTTAACTGCTGCAGCTCTTACTTATGTAGCCGCAATGGTAACTGCAATCCTTCAGCTTGTTCGTTTGCTGTTACTTACAAACAGAAGAAGATGATTAAAAAGTAAATATCTAATATTTCGGAGTGCACATTTATGGGCATGCCGGGATATGATATGAATGTAACCGGAAGCTGAAAAAATGTGGTATTGAATGATACCGGTTTTCAGCTTTCCGGTTATTTTTTTGTTTTATGACAGGATGAATATGGAGAAATGGATGCACATATATGAGAATAATTTTCGGGTT
Source organism: Clostridium sp. AM46-21 (assembly GCF_003480025.1). NCBI lineage: Bacteria > Bacillati > Bacillota > Clostridia > Eubacteriales > Clostridiaceae > Clostridium > Clostridium sp. AM46-21. The sequence goes on from NZ_QUIB01000005.1 coordinate 41,679, forward strand.
GCAGAAGCGTATAGTACAAAATATACAAATAATTTGTTAAAATTGGTAAAAATAGCTAAAAATATGTTGCAAAATTGTGAATAGTATTTATAAAGCTAATGTGCTACAATATATATGGTGTGATAAATTTGGATAGTTTCTCACAAAAATAATACGGATTTGTGCAATAATTTAGAAGATTACACAAAAATATGCCCAAGGTATCACAACCGGAAACATAATGACATTGCCAGTTATCCCAAGGGGTTGGATAACTGGCAATTTATAGTATATCAATGTATATATAGGAATTGGCGGGATGCGGTTCCAGACAGCGATGAATGGAGGACAGAATGAGAAAACGAAGTATGAGAGGATATGTAGCAGCATTGACACTTGCGGCAGGTCTTTGTATGACACAGGGCTTAGCTGTACAGGCGGCGACAGATGGACAGGGAGACAGCGGGACAGATTCCGGTTATACAGCAGCTGATCCGTCAAAAGGAGTTACATATATAAAGAATGACTCTGGCAGTACGATAGGAATGAATCTGAATGGTAATTCAGTTGTCATATGTACATCGAAAAATGCAACGGAGCAGATTCCTTATATAAATATATATGAGGATAAGAATCAGAATGGAATCGTTGATCAGGGTGAAACGGCATTTAAGTTAGATGGAAGTGCAGATATCATTTATTCAAGCAGTATGCCGATATATGGACTTTATCAGCAGACATATGATCAGCCGGTTTCAATCACAATAGATGGTGCAAAGCTTGGCTATGTATACGGACTGAGCAATGGAGCATTGAACACAGACAGCAGCAAGACAGCATTAACACTGCGTATAAAAAACGGTGCAACGATCGGAACTGTAACAGGAGCTGAGAATGCAGCCGTAGAAGGTTCTGTGGCAGTAGAAGCAGGTGATGGATGCAGCCTGTCTGCATTATATGCGGTTAAGACCGCTGGTGTTTCAGGAGATGTATCACTGAATTTAAATGGCGGTACTTACAATGGAATCGGTGTGGTTACATCAGGAGCGGAGGTCAAGAAGAATCTGAATGTCACAATGCGTAATATTACGCTGCGTGAAAGTGCAAAAGGTGCAGCAGTGGACTCCGGCTGTAAGATTGTGGGGAATGTGACCTTTGATGCGGATGGAGTTAATGCACTCGGAGGCGATTCCTTTACTGTACTAAAGGCGGCAAATTGTACCGGAAAGCTGGATGTATCATTGAAGAATTATACAGGCTCCGGATGGACATTTTACGGCATCGAAAGCGGCAGCTATGTAGAAGGTGATACGGATATCAAGATCCTTGGCGGCAGTGGAACATTTGGAAGTGTATATGGTATAAATGGTTCCTCCGGTCTGAAGGGACAGGTAAAGGTTCTGATCGAGAACTGTACGGTATCAGGAGCTGTCTACGGAGCCAGCGGCTGTTCCTTTCTAAGAAATGAAGGGGTACAGGGCGACAGCTATGATGCAGATATCACGATCCGAAAGAACTCAGCCGGGGGCATCATATATGGACTGTATGATGTCGTTGAGACTCATTCTGTGAAGCTCACGATGGAAGATCTTACAGGGAATGGCATAAATGTATATGGATATTATACAGGTTCTGCAAATATAAATGGACAGGCTGACATCAGTATCAGCCGATGCCAGGGAAGTAATATCTGGGGTTATTATGGTTCGAACAGCGAAACCCGAAAAGGATATGGAAAAAAGACGATCTCGATCACAGGTTGTACAGCAGGAAATAGCATATATGGAGTTATGAATGGTTATTTGGGAGATGATTGTGAGATACGGACATCCGGAAATATCTGTTATGACTATTACGGAATTTATAATGCATATGTGGATAAAAATGTAAAGATTACATCTGCCCATGAGAATGATGCAACGATCCTGGATAAGGATAAAGAGCCGGTGATCAATACGAATACATCGGCGGGCAATGGCTCTTATTATATTGTATATTCACCAACAATAAAAGGCGATCTCACAGCAGATGTAAATAGCATACGGTCACGGTATTTCTATGCAATCAATAATGTTACTCTTTATGGAAATGCAGATTATAAGATCAGAAACAGTGAGATCACATCAACTTCATCAGAAAAGATTCTTTTTGCAAACAATAATAGCAGTATTTCGGATTCGGCTGAGAGAACGACAGATGTATGGATTGAGAATACAGATTTCAGCAAGCTGAGCGCGGTAACCTTTTCCAATTCATTACCTCAAAAGGCAACACTCAATATGACGATAACAGATGACTGTAAGTTACCATCGAAGTATTATGTGATTCCGGCATCTTCGCAGACAGAGAATGCGTCAGCAGTTGTTAAGGTAAAAAATGATATTTATTATGGTGGCAAGGTTATTCTTACAGAAAATGTAACGGCGGATAATGTGTATTTCGGATCGTATGGTAATTATAGCTACGGCTATGCAGCTGTTCTGATTCCGGAAAAGATCACAGTGACTACAAAAGAAAATGTATATATTCCATACACTGCGCAGGTAGTGAATAAGGGAACGATAAAAGCAGCAGCTATAAAGCAGATCGGTTCATCTGCTGCAGCGATCTATCTGAATAATGGACAGATTGAGACAGAGTCAAATGAAGCAGGCATAAAATATCCGGTTGTTATGAAGGTAGATCAGAATCAGGGTAGTATGTCGCTTGGAAGCGGTGAACAGACATCCTTGGATCCGGATACGCGGTATTGTAAATCAGGAGATGTTGTAACCGTATATATCAGTACAAATAAGGGCTATCGATTCCTTTCAGCAACGGTAAAGAAGCAGTCAGATACCCAGGCATCAGAGCTTGCAAAGGAAGGAAATACCTATAGCTTTGAAATGCCGGATGAGCAGGTTGTAGTTACAGCAGCATTTGAAGGAATTCCGATTGATATCAAGAAAACATCTGTTGATCCAAGTGCTGTATTGAATCAGACCTATACAGAGAAACAGCCATTATATGATCTGAACAGACTGATCATTATGAATGATGCAAAAACAGGCACAATTTCATATAAAGAGGATGCTACATACAGTCTTCCGGAAGGTTTAACACTTACAGAGGGCAGGATCATTGGTACTCCGACTGTTTTATATGAAGATGGAAAACGCGTGGATATCCATGTAACAGGTAGAAATGGGACGGAAGCTGTTCTGAGATTAAATGTGATCGTGTCCAAGGTACAGAAAATCAGGAAAGCACGATCGAACGGTTGACGGTCGATGAAGAAAACAAGACGATCAGCCTGAACGGAACATCTGCAGTCCTTCAGCAGACAGGTACATCTGATAATGGGGTGATCCTCACTGGTATCTATGCAGATGATGATCGGGATGGTAAGGCTGATGGCAGACAGGCTATGTATAGCGGAGATCTGTCAGGATATACGATCTATGGTATTTCCGGTATTGATTATGATCGCCCGATCAGGATCACAGTGCTTAGTGGTTCGGTTGGAAGTATATTTGGAGTTAAGAGTGCAACTATGTCCTATGCCGATTCAGATTCACTTGTTATAGATATTCAGGGTGGAGCTGTTAGCACTGTATACGGACTGGATTCCAGTGCGCATGTGCAGTATATGAGGATGAAGCGGGGAAAAGAAGCGGCTGTTGGCAAGATGGCTATTAAGAATCCATCCGGTTATGGTTTCTATGAAGGGTATCTGATCGATCAGGCAGGTGCGATCACAGTCGAGGATTATATAGTAAATGAGAAGCTGACAGGAGATTCTTTGCAGGTAACGCAGTATAAGGATTTTACTGCGAATGCTCCGGTAGAGATCACCGGTGCGATCACACTTCCGGGAGGGACAGAGACAACATTTAATAAGGGTGTAACTGCCGGAACCTTCAAAACGAATGGAACCTATGATAAGGTCTGGTTCATGGTACATGTAACATTGATACTTTTTCACCGGGATATGCATATGTATATATAGAAAAGGATGCGGTGCTCAAGGCAGAAGATATCAAGATCAAGAATACATCTGCTCAGATCTTCCATAAAGGAGCTGTGTCTGCAAAGACATTTGCCTGTACCGGAAAATGGATGGTGGATGGAGCGTTTGCAGAGGATACCGATATCAGTGACTGGTCGAAGCTGTATTTTGTCGTGACTGTGACATCAAATTTACAGGATATCACATCTTATTCTTCTGCAGAAGATTATGCATACGAATACAGAGAGGATGAGAAGAAATCCTATTATTACCTTCCGGGAAATAAAACACAGAATATAAAGTACAAAAATATTACAGGATATACAGGGGCAATATCTGTAAATGGGGGAGAACCGGTAGAAGGAGATGCGGACTGCGTTTGTAAGCTGGCATTTCCACAAGCGGCATCTGAACTATATATTGATTATATTCCGAAGCAGATCACATGCTCCAAACAGTATGCAGATCCAATGGTAGTAAAAGGAACCCAATATACAACTGCTGATCCGGCGTACGATCTTAGTCAGATCCAGATCCAGAATGATACAACCATGCAGTATGGGGGCTCTGTTAAGTATCAGCTTAAGTCTGGCTCCGCACTTCCTGCAGGTCTGAAGCTGGAAGGAACAAAGGTAGTCGGTACACTTGCGGATGATGCAGAAACAACAGAGGCAGTATTCCGTATTACAGGAAGAAATGGATCTGCGACAGAATGTAAGATTACATTTACTGTTCAGGAGGAAGGATATAAGATTACAGATCTGACGAAGGAGCTGAATGTACAGCAGTATACGGATATTGATCTGAAGGGACATTCCGTTGTCATTCTTCCGGATCCATCAGACAGCAAAAAGGTATCCATCTATCCGGATGATGACCATGATGGAATTGCAGATAATGGAAAGGCATTAAAGATTGCAGGGGCAACATCCTACGATCTGAGTACACGAGCCATAATTGGATATGCAGATACAACTGCACCATATGAGGGTGATATCTCTATCTATATGTATGGTGGAACGATTGGCAGTCTGTACGGCGCAAGAGGTAAAGCAAATATTACAGGTTCCCAGGCGCAGGTAGATGGTACCGTAAGCTTATATATCAAGGGCGGTAAGATCTCAAGCAATACATACATAGCAAATCTGGCAGTTGTAAAGAAGGCAGAGCTTTATGCGACAGCAGGTACTATGTATCAGTATGTATATGGTCTTGGTGTGGCAACGGCGGATGAACTGGTATTCCAGTTTACAGATCAGCACAGATGGCACAGACGGCATATAGAGAAAATTACAAGATGTATGTTACAAGCTCGGCAGTCGTAAATAAGTCAGTAAATGTAAGAATTGGGGCATCCGGAAGCAGATATGCATTTGCAAATTATAATGGACAGCAGATTACCGGTTCAAGCTCCGTATTTGGCTTATGTGACAGTACCATTCATGGATCTGTAAAGTATGACATCATTGGTAACTGGGAAGTAGGCGGTAGTGGTAAGAATTACCTGTCTTATAATTCTACAATAGATGGAGATATGGATGTCTTACTTGATACGAATTCATTTGGTGTCAGCGGTGCATTGGAGAATACAACTGTATGTACGCTGGCATATGGCGGAACTGTTGGAGACATCAATATTACTGACAAAACGGGTCGCAATAATTATACGGTAGCGGCAAATGGTATAGTAGATAATATCCGGGCAAAACGTACAGTTTCCGGAAATGTCAGAGGTATTGTTACCTATATCTACCAGAATAACAACAACTGGACATTAAATGGCGGTCTGTATGCGGAAGACTATCTGGATCTGTATCTTGGTGGAGCGTACACGATCGATAAGGATGTAGAAACCAGAGATATTCATACGCTGAAGGATTCCAACATCACGATCGCAGATGGTGTGAAGGTTGTATATACAGGAGATGCGGATCTGAATGGCACGTTGACCAACAAAGGCAGTCTGACGTGTAAGGGTGACAGATATTCAAAGTCAACTGTATCCGGCACCATTACAAATAGTGGCGAGATCAGTTATACGACTGTAAGCACACTGACGATCCATGCAGGTGCTTCTGTTATCAATCAGGAAACAGGACGATTCAAATTTGGTAAGCTGACAAATAACGGAACAATCATCAATGACGGTGATCTGGAGCAGATGGTATCTTCAACATTAGTCGGAGATATCCTTACCTCTAAGGAACCATCCATGATGAAGACTTTAAGTTACTATAGTACAATCTATTACAAAGCAGAGCTTGTTTATCCGGAATTCTGCTTTGAGGAAGGCGATACAGCTCCTGTACAGCTTGCAGCCTCCACGACGGGTGATATGAAGACCTCCGGTATAGAAGGTGATGATGCTGTATATATCCGTGGTAACGGTTCTGTAAAAGTAACAGTAACCGGTATTCCGATAGAAAATACAACAGTTGATTCCATCGTTTATGGTTCTTCTGAATCAGTGATGAATAAGAGTGATGAAACAACATGGACAGCCGCTATGCCATATGAACCTACAGTATTTACGGTTAATATGAAGAATGATACAGCAACTATGATCACTCTGGATAAAGACGAAGATACAGTAGATACAGCAGTTGTAGGGGTGACAACAACTGAGGATAAGCCATTATATGATCTGACTGCATTAAAGATTGCAAACGATATTGACAGTGCTGCAGCAAGAGTTGGTTATTCCCTTGCCAAGGGTTCGGTGCTTCCGGCTGGTCTGGAGCTGAAGAATGGCAGAATCTATGGAACACCGACAAAGGCAGCTGCGGAAGCACAGACGGTAACGATCAAGATCTGCGGTAAGAATCAGACCGTTGCAAGCTTTAAGCTGACATTTACAAAGGTTGCAAAGGGCACACCTGTTATGGAGACACCGGATCCGTGTACCGGTTTGGCAGGAAAGACATTAGAGAGCGTAACACTTCCAACATCCGGAAAGGGTACTTATAAATGGGCAGCTCCGGAGACAGTGATCGAAAAAGCAGGAACAAAAGAATATGATGCATATTTCATTCCTGCGAATACATCAGATTATGACTGGAGTAAAGCAGACCTTGCAGAAGGTGCATATGAGGAGCTTGCAGATGGAACGATCCAGATCAAGGTAAAGATATCTGTAGCAGCAGAAAAACAGGCTCCGGACTTTGCGGTTCCAACCGGTCTGACCGGTATTTATGGACAGACGCTTGCAGACGTAGAGATTCCTGAAACAGAGGGTGGAAGCTTTGTATGGACAGCTCCGGCAACGAAGCTTGAAAAAGCAGGAAGCTATACATTTGAAGCAAGCTATATTCCAAAGAATACAGAAGTATATGATCAGGTAGATGCGGTAGAGCTTACAGTAACAGTAGAACCTGTAAAAGCAGAATTTACACAGAAGATCGCACCGATCACAGTAAAGAAGGACACTGTGTTAAAGGATGTGGAGCTTCCGGATGCAGAAGGAGGATACTACTACTGGTATACAGCAAACCAGACCATTCTGTCAGAGAACAGCACCGTACAGGTATGCTTCAAGCCGGATGACAGTACAAATTATGATTGGACCGGTAATAAGGGCTGGAATCAGGCACATAGAGGAATTATATTCAGTGTGGAGATCGTGATCAGCGAGGAGCATTCACATTCCTATACATGGAAGTCAGACGACAGCCAGCATTGGAAGGAATGCAGCTGTGGTGAAATCCTTGAGCGGGCAGAGCATGTATTTGGTAAGGGAGAAGTAACAAAGGCACCGACTACATCAGCTACAGGTATTATGACCTATGAATGTACAGTATGTGGTTACAAGAAGCAGGAGATTCTGCCAAAGAAAGAGGAAACGACCGATCCGGGTTCCGATAAGCCAAATCCAACACCGGTAAAGCCGAATCCGACACCAAATAAGCCTACGACAAAGGTTGACATCAGTAAAGCCTCTGTTACAGGTATACAGGCCTCTGTTATTTATACAGGAAAGAAATTGAAGCAGACGCCTGTTGTGACAGTCAAGGGAAAGACGCTGTCAGCGAAATCAGATTATACTGTGAAATATAAGAATAATAAGAATATTGGTAAGGCGACGATTACGATTATCGGTAAGGGAAAGTATACAGGTACAATAACAAAGACTTTCCGGATCAAGGTTGCTAAGAATAATACCTATACGGTAAAGGGCATCCGGTATAAGATCACAAAAGCATCGACAAATGGTAAGGGAACTGTAACTGTAATTGGTACAACAAAGAAGAAGTCAGATAAGAAGTTTACTAAGCTTTCAATTAAGAATACGGTCAAGATCGGTGGAGTTACATTTAATGTTACAGCCATCAGTAAGAAGGCATTTAAGGGATATAAGTACTTGAAGAGTGCCACGATTGGTGATAAAGTAAAGACCGTAGGTGCTCAGGCATTTTATGGATGCAAAGTACTTACAACTGTGACGATTGGCAAGAGTGTGAAGACAATCGGCAAGAGCAGCTTTGAAAAATGTACAAAGCTAAAGAAGATTACATTTACAACAAAGAAGCTCACAAAGGTTGGCAAGAAGGCCTTTAAAGGCATCAGCAAAAAAGCAGTTGTAACGATACCGAAAAAGCAGGCGAATAGTTATAAAAGCCTTCTGAAAAAGAGCAATATCCCAGCAAAGGTATCTTATAAGAAAGCAAAATAGAATATGTTGTACCGGATATGGACAGCATATGACAAGTTCATAACATAAGGTGAAAGGCCACCGGAATATCAGATGTTATTTCATAGAGCGTTTGTGATACAGGACTGTATGAATTGCAGAAGATATCGGTGGCTTTTGCTTTTGCGGCAAAACTGACAGGCGGTATGATTCGGTTCATGAACTATTATGTAGGATGGCTTTAAAGATCAGTCGTAGAATAAAATTTATAAATTTGAGGAATACTGGAAGAAACAGGAAGGTGGCAAAATGAGTATTTTTGATATTGTAGGTCCGGTCATGGTAGGTCCGTCCAGTTCGCATACGGCAGGAGCTGTAAGGATTGGATATATTTGTTATAAATTAATAGATGAACCGATCCGGAAGGTGGAGATCGGACTGTATGGTTCATTCCTTGCAACAGGAAAAGGGCATGGTACAGATAAAGCACTGGTTGCCGGGCTTCTCGGTATGAAGCCGGATGATATCCGCGTACCTGAGAGCTTTGAACTGGCAGAACAGGCAGGCATGGAGGTTATCTTTTATGCAGCGAAGCTTGCACATGCAAATCCAAATACAGCCGTGCTTCATATGACAGGAGAAAGCGGCAGAGAGCTTGATATTGAAGCGGAATCAGTCGGCGGAGGGCGAATCCGCATTTGTAAGATCGATGGTCTGGATGCAAATTTCAGTGGCGATTACCCGACTCTGATCGTGCATAATCTGGATCAGCCGGGACATGTGACAGAGGTGACATCGATGCTTGGACATAAGTCCATAAATATTGCAACGATGCAGTTGTATCGGGCATGTCCGGGAGGTCATGCAGTCATGGTTCTGGAATGTGATCAGGAGGTTCCAAAGGAATCCCTGAAATGGCTGGAGCATCTGGAAGGAATCTTGAAGGTAACCTATCTGAGTCTGAAAGATGATTGATCGTGGAATCTAGGTAATAAAGGATGCAGTGGCACAGGAAAGAAATTAAAAAGGAGAATGATAATGGCATTTTCATCTTTGGCAGAAATCGATGCTTATATGAAAACAAATAAATGTGAGTTCTGGGAGGCTGTGATCCGGGAGGAGGCAAGGGACTCGCAGCAGCCGGAAATGGATATCGTAAACCGGATGACCCAGATGTATCGTTCGATGAAGGAAGCAGATGAAGCGTATGATGACAGTTTGACTTCCCGTAGCGGCCTGTCCGGGAAAAATGGTAAAAAAATGGCTGATTATGCGGCAACACACAAATGTATGTGTGGTAAATTTGGCGGAGCAGTCATGGCAAGGGCAATCAAGATGGCGGAGAGCAACGCCTGCATGAAGCGGATCGTGGCAGCACCGACGGCAGGCTCCTGTGGTGTTGTGCCTGCGATATTGATCACATATGAAAGAATGACGAACACCTCGGAAAATGATATGGTAAAGGCTCTGTTTGTGGCAGCAGGCATCGGGGATGTGATCGCAAGACGGGCAAGCATATCAGGGGCAAGAGGCGGATGTCAGGCAGAGATCGGGGCATCTTCCGCTATGGCAGCAGGTGCACTTGCATGGTTAAAGAGCGGCAGCAGCCATCTCATTACTCAGGCAGCAGCGATGGCATTAAAGAGCCTGCTTGGACTGGTGTGTGATCCGGTTGCAGGATTGGTGGAGGTGCCATGTGTGAAGCGAAATGCGTCCGGTGCCATGAATGCGCTGTGCGCTGTTGATATGGCATTGGCAGGGATTGAAAGTGCTATTCCTGCAGACGAGGTAATCGATGCGATGCGGGAAATCGGCGACCTGATGCATAAGGATCTCCGGGAGACCGGAAAAGGCGGACTCGCAGCCACCGCCACCGGAATCGCGGTGGCTGAACGTCTGTGAAATCCTGTGGAATAAAGTTGACAGCCGGTGTGAAATTATAGTATATATAATCCAATTCTATAGTATAAGAATAAGGAGATAACATGGGAAAAGTATTTTTTACGAGGCACGGCCAGACCATCTGGAACGTGGAGAATAAGATCTGCGGTGCAACGGATATTGAGCTGACAGAGCTGGGACACCGGCAGGCAGAAGAACTTGGAAGAAAACTGGCAGAAGAACAGCCGGGGATCGATGAGATATTATATTCCCCACTTGTTCGTGCGGCCGAGACTGCCAGACATATATCGGAAATGACAGGGATTCCGATGCGGATGGAGCCGAGATTGAAGGAGCAAAACTTTGGACGGTTTGAATCAACACCCAGAAATGGAGCAGAATTCATGGAAGCAAAATCCCATTTCCTGGATCATTATGATGGCGGAGAGACGATGATGCATCTGTGCCAGCGTGTCTATAATCTGTTGGATGATATAAAAGCGGAGTCTGAACATAAGACATATCTGCTTGTTGCACATAATGGAATTTCAAGGATCGTACAGTCGTATTTTTATGATATGACAAATGAAGAATTTGCACATTTCGGGATTAAGAACTGCGAGATCCGGGAATATAACTTCAGATAAAATGCCTCTTTGCAGAGCAGATAGAAACAAAAAACAGTAAAAGCACATGCTTAATGATAAAAATATATCAATAAGCATGTGCTTTTTACATGTTCTGTGCCGGGAATAGATGTATAATAGTACAATGTTAGTTAAAACTAACAAAAATTTGAAATTTGCAACAGAACCATTGACAATACAGTTGTTTTGTGCTATTAATCATATGAACACATATTCAAATGTTCAAAGCGATAAACGTTAATCATAAAAAGATATACCAGTGTGATAGAAAGTACTGGAGAATGGAGGAGACAAAATGGAAAATCAGAATTTTTTACAGATCAGTGGTCTGAAAAAGAGCTTCGGATCAGGGGAGAACCGGACAGAGGTATTAAGAGGACTGGATTTTACAGTGACGAAGGGAGAAATCTGTGTCTTGCTTGGACCATCCGGATCCGGTAAGTCTACGTTACTGAATATCATAGGGGGAATCGATAACGCCGACAGTGGTTATATAGCGATCAATGGGGAAAAAACAGTTGATATGGATGAGAAGACGCTGACACAGTACAGGAGAAAGCATCTTGGCTATGTATTCCAGATGTATAATCTGATCCCGAATCTGAACGTAAAGGAAAATGTAGAGGTTGGTGCATATTTAAGTGATTCACCGCTCGATGTCGATGATATCTTAAAGACGCTTGGTTTATATGAGCACAGACATAAGCTTCCGAATCAGTTGTCCGGTGGACAGCAGCAGAGAACATCGATCGGAAGGGCTATCGTTAAGAATCCGGATATCCTGCTCTGTGATGAACCGACAGGTGCACTTGATTATAAGACCTCGAAGGAGATCCTGAAGCTGATCGAGGATGTAAATCAGAAATATGGAAATACCGTTATCATGGTTACACATAATGATGCGATCAAGAATATGGCAGACCGTGTGATCAAACTGCGTGATGGAATGATCCGTAAGAATATAGTAAATGATGTAAAGGTTCCTGCAATGGAGCTTGACTGGTAATACAGAAGTGGCAGAGAGAAAAGGAGAATTTATAATATGAAGAATCCATTATGGAAACGGCTGCCGAAGGAGCTGGCTGCCGATCTTGGAAAGTATCTGGTTATTTTCCTGTTTATGATCTTGAGTATTGGTTTTGTGTCCGGCTTTCTGGTAGCCGGTAAGAGTATGATCGCTACATATGATGAGAGCTTTGATAAGTATAATATCGAGAATGGTAATTTTGAGTACAAGGATGAAGCATCATCCGAGGCGATTAAAGCGATTGAAGATGAGGGGGTAAAGCTGTATGAGGATTATTACTATGAGAAAATTGTAGAAAAAGATGGGGATGAAAGCACACTCCGTATTTTTAAGAATCGTACAGATGTGGATAAGGTTTGTCTGATGGAGGGAGCGTTCCCTGCGGCAGAAGATGAGATCGCAATGGACCGTATGTATGCGGAAAATAATGGGATCAAGGTAGGAGATGATCTGTCGGTTGATGGACAGACATATAAGGTATCGGGCTTTGTAGCATTATCTGATTACAGTGCTTTGTTCCAGAATAATAATGATACGATGTTTGATTCCGTGTTGTTCGGTGTTGCGATCATAACGGATGAACGGTTTGAAAGCTTTGACAAAGGGCTGATGCATTATTCTTATGCCTGGATCTATGACGATGAACCTGAAGATGAGAAAGCGGAGAAGGATGTATCCGATGATCTTGCAAAGGTGATCAGTCAATATGGAGAAGTGGAGAAGTTTATTCCAAGATATACGAATCAGGCAATTAATTTTACCGGAGAGGATATGGGTAGTGATTCGATAATGGTGGAAACACTGCTTTATATTATAATCGTGATCATGGCATTTATCTTTGCGATTACGATCAACAATACGATCGTAAAGGAAGCCGGCACGATCGGTACTCTTCGGGCCTCCGGTTACACAAGAGGAGAATTACTGGCACATTACATTTCTCTTCCGATCCTGGTTACATTAGTAGCAGCTGTAATCGGAAATGTTCTGGGATATACAGTGTTTAAAAATGTCTGTGTGGCAATGTATTATGGAAGTTACAGTCTGACAAAATATGTGACAAAATGGAATGCGGAAGCATTTGTAAAAACGACGGTTATTCCGATCGTGCTGATGCTTGTCATAACAGCATGGATGATCTATTCGAAGCTCCGTATGTCACCGCTTCGGTTTATCAGACGGGATCTTTCAAAGTCAAAGAGAAAGAAAGCGGTCAAGCTGCCACATTTCCGTTTCTTTACCAGATTCCGTATACGTGTGATCCTGCAGAATCTGCCAAGCTATATCGTATTATTTATCGGAGTAACATTTGCTATCGTTCTGCTGATGTTCGGAATGATGATGTCGCCGCTTTTAAAACACTATCAGGATGAAACGCTGGACAATATGCTTGCGGATTATCAGTACGTTTTGAAAATGCCTGTGGAAACAGAGAACAAGGATGCAGAGAAATACTTGGTAACTTCCCTGATCTATAAAACAGATATAAGAGATGAAGAAGTCATGGTCTATGGTATCTCGGATGACAGCAAGTATTCCAAGGTACAGCCTGCGGATGGAGAAATGCTGATCTCTGACGGGCTTCGTGACAAATATAAACTGAAAAACGGGGATACGATCACGCTGGATAAGGAATATTCATCTGATTCTTATAAGATAAAGGTTTCCGGTGTGTGCACATATCCTGCGGCATTGGCAGTATTTATGAATGCGAAGACATATCGGGAAATGTTCGATGTCGAGGATGAATATTTCTCAGGATATTTCTCAAATGAGAAGCTGACTGATATTGATGAGAAGCTGATCGCGACAGTCGTTACAGAGGAAGATCTGACAAAGGTATCAAGACAGCTTGATCGTTCCATGGGCCAGATGTTTTATATGTTTGAGGTATTTGCACTGGCGATGTTCATGCTGATGGTTTATCTGCTTACAAAGCTGATCATTGAGAGGAATACCATATCAATATCCATGGTAAAGATCCTTGGATATGAGAACAAAGAGATCAACAGATTATATCTGTCTGCGACAACATGGGTGATGGCAGTATGTGTTATCTTTGGAATCCTTCTTTCGAAGGTAGCGATCTCCGGCATCTATTATGTGATGATGAAGGAGGCAATCAGTGGATGGATGACGATCTACATTGCTCCGTATATTTATCCTGCGATCTTTATCCTGTCGATGGCAGCCTATGGAATCATCGCTGTTTTTCAGGTAAGAAGGATCAAACGGATCCCGATGGATGAGGCGCTGAAAAATGTTGAATAAGTCATTTGGCCATAATGTTCAAAATTGAATGATCTGAAATAAAAAACGACCTAAAAACTTTTAATATCGAAAGTTTTTACAAATATAACAAATTTATAAAAAACAGGGAGATTTGCAGTTCACAAATCTCCCTTCTTATGTTATCATCGTAAAGATGGTGTGCTGGAGGTTTTGTCGAAAGAAGGCGTGCATTTCAATCGATAGGATCACAGTAAAACAGGTACAATAGAAGAAGGGAGATTATTATGAATCAGAAAAAAGAAGCGATTTATGATGCAAGGGAACTGGGTGTTCCGAAAATGTTGCTGTTAGGTTTGCAGCACATGTTTGCCATGTTTGGTGCAACTATTTTAGTACCGATTCTGGTAAATACTTATTTTAATGGAGAGGGCTTATCCATTCAGGTTACACTGATCTGTGCCGGAATCGGAACATTATTCTTCCATTTATGTACAAAATTAAAGGTGCCTGCATTTTTGGGTTCCTCATTTGCTTTCTTAGGAGGCTTTAATACAGTCGCAAATCTTGATACCGGAATCTTCAAAGATATGTCTATGGGTGAGAAATTACCTTATGCATGTGGCGGTATCGTAGTAGCAGGTGCGTTGTATCTGGTTCTTGCGCTGGTTGTAAAACTGGTTGGCGTAAAACGTGTTATGCGTTTCCTCCCACCTGTTGTTACCGGTCCGATCATTATCTGTATCGGCCTGAGTCTTGCGCCATCAGCCGTAAATAATGCAAAAACAAACTGGATTCTTGCAATTATCGCATTTGCGGTTATTGTAATCTTTAATATCTGGGGCAAAGGAATGTTCAAGATCATTCCGATTCTTATGGGTGTTGTGATCTCATATGTAGTTGCATTTATTCTTTTCAAATGTGGTGTTCACAATCCGGACGGATCTGCAATCTTCACATTTAAGGCAGTAAAGGATGCCGGATGGGTGGATCTTCCTCCATTCCAGCTTTGTAAATTTAATATTACTTCCATCCTTGTAATGGCACCTATCGCTCTTGCAACCATGATGGAGCATATCGGAGATATCTCAGCAATCTCAGCTACAACAGGAAATAATTTCATCAAGGATCCGGGACTTCACAGAACTCTGATCGGTGATGGTCTTGCTACAGCGTTTGCTGCTGCATTCGGTGGTCCTGCAAATACAACATACGGTGAGAATACCGGTGTTCTTGAGCTTAGCCGTGTATACGATCCAAGAGTCGTACGTCTGGCTGCTGTATATGCGATCCTTCTCAGCTTTTCACCAAAGGTTGCTGAGTGTATCGGTTCACTTCCTGCGTCGATCATTGGTGGTGTCAGCTTCATGCTGTACGGAATGATCTCAGCAATTGGTGTTCGTAATGTTGTTGAGAACAAGGTGGATTTCACAAAGTCGCGTAACCTGATCGTTGCTGCTGTTATCCTTGTCAGCGGACTTGGATTCGGTAATGGTATTACCTTCACAGTTGCAGGAACATCTATCACATTAACATCACTTGCTATCGCAGCTATCCTTGGAATTGCTTTAAACGCAATCCTTCCGGGCAAAGACTACGAATTCGACGAGTAAAATGAATAAAGCCTGAATTGGCTTGTAATACAAAACTGCCATATTAAGACACGCTGTGGTTTCGATGAACTGCATATACCTGATTCGCAAATGTTCCTGTGCCAACTCGCCCTTTGGGCTCAGACAGGCACCCACATTTGCTGGTATATGCATTTCATAAAGAAATCCTCGCTTGAGGTCTTAATATGGCAGTTTTGTATTACAAGCTGGATTCAGGCTTATGTAGGTTGAGAAGATGTTAGAGGATATAATGTGGTATACTTGGAACAACGATAATTGAAAGGATGGTGCGGTATATGGATGAGTTGGAAAAATGTATGGCAGGAGAAAATTATGTACACTTGGTATAAAAAATCTCCCAGACGTTCCGGATATGATAGATGCGTGTGACGAGTAGAAATTCGTAGTATATCATATCCGGAACGTCTGGGAGATTTTATATCAGGTGTACATAATTTTTTTCTGTTTATTCTACATCCAGAAGTTCAATCTTGAAGTTCAGTTCTTTGCCTGCCATCTCATGGTTTGCGTCAAAGGTGATCGTAGTATCATCCTTGGCGGTTACCTTAACAGGGAAAGACTGTCCGGCTGGATTTGACAGGAATACCTTCTGGTCAATTTCCAGATCCTCAGCACCGGGAAGCTGGTTGATCTCAACAGTTAAGATATTGTCGGGATCCGGCATGCCGTATGCTTCTTCCGGCATAAGGTGTACATCGATGATATCACCGATCGCCATGCCCTTAACAGCTTCGTCAAATCCCTTGATCATCATGCCTGCACCGCATACAAAGTCGATCGGTTCACCACGGTCATAAGATGAATCAAATTTTGTTCCATCGTTAAATGTTCCTGTATAGTGAACCGTACATTTCTTGCCTTCGTTACTCATAAAAAATTCCTCCGATTTCATTGAATGTCTTATTCTAACATGAAATCAGAGGAATGACTATAAAATGTTCATGAAAACGATATCCTGAAGATCTTAGTAGTAACCAAATTCATCAATGGCATCGTCTACACCGTCCCGATAATCGTCATCTTCATCATATCGATCTTCATCGTAATCTCCCATATTGTCATATACGTCATCATATCCATCATCGTAGGAGTCGTAAACATCCTGAGAATGAGCAGCTTCAGTTGCCGTAGAATAACGGGATGAAGAAGAGGACTGTTTATGATAATTGGATTCAGTCGTTGCCTGCGTTGTAACATTATAGGATTTACGGTGACCGTAATCTTTGTGGTACCAGCAGTAGGTTTCGTTTTTATCCACTTCCCGGTCGCATCCGATATAATAGCAGGTATGCTTTCCGTTGTCACTGACAGCACCGATGATGTAACAGATAATAAGAAAAATAATGATGCCTGGGAGGCATCCTCCCGAATTAGAATTTGAATGTGACATATGAATCCCTCCGATCGAAAATGTGGTCAACCTACCGTTTGTCTATAGAGAAAAATAAGAAAAACGGAATTGTGGTTAATGTATACAGGTTTTTGTTATATAGAGAATACAAAAAACGATGTACAAAAAAAGACACATAAATATATTTGCGGTAAATATATTAGCAGAACCTGAAAATTAACTATAGAAGTTATCAGCAAGATGGTTTAAAATAAAAAGGGAAATTGGATTTAAACATAAGTGATATGATGAAAAGAGAAAAGAAATGAACAATAGACAGAAACGAGAAAAGCTGTTTTATAGGAAAAAGAAGAATTATAAAAAAGCCGGTATCTGCATAGGGATGGCGGCTATATTAGCGAGCACGGTTTTTTCCTGGGACAGCCTGCACGATGCCAATAGAACCAGTACAGGACAGACAGATACAACGATTCATACATATGATATGAGTGAGCTTGCTTCGAAAGAACAGCAGGATCATACAGTACAGATCAATGGGAAAGATTATACGGTTGCCGGGCTGAGTGATACGACAGAGCAGACGGACGAAGCGATGGAGATCTGTGATCAGGATATACAGGATGAGAGTGCGGAGAATCGGGATCCGGTAGAATATATTGCCGGGGTTCCGGTGAAAG
Source organism: Clostridium sp. AM46-21 (assembly GCF_003480025.1). NCBI lineage: Bacteria > Bacillati > Bacillota > Clostridia > Eubacteriales > Clostridiaceae > Clostridium > Clostridium sp. AM46-21. The sequence goes on from NZ_QUIB01000005.1 coordinate 59,719, forward strand.
AAGCGAAAGATGCTTCTGATGTGGTAGAACTGATCAATGATAACTGGGATCAGGACTACACAGTACCGGATACAGAAACAACAGAACCAGGATCCGATGGAAGTACAGACTCCAATGACAAATATCAGTTAAAGCGTCTGATGGTATTGACGGATGGAGCGCAGCTTACAGACAGCTATGGTGCATCCGAGATCCTTCATTATGGAGATTATAATGAATATGTGCTGCAGTTTGATACAACTGCGGATACGGAATATGCTTATTATGAGTTAGCGGATGCTTATGGTACGGATCATTGTTTTATCGATCAGGTGGTAGACAGTGATATTCTTGCAGATGTTCCGGACATTGAAGACCATAATTCCCTGTCCTGGGGCGGCAGCGTGATGGGATTTGGCTATCTGAAAGCAGAATATGATTATTATGTGATCGATCAGGAAGTGACAGTTGCCATTATTGATACAGGTTTGGATGCAACGAATAAGATTTTTAAGGGCAGAATAGATACCAAGCATAGTTATTGTTTTCAGGGAAAAGATAAAGTAAGCAAAAACAAGGCATATACGGATGGAAATGGACACGGAACCCATGTAGCCGGTATCATTGCAGATAATACACCGGAAAATGTAAAACTGATGATCCTTAAAACCTTTGATGATGCAGGTAAATCGTCAAATCTTGCAATTCGGAGCGCGTTACAATATGCGGTATCCCAAAAGGCAGATGTAGTAAATATGAGCCTTGGATGGACAGGATTATTCTGGAAATATTCTACGTTATTAAAGGATGTATTAAAGAAGGCAGAGACATCTGGAACGGTTGTCTGCTGTGCAGCCGGTAATTATGCAACGGATGTCAGCACAACTTACCCTGCAAACAGAGGAAATGTAATAACTGTAACTGCGATGAACAGCAATGAGAATTTTGCAGCCAGCTATTCCAACTATGGAGATACTGTTGATTTCTGCGCACCGGGAACCAGTGTTGTATCAACATATCTGAAGGGTAAGTATCAGAAAATGTCCGGTACCTCTATGGCAACGCCACATATAACAGCGGCGGTGGCATATGTGAAGATGATCCAGCCATCACTGAACTACAAGGGTGTGAAGAAGGTACTTAAGAAATATGCCGTTGATAAGGGAACCTATGGCTGGGATCCACAATATGGCTGGGGCTATGTTAATCTTCATGATTATTTTGATCAGTCGGGTCTGAAGGTCCAGTATACAGATTATGATGAAAATGGAAATGAAAAGCCGGAATCGCAGACTGCATTTTCCAAGCAGACAGTTACCAGAGAATATGGAAGCAAGGCATATCGGTATAAAGTTACGACCAATTCAGAGGGAAAAGTGACATATCAGTCATCTAATACCAGAATTGCGGAAGCAGATGAAAAAGGCTATATTTCGATAAAGGGTGTAGGAAGCTGCACGATCACTGCAACGGTCGGAGCAGATGCAGCATATAAAACGACATTGGCAAGTTATACGCTGACTGTAACGCCGAAGGATATATCCGGTCTTACAGCAACACTGTCAAAGAAAGTATATCAGTATGCGGGTAAGAGCTGTAAGCCGTCCGTGACGGTTGCCGGATTGAATAAAGAAGATTATACGGTAACATACAGAAATGCCAAAAAGGTTGGACGTGCAACCTGTGTTGTGACCGGAATCGGAAATTATACCGGAAAGATCGAATGTCCATATACGATCCGGCTTGCAGCAGCAGAACTGAAAACGGTAGCAAACCAGAAGAGCGGCTTGTCTTTGACCTGGGACAGCGTACCGGGAGCAGAGGGCTATCGGATCTATCGCAGAACATATAAAGGAAAATGGCAGAGAATCGGAGATGTCAATTCCGGAGACACATTGACTTATGTAGACACATCTGCAAAATCAGGCACATGGTATGCATATAGAATCCGGGCTAGAAAGGGCACATCTTTTGGTGCTTACAGCGATGCGGTAGTAACCCGGAGACTGACCAGACCGGCAATATCGGTAAAAGAACGCAGCTACGGTGTTGCAGTAAAATGGAAATCAATCAAAGGAGCAAAGAAGTATAAGATATACAGACAGGAAGAAAAAGGCTCCATGAAACAGATTGGAACAACAACGGATCCTTACTGGAAAGATAAGACGGCAAGATCCGGTTATCGCTATGTATATACGGTAAAGGCAGTAAGCGGCAGTGCGCAGAGCTGTGCAGCAAAAAGAGTCACAATTATAAAGAAGTAAAATGTACAGGCATCATTTGAAGTCAGGTGGATTTGATTTTAGATGATGTCTGTTTTGAAAGGAAAGAAAATGGACAAGAAACAGGTTCAGGAAACATATAGAGAGACAACGCTGGAAGAAGAACAGGAATATTTTGAAGAAGTAGAAAATGAGCTGCAGTGTGATCTTCAGACCACACAGGAGAGCATCGACTATCGGAATCAGGCGATCAAAGCGCAGAAGAAATATATGCGTGACAGCCATGGAGATATGGACGACGAGGAATTCCTGCAGAACATGAACAATGTAAATAACGATACATTTTTTATCGAACATGCGGCAAAGCAGGTAGATGTACTGGCGCACCAGATCGAGAGTCCGTATTTTGGAAAAATCGCATTTGAGTATCAGGAGGATGGACAGGTTCTTCCGGTCTATATCGGAACAAACGGCTACTGGTCGATGGATGAACAGGATCAGAAGGTCTATGACTGGCGTGCCCCGATCGCATCGATGTATTATGATTATGAGAAGGGCGAGGCATCCTATCAGGCACCCGATAAAGAATATTTTGGAAAGATCGTAGAGAAGAAGCAATTTGATATCAGTAATGGAAGACTGCATAATGCAGTCGATACCGATGAGAAGATCAATGATATGATCCTGCTTGATGCACTGGGAAAGAACAGCGGCACGAAGATGAAATCCGTAGTTGCGACGATCCAGAAAGAACAGAATGCATTGATCCGTAATAAGACAGCTTATAATCTTATTGTGGATGGACGGGCAGGAAGTGGTAAGACAGTAGTTGCGATGCACAGACTGGCATGGCTGTTATTCAACAATCGTAAGACGATGTCGGCAGACAATGTTATGATCCTGTCGCCAAATGGAATCTTTGGCGATTATATTGCCGGTGTGCTGCCGGAGGTCGGCGAGGATAATGTACCGGAGAAGGAATTTGATTCTCTGATGGAGGAAATCCTGTTTGTGGACTGTGATTATGAGACAAAGCTGGAACAGGCAGACCGGATCACGACACATCCCGATATGGAAAGTCCGGAGATGAAGAATATTGCATGGAAATCATCGATAGCGTTCTATCAGGCATTTAACAAATATCTGGAAGAGTATACGGCAAATATTAAGTTTAAAGATTTCCATTTTGAGAAAACAGAATTTACAAAGGATCAGATCGAGAAGATGTTCTATAATCGTTTTGCCAGATATCCGGTCTATGAACGTTTTGAGAAGATCGCATATTTTATAGCAGACCGGGTAGAGGATGAACAGGATCAGGCATTTACGGATGAGAAGCATCAGAAGATGGAGAACCAGATCACAAAAGAGATGATCTATCAGTATGCAGAGCGCAACCTGATCGAATTATATCAGGACTTTCTTAACAGTCAGGCTGAACAGTATCCGGGTATCGAACAGTACCGGAATGAGTATGGAAAGGTGTGCTATGAAGATATTCTGGCAGTCTTTTATCTGCAGATTTATTTCTATGGATGCAAGTCCTATGACAATATCAAGCATCTCGTGATCGATGAGATGCAGGATTACAATATATTCCAGTATGCGGTATTGGATCGTATTTTTAAATGTAAGAAGACGATACTGGGTGACAGCCTGCAGGTGCTTTATTATAATCCGGAGGAAACGGTGCTGGATGTATTGCAGACGGTATTTGTGCCGCATGGAGGAACAGGTGGCTGCCAGATCAAGACTCTGGATACTGCCTACCGTTCAACCTGTGAGATCACAGAATTCTGTAACAAGATTCTGGAAGCAGACCGGGCGTCAGACGAGGGGGAAGCCCATCCACTCAACCGCCATGGCATGGAGCCGGTGACGGAGCAGGCAGAGAGCATAGAGGACGCTGCCGGATTTATCGCAGAGAAGCTTGATTATGGAGAACTGGATGATTTTGATAATGTGGCAATTCTCTGTGATGATGAAGAACGTGCATTTGCCATGTACAAAGAACTGGAAGAATATGAGCAGGTGACATATCTTACAAATCAGTCGACTGTCTATAATGGCGGCGTGGTCGTTCTTCCGAAGTTTCTTGCAAAGGGGATGGAATTCGATGCAGTGTTTGTTATCAATGAACAGGATGTGATGGAAAACCGGATCAGCCGACATGCATTTTACATTTCCTGTACAAGAGCACTGCACCAGTTGTATGTGATCGATGTTACAAATTAAACTTGATTATTTCAAGTTTGAACTACTATGAATATACATTATTAAGATAAAATACTTGAAAATATCATTTTGGATGGTCTTTGACTTGAGATATTGACGTATAAATGCAGGAGAACTAGAATGCCTCTTGTCAAAAGGTTTATCCCTTACAGGTAACACCGGATAACTCGTGACAATAAAATATTTGTTAAACGAGGAGATACGAAGATGAGCAGACAGTACGACCCATATGAGAATGTGGTAGCAGTGATGGAAGAAGCCATGAACATTGGCGGAATTGACAAGAGGATGTTTGAGATCATCAAAAATCCACAGCGTGAAACTAAGGTTTACCTTCCTGTGGAGATGGATGACGGAAGTGTTAAGGTATTTGAAGGATACAGAGTCCAGCATTCAAATATCAGAGGACCGTTCAAAGGAGGTATACGTTATCACAAGGACGTATCTCTAAATGAAGTCAAAGCACTTGCAACATGGATGTCATTAAAATGTGCAGTGGCAAATATACCATTTGGAGGAGCAAAGGGTGGTATCAAAGTAGATCCGGCTACACTTTCCAGACGGGAATTGTGTGCATTGACGAGAAGATATACCTATGCGATCGAGCCGATTATCGGAGCAGATACCGATATACCTGCTCCTGATGTGAATACAAATGCACAGATCATGACATGGGTGTTAGATACATACAGCCAGCTAAAGGGAAAACCTTGTCCCGGAGTTGTGACAGGAAAACCACTGGAGCTTGGCGGTTCCAAGGGAAGACCATCGGCAACCGGACGTGGAGTTGTGATCAGCACCAAGCTCCTTCTTGCAGAAGATGGCAAGGCGTTAGAAGGTACTAAGGTTGCAATTCAGGGATGCGGTAATGTTGGCGGCAATACAGCCAGAATATTTGGACATAGAGGTGCGGTTGTTGTAGCGCTCAGTGATGTGTCGGGTGGAATCTACAAGGAGACTGGGTTGGATGCAGATAAGGTAACGGCTTATGTAGAAGCCGGTGGTCTGCTTGCAGACTATCAGGAAGATGGTGTTACCCATATTTCAAATACAGATATTCTTACCTGTGATTGCGATGTACTGGTTCCGGCAGCACTTGAAAATCAGATTACGAAAGAGGTTGCGGAGAAGTTAAAATGTTCTTATATCGTTGAGGGTGCAAATGGACCGACGGCAGCAGATGCAGATCCGGTCCTTGCAGAAAGAGGTATCAGGCTTGTGCCGGATATTTTTGCAAACAGCGGCGGTGTTATTGTTTCTTATTTTGAATGGGTACAGAACATTCAGGAAATGACATGGGAAAAACCGCAGGTAAATGAGATGCTTGAAACGATCATGACGAAAGCATTTGGAGAAATCGTGGAGGAGAGCAAAAAGAGTCATTGTACTTTGCGGATGGCAGCCTATATCATTGCTTTAAAACGATTGATCCATACGGAAGAGATCAAGGGTATATTCCCGTAAAATATACAGATGCAATACTACATGGTATTTTAGTGCTGGATTTATCCTGTTATTAGTAGTAAAATACAGACAGGATAGATAGAAGTACATTGATATCAGAAATATGAAAGGGATGTCCTTCTCAGATGAAGGATGTCCTTTTTCTATACCAAAGTTTCTATATAAATAAAGGTATTTGGCAGATGAGATGTATAAGAAAATGGAGAGTAAAACTATGCATGAAGTAAAAGAGACAGCTTACTGTCTGGATGAGGTAGATCAGAAGATTCTGGAACTGTTAGAGAAGGATGCTCGTATGTCTTTAAAGGATATTGCGGAATGTGTTTTTCTGTCATCAACAGCAGTATCTACAAGAATAGAGCGGTTAAAGGAAGCAGGGGTGATCGAGGGCTTTCAGGTACAGATCAATCCGATCGCACTGGGATATTATACAAAAGCATTTATTAATTTAGAGGTAGAGCCAAACGACAAACAGGATTTTTATCCATTTATCAAGAACTGCAAAAATGTTGTGGAATGTAATTGTGTGACTGGTGACTATTCCATGCTGATCGAGGTTATCTTTGAGACAACGATGGCACTGGATCTGTTTATCGGTGAATTGCAGAGATTTGGAAAAACAAAGACTTTGATCGCATTCTCGACCTCTGTAGAACACAGAAATATCTACTGGAAGGAAGAAAATCAGGAGCCGAATGCATAAATTTTTTTTCGAAAGCGGATACTAACAATGGGAGGTTGCTTATGAAACAGAACGTAAAGAAAAAAGAGACATATATTCCATCATCCAACGGAAGAGATAAATTACATGTCATCGTCTGGATTCCACAGGGTGAGATCAAGGCGGTGCTTCAGATCTCTCATGGTATGATAGAGGACATGGAGCGTTATGATCATTTTGCAAGATTTATGGCTGCCAGAGGAATTCTGGTATGTGGAAATGATCATCTGGGGCATGGCCTAACAGCCAGAAATAAATCCGAGATGGGTTATATGTATGCTTATGATGCAAGTAAGACGATGGCAGCAGATGTTCATCGTGTGACCAGATGCGTAAAACGGGCATATCCGAATCTTCCGTATTTTCTTATGGGACACAGCATGGGATCATTTATTGCAAGAAGATATATGTGCGAATATGCAAAAGATCCAAAGTACCCTGCAAAGCTGCAGAAAAATGCCAGCATAGATGGTTTTATCTGTATGGGAACGGGCGGACATCCGAAGTGTATGCTGAAGATCGGAGAGGCGGTAGCCGGAGTGGAGAGTATGCTCCGTGGCGAGAAGCATAGAAGCAAATTGTTGCAGGTGCTTGCATTTGGTACTTACCTTTTCGGTATTCCCAGAATGACGATCATGAACGGTGAGAAGCGGAAGCGTACCGTGAAAGACTGGCTGAGCAGAGACTATGTTCAGGTTGACAAATATATGGCAGACCCGATGTATGACTATACCTTTACGGTGAAAGGTTATAAGACTTTATTCAAAACACTGGAATTTATTCAGGATGAGGATAATCTGGCAAATGTGCCAAAGAATATGCCGGTATTATTCATATCAGGAAGCAAAGATCCGGTCGGTCACTATGGTCTGGATGTGAAACTCTTATACAACAAATACAGCCGATATATCACAGATGATGTCAAATGCATCCTGTACAAGGATGCGCGTCACGAAGTCATAAACGAGATCAACAACATTCAGGCATATTACGATATCTATAACTGGATCGACCTGCACACCATAGGGGTGTAGGGGCGGAAACACATTTTAGTAATAAAAACAGAACAGGTGGTAACCCTCAACCGGGGCATTTTCAAACCATAGCATGAACGACTGAGAGTTACCGCCTGTTCGTTTGCGTTACAAGCTGATCTTCTTTTCGAGGAGCACGGAGCTTCCGATATAGCTTGCCACCATTACTACGAAGTAGAGTGCGATCTGTGGGATCATGGCATACATGGCTTCCATAAATGTTGCATCCGGTCCGGGATTGGACAGATGGGGAATCTTAGAAGCAATTACAGACAGGATCACATAGAAGACGATGAACAGTACGAAACTGATAAAACCTTTAATCTTCTTTGTCTGAAGAATGGTGGAGCATACCGATACCGCAAGGTAGGCAAGTGTGATCGTCATAAAGAACTGGATCAGAAATACAAGGATAAATGCCAGTAATCTTAAGATAACGCCGCCCAGGGAATATCCCCCCATTTCAAGAATATTACTTAGAAAATCATAAAAAGTATCAATGGAGTCATATGTGGAGTATGCCAGGCTGAGATCTAAGGTCAGTAATCCGAATATAACAGCAACGATTATTGCACCTGTCAGCAGGATGGATAACAGTTTGGCGCCGATTACTTTATAGCTGGATATAGGAGCCATAAAGACCAGATATCCCGATTTGTTTTTCAGATCCTGACTGTAACTGATTATGCCATAGATCAATACAAACAGGTAACAGCAGAAAGCCGCGAGAATAAGCAGGGCAACAGCAATAACAGAGTGATCTGCATGTTCGGTTAACGTACCAATGAGAAAGTAAAGCTCAATGGCAGCTATGACGATCCCTACGATCAGAAGTGGAAAGATTCCACGGCGAAATTCATATTTTAACATTTTTAACATAATTCAATACCTCCCAGTTTATGCGTAGATTTCTTTATACATATCAACAATGGATTTGCCCTGTGCGATACGAAGTTCTTCTGCATTACCCTGTAATACACAGGTTCCGTTTTTGATGAAGATGGCATGATCAATGATCTTTTCCAGTTCATCCACCAGATGGCTTGACATGATAACGGCAGTGTCATCTGAGATATTAGACACGATTGTATGAATGATCTTCTCGCGGGCAATGATATCGATGCCGTTTAACGGTTCGTCTAACATAATAACTTCCGAATTCCTTGAAAGTGTTGCAACGATCTTCAGCTTTGCCATCATACCGGATGACATCTCACGCACTTTTTGCTTTGGCGACAGATCCATTTCCTGTAACAGTCGCATGTATTTGTCATAATCAAAATCAGCGAAGAAATCACGGTAATATTTTCCGACATCGATGCAGTTCATATAACCGAAGAAATAGGCTTCTGTAGGCATATATGCGATATGCGCTTTGGCTTTGTAATCTAATGGCCGGTTATCCATCGTGATCGTACCGGAAGTCGGTTTTGAAAGCCCGGCGATCATTTTCATAAGGGTGGATTTACCGCTTCCGTTCGGACCGAGTAGAGCATAAATGTTACCGGATATGATATCCAGTGACAGGTCCGAAACAGCGGTCGTACTCATATACTTTTTTACTAAGTGTTCACATTTAATCATAGTATTCATTCCTTTCAATACATGTTTTTACAGGGAATAGTAGTCCTGCAATAATCGGATGATCTCTTCCGGCGTATATCCCATGCCGGTGAGCTGTTCATCCAGAACTGTAAGGATCTGCTTTAACTGTTCCTGTTTCAGCCGATCAATTACCTGAGGATCTTCTGTTACAAATGTACCAATTCCACGTTTCGTATATGACAGTCCGAGAGAGTCCATCTCGTTATAAACCCGAGCCGCGGTGTTTGGGTTGATGTCATATTGGATGGCAAGCTCTCTGGATGATGGGAGCTTGGTGCCAAGTGGCAGGGCACCTGTAATAATCTTCTTTTTTATATCATCGATGACCTGAAGGTAGATTGGCAGGTTTGATTTAAATTCCAAATGCTTCCCTCCTAACTGCTGTGCTAGTTGGATAGTACACCAATACACTTGGGATGTCAAGCATAAAAAATAAATTTATAAATATTAATTTGCCGGCAAAAACTTCCATTTACAGGTGAATTGCCGGATAAAGGTTGAAATTAATGAGAATAATTCTTAAAAAGGTATTCAAACCTGACAAAATATGTGTTAGTATAAACTTATCAAAAGTAAGATCGGAATAAATCATTGGAGTGAATGGGTATGGCAGAGAAAAGAAACACAAAACAAAAACAGGTTATATATTCGGTTATAAAAGAATTGAAAAGTCATCCGACTGCTCAGCAGCTTCATCAGATCCTGGTGGAGAGAGGTTATAATATAGGTGCATCGACTGTATACAGAGTATTGGCGGATGCGGTTGATGACGGCATTATCATGAATGTATTCTCATTTGATAAGAATGAACATTTTGATGGCAATCCGGTTCCACATTATCATATTATCTGTACCAAATGTGGAAGAATCTTCGACAGTCATGTGCCATATGATCCTGAGATCGATGATCGAGGCAGACTGGTGGATGAGGGCTTTATCATTTCATCCCACAATCTTGAATATGTCGGCATCTGCCCTGAATGTCAGAACGAGCAGGAATAACACCATGCTTTGATGGGTTGTTCAGGTTTTATATAAGATTTCAATATAGCATACACATACAGCAACACCCATATGGTTATTCCACTATAAATGACTTACTGCGGTTTCTGTTCGCAGCACATGTCTGATTCGTAAATACTCCTGTGCCAACTGAGCGGAGCACTTAGTGAAGACGAGCGTTAGCGCGAAGTCTGAGGTTAGTGCGTGCCATGTAAGTACACTTAGCGAAAACAAGCGTTAGCGTAGTTTGAGGTTAGTGTAGCTTACTCGAATTCGACAATGTGCAGCTCACAACGAAATCCTCGTATATGTCATGTTATAATGGAACAACCATATGGGTGTTGCTGTATGTGTATGCTATATTTTATGCAATCTTATATAAATCCTGATAGTGTTATAAAGCATGGTGTTATTCCTGCTCTTTGTTATCTTCATTGTCTTCCCTGTCGAAAACCTCAAACTCAGCGTCATTATTCTGGATGGTGGAAATCACCTTGGCAGATTTTACAGGACGCATCGGATCGGTCATTGGATTCTGGATGAAAGTCTGGTTTGATGATGGCAGGACAACATTCTGACCAAGAATGGATCTGCGGTCACGGATTGCACGGCGTCTGGCACGTTCTTCTGCAGGGAGCTGTTCCTCATCTTCCATATCCTCATCTGCTTCGGAACCCTCGTCGATGTCTTCCGGTTCATCCATGTCATTATGATCTGTGACAGGCTTATGCTCGGAATTTGACCGGGCTTTTTTGCCGCGCATATTCAAAAGAGTGCTTATAAAGTCGGAGCTTTCAAAGCTGTTTTTTTGACCGGACGATTTATCGGTTTCGTTGGTATCTTCATCATCTTCAAGTTCTTCCATGTCTTCGTATTCGATTGAAGAATCAATATCGGAATCTTCGGAATCAGCGCTTTCGTCTGCAGTGTCTGCATCAGATTCATCCGAATCGTCTTCTTCCGGTTCTGCATTTCCGAATAATTCATCGAAATAGGACTGTTCGATATGGATATCAAAATCTGCTTCGGCATGTCCGACCTCATCCTTGCAGTCGTTATAAATCTTTGTGTTATACGTTTTCTTAAGCTGTTCGATCAGTTCTTTATCATCATACTGAAGCTGCTCCAAAATACGGGCAACAATGATTCCCTGATATTCGTCGCTCCAGCCATCTTCGAGCTTGATCACGATACCGAGCTTCCGGCTTCGGATCGCCATACAGATCACACCTCTGGAACCGTCCTTCATAAGAAGATCCGGGTTCTTATTTACATAGTAAGATGGTGTAAAGTAATCGTTGATCTTTTCAGGATTCTTGTTAATACAGTCGAAGTTATAGGTGATTGCTTCCCGTATATCATCCGGCAGGTTGAACGGATCTGCAAGTTTTGCATAAGCAAGTGCGATATTACGCATTGGAAGTGCAAATACCGGAACACCACAGCCGTCGATTCCCAGACTGATCCGGTAAGTCGGAGTCTGGCTTAGCATGGATAAGAATGAAATGATCTGCTTCTGGACAGGAGAGTCCGGAAGCTGGTAGCCGGTGACTTTTCCTGTCAGTTCACGCTGCAGCATCATAAGGCTTAAGTGCTTGCCGGAGCAGCAGTGCTGCAAACGGCTCTTGCCCTCTACAGGATTCAGCTTGGAACCAAGTGCAAGCTTGTCCGCAAGCGGTGTTGCAGATGTGGAGATCGTTGGATTCATGATCATATCTTCTTCTTTTAAGCCCGTTTTTTCCATGATGCTCTGAAGTACATAGATGTGATGATTACTGCCCCAGTGAGAGGAATTACAGATCGTTACTTCTTCCTCGCTCAGGTTATATTTTTTATGAAGACCTGCAAGCAGGGTAGGAAGCACCTGGATCGGTTTGCTTGCGGAACGCATATAAGTCTGGCGCTCAATATCACCGGTATAAGCAATTGTTTCGCCGGTTGATGAAACAATAGCAATAGATCCATAATGTACATTTTCAACAACATCGCCACGGTATTCTTTTACTAAAATTTCAGCCATAAGTTCTTCTTCCTTTCATCTTCGTATACTCAGGCATTTGTGGGATTATGACAGGTCAAAATCTGTGTAACAGCCTGAAAGTATATCGGTAAAATAATTAAGTAGAGTTTATCACAAGTAGAAAACCATTTCTACCCGGAGAATATAGGAAAGAAATTTTTTTAATCAAAAATAACCAGTAAAAATTGTTAAAAGATACATGAAAAATTCATGCAAAATATGTGTTTGTTTTGTAAAAATGTTTAAAATTTCTATATTCTTTCAACTTTTATTGTGAAAATGCAATAAAAAACTTTGCTTATTACAAAAACAGTGGTATAATGCATTTATATTAATACGCACGAAGGGGTGACATTATGATTAAAAAAGAAATGATAGCCATGCTTCTTGCAGGAGGACAGGGAAGCCGTTTAGGTGTTCTGACCTCTAATCTGGCTAAGCCGGCTGTAGCTTTTGGCGGCAAATACAAGATTATCGATTTCCCATTAAGCAACTGTATTAATTCAGGTGTTGATACAGTAGGTGTTCTTACACAGTACAGACCACTGAGGCTTAACCAGCATATTGGAATCGGTATCCCTTGGGATCTGGATCGTAACATAGGAGGCGTGACAGTTCTTCCGCCATACGAGAAAAGTGATAACAGCGAATGGTATACAGGTACTGCAAATGCTATTTATCAGAACCTGGAGTTTATAGATTATTATAATCCTGAATATGTTCTGATATTATCCGGTGATCATATCTACAAGATGGACTATGAAAACATGCTGGAATATCACAAATCCTGTGATGCTGATATTACACTTGCTACATATCAGGTACCATGGGAAGAGGCTAGCAGATTTGGCGTTGTAATTACAGATGAGAACAATGTTATTTCAGAATTTGAGGAGAAACCTGCAAATCCTAGAAGTAACAAAGCATCTATGGGTATATATATATTCAGTTGGAAGGTGCTTCGTGAGGCACTTGTAAAGATGAAGGATCAGCCGGAATGTGACTTTGGTAAGCACATCATTCCATACTGCCATTCAAATGGCAAGAAGATCTGTGCATACGACTTCAAGGGTTACTGGAAGGACGTAGGAACACTTGGTTCTTACTGGGAAGCAAATATGGAGTTAGTAGATATTGTTCCTGAATTCAATCTGTATGAGGAGTTCTGGAAGATCTACACCAAGACAGATGCGATCCCACCACAGTACATAGATGCAAGCGGCAGAGTAAGCAGATGTATCATCGGTGAAGGAACAGAGGTATACGGCGATGTTGAGAATTCCGTTATCGGTTCCGGCGTTACGATCGAAAAGGGTGCAGTCATCCGTAATTCGATCATTATGAATAACGCAACGATCGGTGAGAATGCATATATGGACAAGGCTATCATCGCAGAGAATGTTAAGATTGGTAAGGATGCTAAGCTTGGAATCGGAGAAGAAGCTGTCAACGAATTCAAGCCACAGATTTATTCATTTGGACTTGTTACGATCGGAGAGAACTCAGTTGTTCCTGATGGTGTAACAATCGGTAAGAATACTGCTATATCTGGTGTGACTACTCCGGAAGATTATCCGGATGGCAACTTAAAGAGTGGCGGAAGTATTATAAAGGCAGGTGAATAGAGATGAGAGCATTAGGTATAATTTTAGCAGGTGGTAATAGCAACAAGATGGGCGAATTATCAGCAAAGAGAGCTGTTGCAGCGATGCCTATTACTGGCGGTTACAGAGCTATTGATTTTGCCCTTTCGAATATGACAAATTCCCATATCCAGAAGGTAGCGGTATTTACACAGTACAATACCAGATCTCTGAACGAACATCTGAATTCCAGCAAATGGTGGGATTTCGGAAGAAAACAGGGTGGTCTCTATATATTCACACCAACCATTACATCAGAGAACAGCTACTGGTATAAAGGTACAGCAGATGCACTTTATCAGAACATTAATTTCCTGAAGGAAAGTCATGAACCATATGTAGTTATTGCATCCGGTGATGGTATCTACAAGCTGGATTATGGTAAGGTTCTGGAAGAGCACATCAGCAAAGGCGCAGATATTACAGTTGTATGTAAGGATCTCGAACCTGGAGAAGATGATGTGAACCGTTTCGGTGTAGTACAGATGGATGCGGACAATCGTATTGTAGATTTCGAGGAGAAGCCATTGGTTGCAGGCAATAATACGATCTCAACCGGTATCTATGTGATCAGGAGAAGACAGCTCATCGAATTACTGGAAACCTGTGCAAATGAAGGCAGAACTGATTTTGTAAGAGATATTCTTGTAAGATATAAGAATGTAAAGAAGATTTATGGATATAAGATGGATACTTACTGGAGAAACATCGGAACCAAGGAGTCTTACTATAAGACAAACATGGATTTCCTGAACAGAGATGTAAGAAACTATTTCTTCAAGCAGCATCCTGACATCTACTCCAAGGTGGAGGATCTTCCACCGGCAAAGTATAATGGGGAAGCGGTTGTGAATAACAGCCTGGTAGCAAGTGGATGTATCATAAATGGTACTGTAGAAAATTCAGTATTATTTAAGAAGGTATACATTGGCAACAACTGTGTGATCAGAAATTCTATTATTCTGAACGATGTACACATTGGGGATAATTGTGTAATTGAAAACTGTATTGTAGAAAGTAGAGATACGATCCGTGCAAATACAGTTCATCAGGGTAGCCCGGGTGACATCAAGGTTATCGTGGAGAAGAATTTCAGATACGCATTGTAGCAGATAAGAAAGACAAGGGGGTACACACGATGCAGGTGACCGATATCAGAGTCAGGGGTGTTGAAAAAGAAGGTAAGATGAAAGCCGTCGTTTCGATCACAATTGATAATGAATTTGTAGTTCATGATATCAAAGTGATCCAGGGTGATAAGGGATTGTTTATTGCGATGCCTAGCCGGAAAGCAGCAGATGGTGAGTACAGAGATATCGCACATCCAATCAATACTGAGACAAGAGAACGTCTGCAGCGGATGATACTTGAGAAATATCAGGAATCACTGGAAGCTTAAGACGTGAAACGGAGCCAGCCACTGTAGATGCAGTGGCTGGCTTTAGTGTTAGTATTGGTATTTATATATGGTAAAGATCTATAACAAGGGGAGAGAAGGTTTATGGAAATAAATAGAGTAATGATATTGTTTTCGGGTTGTTTTTTGATTGTTTGGTCTACTTTCAAATGGAAGATTCCAAATGTGATTTGGAACGCTAAATTAACCAAAGTATGTTCTGTGGCTTTGGGATTGTATAATATTATTTTAGCGATTTGTTATGAAAAAGATTTAAACATTGCTTTATTCATTGTAGACTTTATTCTCTATATTTTATTGGATGTAGGATTTTTAACAGTTAAGTTAAAAAAGGATAAAAAAGGAAAAATAAAGAATCTTCAACTGGGGATTTGCTCCATTTTTGTTATTTTGGCTATGATTATGGTATGTTTTAATTTGAATGAGATTTATGCCAGCATAATGATTTTAGCTGGTGCGATGATGGGGATATCTGTTCCTTTTCAGAAAATGAATTGTGATTAAAGTGTCGATTAATAAAGTGGTTGTGAGACGAAATTCAATAAATAAGTTGTTCATTTAATTTGAGAGGAGATTATATTTATGAAATGTTTATCATGTGGTAAGGAAGAATTTGATGAATGTACGAAATATTTCCACCATATGGTTGAAAATGAAATAGGGATAAAGTAAAATTAGCTGTGGTAATCTCATATTTTATTTGGAGGTAATTATGCTGAAAGCAATCATCCTTGCAGCAGGCAAGGGAACAAGAATGAAATCTGAAAAGCCAAAGGTTGTGCACGAGGTGCTTGGTAAGCCGATGGTATACTATTCGATAGAAGCGGCAAGAGCTGCCGGATGTGATAAAGTCTGCGTGATCGTTGGATACAAGGCAGAAGAAGTAGAAAAAAGTATTAAAGATACTTATGCGAAGCTTGATAAGACAGAAGAAATGCAGGATGTAGTAAGCTATGCACTACAGACCGAACAGCTTGGAACCGGTCATGCGGTCAAGTGTGCTTCTGATTTTATCGGCACAGAGGGCGATGTTGTTGTCCTTTGCGGAGATACACCACTTGTAACCGGTAAGACATTAGAGCAGGCGATCAAGAAGCATGTTGCAGCAGGAAATGGTGTTACGGTTATCTCAGCGATGCTTTCAGATCCATTTGGATACGGAAGAATTATCCGTGATGAGAAAGGCTTATCAAAGATCGTAGAACAGAAGGATGCAACCGAGGAAGAACAGGCGGTTAGAGAAGTAAATTCCGGTATGTATATTTTCAAATGTGATGCATTACTGGCAGCACTTTCACAGATTACAAATGATAATGCACAGGGTGAATATTATCTGCCGGATACCATTGAGATCATCAAGAAAATGGGACTTCCGGTCGATGCGGCAGCCATGGAGGATGCAGATCAGATCAAGGGTGTTAATACACTGGAACAGCTTGCAGAAGCAGAAGAGATAATGAGGTCAAGATAAGATGAAACTGATAGTAGGACTTGGAAATCCGGGAACCAAATATGCGGGAACCAGACATAATGTAGGATTTTCCGTAATTGTAGGACTTGCAGATAAATATAATATAGAATTGAGTGAAAAGAAGCATAAAGCGATCTATGGCAGGGGCATGATAGAAGGAGAGAAAGTGATCCTTGCAATGCCACAGACATTTATGAATCTGAGTGGAGAAAGTGTCCGGGAGCTGGTTGATTATTACAAATGCGATCCATCCGATGTGATCGTTGCTTATGATGATATCGATCTGGCAGTCGGCAAGCTTAGAATCCGTGAAAAGGGAAGTGCCGGTGGACATAATGGAATGAAGAATATCATTTCGCATCTGGGAACACAGGAATTTGTCCGTGTCCGTGTCGGAATCGGAAAGAAACCGGATCGTATGGATCTTGCAGATTATGTATTATCCAGATTCGGAAAAGATGAACTTCCGGAGATCAAGGCAGGCTGTGATAATGCCTGTGATGCGATCGCATTGATCTTAAAAGACAGTGCGTCAGCAGCAATGAATAAATATAATTAACCGAAAGACCAAATGTGTTGATCGGAACAGGTCGTATACAGGGTGTAGCCATGCATATGGTCAGACAGGTATAAATAATCAGAAAATAAAAAAGAAAGGGAGCCAGGCTGTATCAGCCTGGCATTTGGCGTCGATATGAAGGCAATCAATGAGCCTGTAAAACATACCGAAAATTATATACAGATAAAGGACTGGTTAAAAGAGCAGGATGGCATCGTCAATATATCCGGAAATGACGGAACAGACCGGGTGTATCTGATGCATGCATTTTCATCCGATGCACATGTAAGGCTGGTCGTAACCTACAGCGAACAGAGAATGGAACAGTTATATGAGGACTTCCGTTTCTATGATAAAGCGGTGTATATGTATCCGTCGAAGGATATTTTATTTTACAGCTCAGATATCCATGGAAATTCTATCACCAGACGGCGGATGGATATTTTCAGACGACTGATCGAGGGAGAAGCCTGTACGATCATTCTGACGGTAGATGCGTTATTTGATAGGATGCCGGATCTGTCCTATATTAAGAAAAATGTGGTGACGATCCGTGAGGCAGAAGAACTGGACGTCGAGGCGCTTAAGAAGCGCCTGGTGGAACTGGGGTATGAAAAGGCAGACAGTGTAGATGGTGTCGGACAGTTTGCTGTGCGTGGTGGTATCATTGATATTTTTCCTCTGACAGAGGAATGTCCATATCGTATCGATATGTGGGATACGGAGGTCGATACCATCCGAAGCTTTGATGTGGAAAGCCAGCGGTCGATCGAACAGGTGCAGGAGATCCAGATCTATCCAGCAAGCGAGATGGTGTTGTCTGATCGCAGGACGGCGCAGGGTATCCGTAAGCTGGAGCAGGAATTCAAACCATATTATGAGAAGCTGCGGAAAGAGTTCAAGACAGAGGAAGCTGCCCGCTTAAAGAAGCAGATCGGAGAGATCAAAGAGCAGTTGACGGAGTTCCATGGAATGGCAGGAGTCGACAGTTATGTAGAGTATTTCTACAGTAAGACCGTATCACTGTTAGACTGCTTTCATACAAAAAATACAGTTGTTTTATTAGATGAGACCTCGAGGATATCAGATTATGCGGATAACTATATGGCGACCTTCCTTGAGAGTATGGAGAGCCGCCTGGAGGGTGGCTATATCCTTCCGGGTATGATGAATATTTTATTTACCTATCCGGCAATCGTGCAGAAAATGCAGGCATTTCAGACGCTCGCATTTTCTATTCTGTATCATGAGGATCGGTATTTTACGATCCGGCATGATGTAACTTACGACAGCCGTGTGGTTAATTCCTACAGAAATAATTTTGAAGCGTTAATTGCGGATATCGGAAAATGGAGAGAGAAGAATTATCGAATCGTATTTATCTCACCATCGACGACCAGAGCCAAACGGATGGTTGAAAATCTGACCGGCCATGATGTGGCATGCTTCTATTCGGAGGATACCGACCGCGTTCTTTCCGAGAAAGAGGTAATGGTTACGACAGGAAGACTTCGGGCAGGATTTGAGTTCCCGGAGCTGAAGCTGGTTGTGATAAATGAAGGCGACGTCTTTACTGCACGGAGCAGTACGAAGAAAAAGAAGAATCAGAAGCCACGGTATTCCGGTGAAGTGATCAAAGATTTCTCCGATATCAGTGTGGGAGACTGCGTGATCCATGAACGCTATGGAGTTGGTATCTATGGCGGTATCGAGAAGGTTGAAGTGGATGGTGTCTTGAAGGATTATGTAACGATCAATTATGCAGAGGGCGGAAAGCTCTATGTGCTGGCTTCTGAGGTAGACTGTATCCAGAAATACAGTGATAAAGAGGGCAGACGACCGAAGATCAACAAGCTGGGCAGTAAGGACTGGGAGAAGACCAGAAGCCGGGTGAAAGGTCATGTTGCAACGATCGCGAAAGAGCTGGTGAACCTGTATGCGAAACGACAGGCATCGCAGGGCTTCTGCTATTCGAAGGATACGATCTGGCAGCAGGAATTTGAGGAAATGTTCCCGTATGAGGAAACGGATGACCAGAAGAAAGCGATCGCAGAGACAAAGGCAGACATGGAGAGCAGCAAGATCATGGACCGTCTGATCTGTGGTGATGTGGGCTTTGGTAAGACCGAGGTTGCGATCCGTGCGGCATTTAAGGCAGTATACGATGGCAGACAGGTTGCTTATCTTGTGCCGACTACGATCCTTGCACAGCAGCATTATAATACATTTAAAGAACGTATGAAGGAATTTCCGGTCGAGATCCGGCTGTTGTGCCGTTTCTGTACACCGAAGGAGGTTCGGGAGACGATTGCTGATCTGAAGGCCGGCAAGGTGGATATCGTGATCGGAACACATCGGTTGTTGTCCAAGGATGTGGCATTTAAGCAGCTCGGTCTGCTGATCATAGATGAGGAGCAGCGGTTTGGTGTCACACATAAGGAAAAGATCAAGCAGATGAAGACAAATGTTGACGTCCTGACCTTGACAGCGACTCCTATTCCTCGTACACTTCATATGAGTCTGATCGGTATCCGGGATATGAGCGTTCTGGAAGAAGCACCGGTTGACAGACGGGCGATCCAGACCTATGTCATGGAGCTTGATCCCGAACTTGTCAAAGAAGCGATCAAGCGTGAGCTGGCGCGGGATGGTCAGGTATATTATGTATATAACCGGGTAAATAATATAGAGATGATCACATCGGAGATCGCATCCCTTGTACCGGATGCAGTCGTTGAGTATGCGCATGGCCAGATGCATGAACGACAACTAGAGGACATCATGTACCGGTTTATCAATCATGAGATTGATGTGTTGGTTACTACGACGATCATCGAGACAGGCTTGGATATTCCGAATGCAAATACCATGATCATTCATGATGCGGATACATTTGGCTTATCCCAGTTGTATCAGCTCCGCGGCCGTGTCGGCCGTTCAGATCGGAATGCATATGCATTTCTGATGTACCGTCGGGATAAACTTATTAAGGAAACTGCGGAAAAGAGACTGAAAGCGATCCGGGAATTTACCGATCTTGGTTCCGGAATCAAGGTGTCCATGAAGGATCTGGAGATCCGCGGCGCGGGAAATATCTTAGGCGAGGATCAGTCCGGTCATATGGAAGCAGTTGGTTATGATCTGTACTGTAAGATGTTAAATGATGCGATCCGTCAGGAGATGGGCGAGAAGGTTGAAGAACGGTTTGAGACAACCGTACAGCTTCCGGTGGATGCTTATATACCGGCTGAATATGTCAAGAATGAATTCATTAAGCTGGATCTGTATAAGAGGATATCTCATATCGCATCGGATGATGATTACGACGATATCATTGACGAATTAAACGACAGATTTGGAGAGATGCCGACAGAGGTTCTGAACCTGCTTGATGTATCTTTATTAAAGGCAAAGGCAAATCGTGCCTATATAACCAGCATTATGCTGGCGGGGGCGGAGCTACGGTTTTCGATGTTTAAACAGGCGAAGATCGACACAGCAAAGATTGATTCGTTATTAGATAAATATAGAGGAAGCATGAAATTTGTGATCGGCAACAGTCCATCTTTTGTGCTTAAGATGAAGACGATCACAGAGAAAGAAATCTGGAAGCAGGCGAGAGCAGTTGTAGCTGATATTGCGGAGCTTGCAGAAGAATAAAGGATGATCAGCATACCGAAATCTGTAATGTTTGCAGGATGATGCAGATGCCGGAATCGGTGAGCTGGAAGAACAGGAGGTTTGGTGGATGAAACGTAGAATTCTAAAGGCTATTTCTTTGATCTGTACATGTGTGATGTTACTTACACTTGCAGCGTGCGGAGAAGAAAGTCAGGATAATACAGGAAAATATATCGTATTCAAATTCGGAAATGACAACATTTATCTGGACGAGGTGTATATCTATGCACAGACAACCATTGATGAGTACGAAAAGGAATACGGCAACGATATCTGGGGAAAAACGATCGAGACGGATGGGGGCATCGAGATGAACGTCGAGGAAATGGCAAGACGTGAAGTGATCTCTAATATTGTCCAGACCAAGGCGCTGATCGCACAGGCGGATGAATATAAGATCAGTCTGACGGCGGAAGAACAGGCACAGGCAGAACAGGAAGCGGAAGATTTCTATAACAGTCTGACCGATGAGCAGTTGAAAGAAACCGGCATGGAGGCAGATACACCATCCCGTGTTCTTCAGGAGAATGCACTCGCAAAGAAGATCTACGATCATGTCATGAGCGATTCCTCTGCTGAGGTGTCCGATGAGCAGGCAAGAATGACGACATTTTACGATATGTTCTTTGAGTGTTATTATGAGGATGATTTTGGGAATATCGTAGTATACAGTAAGGATAAGATTGCAGAACAGAAACAAAAAGCGGACGAGGCTTATACTTCGATCAAACAGCAGTTATCGGACAATCCGAACCTGAATATCACTTTCCTTGGTCACACAAATAACCTGCAATATGCAGGAAGCCATACCATGAGTAAGGATCAGATCCTGGAAAGCTATGGACAGGAGGTGCTGGATACTTTATATGATATGCAGGATGGAGATATCTCACAGGTTATCGAGACTGAGAATGGCTATCATATCTTCCAGATGACATATCTGACGGATGAGAAGGCAACCGCTACGAATAAAGCGGAGCTGACAAAAGCGGCAAATGATGCCTATTTTAATAACCTTTTAACGAACTGGGTATCGAAGATTGATAAAGATTACACTTATTCCAAGAGTGTAAATACCGATGTGTATAGTATGATCACGTTTAATTAGTGGGATAGAATAAAAATGTCCATGGTACATTTCGTGCCATGGACATTTTTATTTCGCCTGTTTATTTTCTTCCGGTTGAACCAAATCCACACTTACCGCGTACAGTATCGGATAATTCATCTACAGTATGGAAACATCCGGTAATGTATGGGGTGATAACAAGCTGCGCAATACGTTCGCCGCTTTCAATCGTCTGATCGACATTAGAGTGGTTGTGGAGTGCTACCATGATCTCTCCACGGTAATCTGCATCGATAACGCCTACTTTGTTGGCAGGTGCAAGACCACGTTTACAGGCAAGACCGCTTCTCGCATAGACCAGTCCGGCATAGCCGGCCGGAATCTCGATAGCCAGTCCGGTGTGGATGAACTGGGTTTCTCCTGCAGCGATCGTTACCGGCTCATCCATGCAGGCATACAGATCTGCGCCGGCAGCAAATTCAGAACCATAAGAAGGAATTGTCGCATTTTCATTCAATTTCTTAATGTTAATATCAAATGTGGTCATTAGAAGTACCTTCCTTTCTCGTCCCATAAGACTGCTTTTTTGGCAGCTAATGATTTTGGAACATCCAATATTCTCTGATTTGTAGAACCTCTGAATCGCAGATCCAGAACTTTCTTTTCTTCAACAAATTCTCCATCGACTAAAACATCCAGATAGGACAGGAATTTGTGAGTGAAATCCCACTGGAAATACATCTTGTCCAGAACGTCTTTTTCAAAATCATAGCCGGTATAGCACCAGATCGTTTTATCCGGATAAGCAGCCTTGAACTGTTCCAGAAGTGGAAGCAGTCCCTGTTGATTGACGAATTCCAATGGTTCGCCGCCAAGCAGGGTAAGCCCTACAATATGATCCGGCTTACAGAGTTCAATGATCGTATCAATTTCTTTTTGAGTAAAGGGCTTACCTGCGTTGAAATCCCAGGTATCCTGATTAAAACAACCTTTACAGTGGTGTGTGCAGCCGGATACGAACAGAGAGGTTCGAACTCCGGTTCCGTTTGCGATATCACACCGTTTGATATCCATATAATTCATAATTATTATTTCTCCCATACAAAAAGTATGGCCCGCATTGCCCTCTACGACATGCAGACCATACAAATTGAAATTATTAATGCACTTAGTTAAAAATCGGATGTAAACTGTTCATACAAGTAAATACTTTATGCATAGCTTTAATATAAACCAATTTTTTCAATATAGCAAGTGTTTTTATAAAAATTCCGGTATATTCTGATCGTATGTGGTATATGTCTTTATCTGTGGTATGGCTGAACCACATGCATCAGACCTGAATTCTACAGGTGTAATACTCTGGAAGCCATTTCTTTTGTTTTGCCGACGTTCCAGAAGTTCTCACCGAGATAACCACAGGTTCTTCTTGTAACGTTCATTTTTGCATGGTCTTTGTTGCCACACTGAGGACATTCCCATTCACCATCTGCATTGATGATGATCTCGCCATCATAGCCACATACATGGCAATAGTCAGACTTTGTATTGAATTCAGCATACTGGATGTTCTCATAAATGTAACGAACCACTTCTGCAAGTGCATCCAGATTGTTGCGCATATTTGGTATCTCGACATAGGAGATTGCACCACCGGATGAGATCGTCTGGAACTGACTCTCAAATCTGAACTTGCTGAATGCATCGATCTTCTCACGTACATCAACATGGTAAGAGTTCGTGTAGTAGCCCTTATCTGTAACATCCTTGATCGTACCGAAACGCTCTTTATCAATACGGGCAAATCTGTAACATAAGCTTTCGGCAGGTGTTCCATATAAGCCGAAGCCAAGTCCGGTATCAGCCTTCCATTTATCACAGGCTGCACGCATTCTGTTCATAACCTTTAATGCAAATTCTTCACCAACCGGATCTGTATGGCTGACACCCTTCATCAGGATAGAAGTTTCATACAATCCGATGTATCCAAGCGACAGAGTAGAGTAGCCGTTGTGAAGTAATGGATCGATAACCTCACCCTTCTTTAATCGTGCGATCGCGCCATATTGCCAGTGAATCGGGCTGACATCTGAAGTTACGCCTTCCAGCGCTCTATGACGGCACATCAGAGCATCGTAACATAACTGAAGCCGTTCATCTAGGAGTGACCAGAATTTATCTTCATCACCCTTTGCCAGAATACCGATCTGAGGAAGATTCAGGCTGACAACACCCTGGTTGAAACGACCTTCCCACTTATAGTTGCCATTTTCATCCTTCCAAGGAGAGAGGAAAGAACGGCATCCCATACAGGAGAAGACATTACCTTCATAGTTCTCACGCATCTTCTTAGCGGAGATGTAATCCGGATACATTCTCTTTGCGGAGCACTTGATCGCAAGACGGGTGATGTAATCATATTTGCCGCCCTTTAAGCAGTTGTGCTCATCCAGAACGTAGATCAGCTTTGGAAATGCAGGTGTTACATAAACACCAACTTCGTTTTTAATACCCTCTAAACGCTGACGGAGGATTTCTTCTACGATCATGGCATTCTCTTCAATGTATTCATCATTTGGATCGAGATTCAGGAATAAGGTAACAAATGGAGACTGGCCATTTGTAGTCATCAGAGTGTTGATCTGGTACTGGATTGTCTGAACACCGGAACGGAGTTCATCGTTCAGTCTTTCTTTTACCAGCTCCTCTAATGTATCAGCATCTAATCTCTCGCCAAATTCTTCCTGATATAACGCTTTGTATTTATTGTAACTCTTACGCAGATATTTTCCAAGGTGACGGATATCAACGGACTGACCACCATACTGGCTGGAGGCAACGGCAGCAATGATCTGTGTAACGATCGTACACGCAACCTGAAAACTTTTAGGGCTCTCGATCAGTTTGCCGTTCATGACGGTGCCATTGTCAAGCATATCTCCGATGTTGATCAGACAACAGTTGAAGATCGGCTGTAAGAAATAATCAGCATCGTGGAAATGGATCGCACCTTCTTCATGTGCTTTTGAAATCTTTTCAGGCAGCAGAAGTCGTTTGGTGAGATCCTTTGAAACCTCACCGGCGATCAGATCTCGCTGAGTGGAAGCAACAGTTGCGTTTTTATTTGAATTCTCTTCCATAACATCTTTGTTTCTGTTCTGGATCAAGCTGAGAATGGAATCGTCAGTTGTATTTGCTTTACGGATCAGTTCACGGCTGTATCTATATATAATGTAAGTTTTGGCAAGGACGAATTTCCCTTCTGCCATAATCTTCTGCTCGATGATATCCTGGATGTCCTCGACCAGCATTCTTTTTCTGTTTTTTGCTTCGATACCGTCTATGATCTCTTCTATTTTTTCTTCAGAAATTTTTTCGCAGTCTTCGACTTCGGCATTTGCCTTCTGGATGGCAACGATAATCTTGCTGCGATCATAGGATACGGCTCGACCGTCTCTTTTGATTACCTGCATTTTTACATTCTCCTTCAAAATTGATTATCTAGATATTGAGTGCGATATTTTCTCAAACCCCAACATATTGCGTCGTGTGTGAAAAAAAGACAAAAAAATGAACGATTTAAAATCTGTGAGACTAAAAAATCGTTTGGAATATTTTGTAACTCTATGTCCCCGACAGTTACACATTATAGCATCACCATTTTGGTTTGTCTATATCAATCAGTACAAAATATTGAGAAAAAATCAAAGAAATAATACTAGATATTGTGTTGCATGGGAAAATGTGATTTGCTGTTCGAGAGGCGATTGACATTATGTGAAATTGTCGGAAATTGTATCTGAAAGTATGGATGCTGTCGAAATATTGCGAACAATCAGGCATTTAACAATAACGTTGCATAGTTTGTGACATTTCTATGAATTACTTAAAATAGCTTTATTTTTAATTGGAAATGTGATATAAAGCTATGATAGGTGATACCTAATTTTATAATAATATAGAGGTAAGTACAATGAGGAAATTGAAAAAGGGACTTGCGGTTGCTCTTGCAATGGCAATGACATTATCTATGGCTGTGGGATGCGGCGATAAAAAGAATACAACCGGTAAGCTTGACAATGCAACACAAACGGATGCGACTTCATCAGACAGCAGCACAGAGGCAGCAGAAGATTTGACGATCGATGAGTATATCGAGAAATATGCAGATGGCGTTACGCTTGGAGAGTACAAAGGAATTGAATATGAATATGCACCGGAAGCGGTAACTGCAGATGATATTCAGAGCAAGGTAGATTCTTTTATTTCATCCTGCACTACTTATAATGAAGATAAGACAAGTGCAGCAAAGATGGGTGATATTGTAAATATCGACTTTGTCGGAACTGTAGATGGTAAGGAATTTGAAGGTGGTAATTCTGATGGAAATGGTTATGATCTGACATTGGGAAGCAAATCTTTTATTGATGATTTTGAAGATCAGATCGTAGGTCATAAAGCCGGAGATACATTTGATGTAAATGTAACATTCCCGGAGGATTACAGTACAACAAACACAGAACTGAATGGAAAGGATGCAGTATTTAAGACGACTGTAAACTACATTAAGATTCCGGTTGAACCAGAGTACAACGATGAACTTGTTGCCAATAATACTTCCTATAAAACAGTAGATGAATATGAAGCATCAATCAAAGCAGAACTGGAAGCAAGCAATGAGACTGCAGCACTTACTTCTGCACAGAATGTGGTTATGACAAGTGTTATTAATAAAGCACAGATCGAGAATGTACCGGAAGATGAAGTTGAAAGTCTTGCAAGCGAAATTATTGACAACCTGAAAGCTCAGGCAAGCTCCTATAATTTCGATTATGCAACATTTATCAATTACTACTATGGATACAGTGATGAGGAGTCATTTGCAGAATATGTAAAGCAGATCTGTGAAGAGTCCGTAAAGGAAAAGAAGGCTGTCTGTGCGATTGCAAAAGCAGAGAATATTACGATCGATGCAGATGAAGAAACAGCATATATTAAGAAGCTGGCAGACAATAATTCTACAACAGAGGATCAGATCAGAGAGCAGTATTCTTCTGAAGATCTGATGTATTATACACTTGCAGATAAGGTTATGACTTTCCTGCTTGATAATGGCAAGAAGGTAGAGAGTACAGAAGCTGCAACAGAAGCAACAACGGCTTCTGAAGAAACCACAGAAGTAACAACAGAGGCAAACTAAAGCGGATGTTGAAACAGGATCCTTAAAATGAGGATGATAAAATAATAAGATGAAGCCTTGAGGAGAAAGATTATATTATGAAAATGAAGAAGGTAATGACCCTTTGCCTGGCAACCGTTGTCGGCATGGGAGTGCTTAGCGGATGTGGAAGCACAAAGAGTGAATTCAAGCAGTATGCAAAATGTGCAGAGGTAAGTGATTATGATGGCGTTGAATATGTTCCGGCATCCAGAGAGGTAACACAGGATAAGATCGATGAGAAGATTGATTCATTCTGTACAGATAATAATATAGAGACAAAGGATTATGACAGTGCCATTAAAGATGGTGATGATGTCAACGTCAATTATGTAGAAACGATCAATGGTCAGGAAAAGAATAAGAATGATGATGAAGCCGGAACCAGTGTTGTTATAGGCAAGGATGCATTAGCACCGGGACTTGATGATCAGATGATCGGATTAAAGCCTGGTACAGAGAAGAAGATCACGATCACATATCCGGATGATTATTCTGATACAACAGTAGCAGGAATGGAAGCTGTATTTGATATAAAGATCAATTATATCAAGATAACGACGACACCGGAATATACAGATGACCTTGTGAAGTCGGCTACGGATGGTAAATATACAACGACGGAGGATTATACCAAGTATCTGACAGATGAGCTTCAGAAGGATACAGACAAAACTGCAGACAGTACAGATCGTGCAAATGTATTAAAGGCAATCAAAGAGAAAACAACATTTAATCAGTATCCGGAAGGCGAAATTGATTCCTATGTCAAGAGTGTTATGGATAATATCGAGTCCAGTGCCTCCCAGTATGGAATCGGCGTACCAACATTCTTACAGTATTTCTATGGATATACAGATGAATCTGCATTTGTTTCCTATCTTCAGAGCACAGTTGAATCTGTAATGCAGGAGAAGATCGTTGTCAGCTCGATCGCGTTAGAAAAAAATCTGATCGCAAATGATAAGGAGACTGATGCATATAAGCAGAAGCTGATGGATGATAATGAGGTAGACGAGGATACGATCAACTCCAAATATTCAGCGAGCGATCTGAAATTCTATGCAACAGAGGAAAAGGTTCTTGATTATCTGATGGGTACAGCTGTTCAGGTTGAATCTACTGAAGCAAGTTCAGAAGATGCATCGGAAGATGGTTCCACTGAAGCAGAGCGCACAGAGTCAACAACAGAGGCAGCTTCAGAGGCAGAATAAAAAAAGTTGACGTTTTTACAAAATTTGTTTTGACAAGAAGCAGATGACGTGCTATATTAAACGAGTGCGTGAGATAAAGCACGTTCATGCAGTTGTGGCGGAATTGGCATACGCGCATGATTCAGGTTCATGTCCACTTACGTGGGTGTGGGTTCAAGTCCCATCAACTGCATTGATATAAGGAAAAGAAGTCTTAGTTTTAAGGCTTCTTTTTTCTATATACAGGTTTGACATTACAGGGAAACTGGAATATAATGTAGGATACTTGTGAGAACTTAACGGAAAACACAGATATTGTTTAGGAGGTAGTCGGCGATGGCTGAAAAGAAACAGGTAGTTACCTATACAGGACTTAAAAAAATTGAAGAAGAACTTCAGGATCTGAAGGTAAATAAACGTAGAGAGATTGCTGCCAAGATCAAGGAAGCAAGAGAGCAGGGAGACTTATCTGAGAATGCTGAGTATGATGCAGCAAAGGACGAGCAGCGTGATATCGAGGCAAGAATCGAGCAGTTAGAGGCTATCCTGAAAAATGTAGAAGTCGTTGACGAGGACGAGGTTGATACAGAGGTTGTCGGTATCGGTCGTACCGTAACAGTATATGATTATGAATTTGACGAGGAAGTTGTGTTCCATATCGTTGGTTCAACAGAAGCAGATATCATGAAGAATAAGATCTCTGATGAATCACCGGTTGGTATGGCACTAAAGGGTGCACGCGTTGGTGAAGAAGTAACGGTAGAAGCACCGGACGGAGAATTCAAATACAGAATATTAGATATCAAGAGAGCAATCTAATAAACAGAATGATCAATATAGTAGAAAGAGATTAAACAAAGATGGCAGAGAATAAGCAGAACAATCAGGCTAAGTCACAGGATGTAAATAAGCTGTTACAGGTTCGTCGCGAGAAACTGGCAGATTTACAGGCGGCTGGCAAGGATCCATTTGAGATTACAAAGTATGATGTGACTTATCACAGCACAGATGTAAAGGAAGCATATACAGCACATGAAGCAGAGCTTCTCGCAGGCAGACAGGAACCGGATGTAGAAGGGCTGGATGATGCACAGAAGAAGGAAGTGCTGAACAACGATTATAACGAGAGAAGAGAAATCATGGATGCATCACCGATCCATGTAAGCATTGCAGGACGTATGATGTTCAAGCGTGTTATGGGTAAGGCATCCTTCTGTAATATTCAGGATCTGAAGGGCAACATTCAGGTATATGTTGCAAGAGATCAGATCGGTGAAGAAGCTTATGCAGATTTCAAGAAATCTGATATCGGTGATATCTATGGTGTAAAGGGATGGGCCTTCCGTACAAAGACAGGAGAGCTTTCTATCCATGCAGAAGAAATGACACTTTTAAGCAAGTCATTACAGATCCTTCCGGAGAAGTTCCACGGCTTAACAGATACAGATGTCAGATATCGTCAGAGATATGTAGACCTTATCATGAATCAGGAGAGCAAGGCAGTATTTATCAAGCGTTCACAGATTTTAAAAGAGATCCGTAACTTCCTTGCAGATCGTGATTTCATGGAGGTTGAGACTCCTATGCTTGTTGCAAATGCAGGTGGTGCGGCAGCAAGACCATTTGAGACACATTACAATGCATTAAATGAGGATGTAAAACTTCGTATCTCTCTGGAATTATATCTGAAGCGTCTGATCGTAGGCGGACTGGAAAGAGTTTACGAGATTGGACGAGTATTCCGTAACGAGGGTGTTGATACAAGACACAATCCGGAATTTACGCTGATGGAATTATATCAGGCATACACAGACTATGAAGGTATGATGGAACTGACAGAGTCCATGTTTCGTTATCTTGCTGAGAAAGTTTGTGGAGGCACAAAGATTTCCTATAATGGAATCGAGCTTGATTTTGGTAAGCCATTTGAGCGCCTGACCATGAATGATGCGATCAAGAAATATACCGGAATCGACTTCGATCAGGTAGAAGATGATGCAGCAGCTAAGAAGCTGGCTGATGAACACAATATTGCATATGAAGAACGTCACAAGAAGGGTGATATCATTAACCTGTTCTTTGAGGAGTTCTGTGAAGAAAAACTGATCCAGCCTACATTTATCATGGATCATCCGATCGAGATCTCCCCACTGACCAAGAAGAAACCTTCTGATCCAAGTAAGGTTGAGCGTTTCGAGCTGTTCATTAACACATGGGAGATGTGTAATGCATATTCCGAGCTGAACGATCCAATCGATCAGCGTGAGCGTTTTGCAGCACAGGATGCAAATGCAGCAGCCGGTGATGATGAAGCAGAGCATACAGACGAGGATTTCTTAAATGCATTAGAGATCGGTATGCCTCCTACAGGCGGTATCGGTTATGGTATCGACCGTCTGGTTATGCTGTTGACTGATTCACAGGCAATCCGTGATGTGCTCCTCTTCCCGACGATGAAGAGCTTGGATAAATAAACCTAGTGTTTATGCGGGATTGAGGCATTTGAGTACGTCAAAGGACGCATTAAAAGACGTATTTTGGCATAGTCATTTACATCAGTATGAAAGAGTACACAATCTGAAAAGAATAAGACTCAATCGAATATGAACTACTAAGAGGACATTTTCTAAAGAAATTTAGAAGATGTCCTCTTTTTGCGTTATGGAGAAAATACGTCATTTGTTATGAAGTCAAAGTGAAAGGAGCACAGCAATGGATGAATCAAAGAAAAAAGATAGATATGAGGATGCAAAAAAGTTTGTAAGATATTCAGATGGTGCAAAGATGTACAGTATGGGAATGACAAAATTTCAAGAAGTGGCTAAGGATGCCAAGGCTTGTTATAAGATTGGTCAGCTTGTACTTGTTAATACAGAAATATTGGATAAGTATCTTGAAACTTTTCATATTACAGATTCTGAGTTTTATAAGTAGGTGATGTTATGGTAAATACATTGAGTGGTTCAGTTAGTGCCTATAGAAAAGAAATTGTAAAACCAAGATTTATTCGTATTGATGAAGTAATGGCTTTATTAGATGTAACACGAGATGAGGCAATGGATATAGCATTAGCTGCTGGAGCAAGATATCAGCTTGCAAAGATTATATTAGTACATAAGGAAAGGTTGATGAAATTTATGAAACATTTTGCAAGAGTGCCTAGTTCAAACAAAATCGTAGAAAAGAAGTTTGTAAGAATTGGGGAAGCTTCAATGACATATAGCATAGGGCATCATAGATTTATTGAAATGGCTAGAGCAGCGGGTGCTGTATATAAGATTGGAACAGCTAAGGGAAATACTATATTAATAAATTTGGAAATTTTTGATGATTATATGGAGCAATTCAGAGAACCGCCAACAGAAATGAAACATCCATTGCCAAATGTGAAAGGAGACTGATGAATGAGTTACTCATATAAGTGCTATTCAGATACAAAGGATTTTATGAAAAAATTTGTCAATGCAGAGGAAGGAGCGATTATTTATGGGATAAGTAAATCTAGAATCATAGTAATTGCGAGAGAGGCAGGAGCAGTCTATAAAGTCGGTAATTCAGCATTAATCAATACGGAATTATTTGAAAAATATCTTGAACGATTCAGAGAGCCGGCAAGAGAACTGCCTAAGCATACATGGAACAAATTAAAGGAAATGACAAATACACCAAAAACTGGTGAAAATTCGTAAAAATACACCAGTGGTGTCACTTCCGTAAAATTAAAGTGCATTGTAGAATATCAATTGTCCAAGAGAGATTGGACATAACAATTGAATAATCAGTTACAGATTTGCAAAGTAGTTTGCACTGCAGAGTATCTGTAGGTAGTAAATTTACGGGGTATGTACCTGGAGGATGAAAGTCACAGCTATCATATTAGTAGTCTGATGGATCGAAAGATGAAGGGCGAGAAGCTGGATGGAAATCTGGTAAAAGGAATAGGCATGTTGCGTAAGGATAATTAACCACAGAGGGCGAGAAGTTCGTCCTTATCCTCAAAAGGCTAAAAGAGGAGATAGTGCTTCTGATAATTCAGAAGGGCGTCGTGAAACACATTTTGTGGCTCGTCTGTAACTCCCGGAGGTGAGAACACCTCTTTGTACACGGGGCGATATAGGAGTCTAGAAGACTGGCGTGTACCTACATGCTTAGCGTTAAGCATAGCCATGTAGACTATATCACTTCCAAATTCAAATTCTGTCTATATGGCAACTAATTTGAAGGAGGATAAAGTGGTGATGGGATTTAGCATAGCATTAATAATTATTGTTCTTATCGTATTGTATTCGTTAGCTAGGACGGCAGGAGAGTCGGACAGGACAATGGAACAGATAAGAGAGCAATCACTCCTTGGAAGGGAGGAGAGCTCTGGTGGGAACAGTTGAAAAAAGAGATAAGCATAAGAAACGCAGGTTTGTATCTCCAGAAGAAAAGCTTGAAAGAGAATTAAAAGATTGTATGCATTGTAGATTCTTCTGGGGACATAACAACAGATGTGCCAATGGAACATGTTGTAAACCATCTAAGAAAAAGGAACAGAAACTTCCGACGGAATGTGTCGGATGTCCATATTATCGAGGGAATGGTTATTGTTTTCCTTGTATGCGAAAGCTGATAGGAAAGTAGGTGGTTAAGATGTTCAAGTGGCTGTTTAAGAAGAAAGGATGTGCAAAACACATGAATAACAAGTTAGAAGTAATCGGCATTGATCATGGCTGGTCAATGATGAAAACAATCTCTCAGGTATTTGTCACAGGAGTTAAGGAGATTACAACAACTCCGGCACTTTTCGGCGATGTACTTGAGTATGAAGGAAAGTTCTATAAGGTTGGGACTGTGAGGCAGGAAGTAAAGGATACCAAGGTCGAAGATGACAGCTTTTATCTTCTCACTCTTGCAGCAGTTGCTAAGGAACTTAAAAGAAGAGGTCTTGCAGAGGCAAAGGTATTCCTTGCCGTAGGACTACCACTTACAAGATTTGGAGCTGAGAAGAATGACTTTATCAAGTACCTGACAAAGAATAAGCGTGTAAATTTCAAATATGAGAATGAGTCATATCATATTGAAATTGATGATGTGGCAGTATTCCCTCAGTGTTATGCAGCAGTAGTGGATAAGATTCCTACAATGGCAAAGAAAACGCTGATAGTAGATATCGGTAGCTGGACAATCGACATTATGCCGGTAATCAACAAGTCACCGGATGAATCAAAGTGTGTGACGATACCAAAAGGTCTTATTACCTGTATGCGTTCTATCAATGAACAATGTGTAAGACAACTTAACGGAGAGGTAGACGAGTCAGAGATACAGAACATCATGCGATATGGCAGGTCAGATATTGATGATGAATACTTTGCCATTATCAAGGCAGAGATAGAGGATTTTGTTGATAAGGTATATAACTCAATCCGTGAGTTTGGGTATAACTTAAAGACTACACCGATTGTATTTGTCGGTGGCGGGGCAGTTGTGATGAAGAATTTTGGTAGTCACGATGCAAAGAACATTTCCTATAACCTTGATGTAAAGGCAAATGCAAGAGGATATGAGCAGCTTGCCACGATGGGACTTAAAAGCACTAAGCGATTATCATAAGGAGGCAGATGATGGGAAGAAGACTTGAATATGAAGTAAAAACTTCTGTCCGCCTCAACATGAGCAATCCTCAGCATGTGAAAATCAATGATGTGATTCAGAACCTTGATCCGAAGATTTTCAAATCTAAGAACCAGTTCATTATAGATGCGATTCAGTTCTACATTGATAATTATGGAAAAGAAACTTTTGTTATCAAGAAGAAGGAAAAAGAGAGGGCTGAATATATCCGGTCAGAAGATATTGATGACATTAAGGAAGAGGTCATTGAAGCAGCAACCAATGAGGCTAGAAAAGAGGTAATAAAGCTGTTAGGCGGAGTGATATCCGGGATGAATGTTGGTCAGCCGGTAATAATGCAGGCAGCCAATAGTGAAGCACAAGAACTTACAGAAGATGTTATGGACGATGCAGATGTTGCAGGTCTTGCAATGGGATGGATGTCGAAAGGAGACTGATTATTATGAGAAGAGTTATGGGAGCCGTAGGAACAGTGATTTTAGAGATACTCAAGTGGATATTAAGGATAATTCTTGGAGCGTTGAAGCTGGTCTTAGGACTTGCCAGAATAATTCTTCTTCTATTCGCTATGGTGGCAAGGATATTTCTTTCATTCGTAAGAATGGGCACATTCTGAGAGGAGGTGAGCGTATGCAGGTAAAGGGTTTATTCTTAAATTACAAGAAAAACAGAAGACTTATGCAGTATTTCTTTAGAATAAGAGAGCTGGTATAATGAAAGGAGTTTAAGATGCACAGAATACGGGACAGTCCTATGTGTCCCGTGCATTACAGATAAATAGTTCACCGCAAGGGTGGATGGCACGGAACACAAAGCCCGTCCCTCTTGCGGAGAAGGGATGGGCGATTACTATGAAGAAGATAAGTATTATCTTATTATCCGCAGTACTGGTCTTTTCAATGGCTGCCTGTAATGGTGGTAAGGAAAAGGCTGATAATCAGACAGAGAAACAGACGGAAAGCGTAAAGCCAACTGAAGAAGCAGAAATGGCAACGGAAGCTGTCACAGAGGTCACAACCGAAGCTGGAAGCGAAGAGACAGAGAAAGATATTGCCGAGGTTAAAGATTCAGAAGAGAAGAATGATAAGGAAGATAACCGGTCTGCTGATAATGAAACTGCTTCAAGGCAGGAAGAAAAGCCAAAGCAGAATGACGAGCCGGAACAGAAAGCTTCAGTAAATGATAATGAGGAAGCTGGCGGAAATCAGAGTAATGCAGGTAATGGTGGTCAGACTACAGACAGTCCGAAAGACAATGTGAGCAATACACAGCCTGCATCCGTGGCATACAGTCCACAGAATGTTGTGTCACTTGCAACAGCAAAGTGTCAGGCAGGAGGGATGATTACCACACAGCAGAATTTACAGAATCATTTGAATGACGGCAGTATCACGCAGGAAGAGTACAATGAGTATTATCCTTACGATGGTATGGAAGGCTCTTATTATAGTGTGTTTGTAGAGACAGACCTCAACAAAGCAAGTACCATTGATGGACAGCGGTTATCATCTGAGGATGC
This sequence comes from Clostridium sp. AM46-21, assembly GCF_003480025.1. Classification (NCBI taxonomy): domain Bacteria; kingdom Bacillati; phylum Bacillota; class Clostridia; order Eubacteriales; family Clostridiaceae; genus Clostridium; species Clostridium sp. AM46-21. The sequence continues at coordinate 95,390 of NZ_QUIB01000005.1, forward strand.
AATCGCAGGATATATTGCAAGTATGTTACTTTTGGAAACAGATCCGGTATTCTACATCAGTTATGATGGAGTTTACACGACAGGCGGTACAAACTATTACGAGTTTCGATGTCACAGATAAATAAAAACGAATAGAAGCAGAAGGAAGAAAGATGTAAGCTATAAACTTATGTCTTTCTTTTTTTATGCGTAAATTAAGGAGGAAAGAGCACATGAAACAGAAACTAAAGCGTTTTATGGCAGGATTTATGGCTATGCTCACACTGGTTGGAACACTCTTTACGAATGGAACAACAGCATTTGCAGCCAGTCCGCAGGCAAATATTGCGTTCTGGAATGCGTCAGTCAAAAATTCCGGAGAAGTAAGTGAGCTGAAGCCCGGATATAATCATGGCAAGATTCTGTATTCAATTCTTGACGGAAATTCTGCATATTGTATGAATTTCGGATTAAGAGCAGATGGCGGTCAGCTTATGAACAGCTACGATGATGCGAGCACATCAATGTCAGCACAGCAGAGAAAGCTTTTAAGTTACTGCCTTTATTATGGGTTTAACAGTACACAAAAGGCGGCACCAAGCAACAGTCAGTGCGATGAGTATATCGCAACTCAGGCAATGGTATGGGTTATTGTAGCAGATATCTTTGGAACCGGAAGCGGTGATTCAGCAGCAAGAAAGCTCTGTAACACAGCACCAAGTCCTGATTCTTCATACAGCTATTATGAGAGACTTAGGGACAATATCAGCAGCTCCTACAATGCAACACTTCCAAGTTTTGCATCACGCAGAACCAGTGAGGCACCAACTTATGAGCTGAAGTGGAATGAGGGAAGTCAGAGATTTGAAGCAACATTATCTGACAGCAATGGTGTCTTATCAGACTTTGATTTTGGCATCAGCGGATATTCTGTTGATAAGAATGGCAACAGTATTACAATCTCTTCAACGAGTGTGAATACCACAGCTACAACAGGAACATTCACATCCAATGCTGGCAAGGTTGAGACAACATCAAGCTGTGTATTCTGGCTTACAGGAAAGAGCGGATATCAGGAGTTTATTTCTGAAAGACCGACAGCAGATCCTGTCAAAGCCTATATCAAGGTCAAGACAGAGAACATCGGATATGGTGAGCTTACAAAGACAGATGAGTCAAGCGGAGTGAAGCTTTCCGGTGCAGTCTATGGAATTTATTCTGACAGCGGATGCACAAACAGAGTACAGACCATGACAACAGATGGAAACGGATATGCAAAGTCAGCTGCACTTGTCGCAGGCACTTATTATGTAAAAGAGATTACCGCACCAAAGGGATATGTCCTTTCCGGTACAGTTCATACACTTACTGTAAAAGCAGGACAGACAACGGGAATCTCTGCAACAGATAAAGAGCAGCTTGGAGCAATCACAATCTATAAAGAGGGTGAGGTGCTTAGCTCATGGAATGGAAGCAATTTCACTTATGAGAAAAAGAAGCTTTCCGGAGCAACCTTTAAGGTAACTGCCGGAGCAGATATCTATAAGGCAGATGGTACAAAGGTGTATAGTGCTGGCGATGTTGTGGCAGAAAGCCTTACAACAGGAACTGACGGACAGGTGGTATTATCTGACCTCATCTTGGAACTTATGTGGTAACTGAGATTAAGAGCATTGACGGGTATACAATCAATACCACACCTCAGACAGTAGCAGTTGAGTATAAGGACCAGACTGTGACAGTACAGTATGAATCAACTACGATTGAGAATACAAGACAGAAAGCGGATGTATCTGTCGTAAAGAAGGACTCTGACACAGAGAACCCTCTTGATGGTGGCAAGTACACACTTTATGCCGGAAATGACATCAAAAACTATGCCGGACAGGTTATTGTCACAAAGGGTACAGCTCTTGAGACAGTAACTACAGGTGAGGACGGAAAGGCAAGCTACAGCGTGGATCTGCCAATCTCTAACGGATATTATATCCAAGAGACACAGGCACCATATGCGTATATCAGAAACAGTAAAGATGTTTACAGCTTCAATTTCAATGTATTACCTGAAACACAGGCAAAGGCATCATTCAGTTACACATTTGTAAATGACAGAACCACAGCAAAGATTCATATCTACAAGGTAGACAAGGAATCAGGCAAGGCAGTAGCCCAGGGAGATGCAAGCCTTGAAGGTGCAGTTTATGGTCTTTATGCGAGAAACGATATCGTGCATCCGGACGGAGCAACAGGAGTCGTATTCAAGGCAGGAGACCTTGTAGCAACACTTACAACAGATAAGAATGGCGAGGCAGAGGTCAATAACCTTTACCTTGGAAACTATTATGTGAAAGAAATCACTCCATCAGAGGGGTATCTCTTAGACGAAGAGGAGCACGATGTAGTATGCGACTATGAGGGAGACCTTGTAGCAGAGATATCAAGAAGCACAACCTCAGCAGAGCAGGTCATCAAGCAGCCATTCCAGCTTATCAAGGTATCTGACAATGGCGATGATACTGAAGCAGGCTTGTTGGCAGGTGCAGAGTTCACAGCATACTTAAAATCTTCTTTATCCGTAAAGGCAGATGGAAGTTATGACTTTGATAAGGCTACTCCTGTGGTAATCGGGGAAAACGGAGCAACAACAATCGCATCCGATGACAAGGGACATGCAGTTTCTATTGCAATTCCTTATGGAACCTATGTGGTAGTTGAGTCAAAGACTCCGCATAACATGAAAACAATCAAGCCATTTGAGGTAAAGATAAAGGAGAATCATCCAACAGAGCCTCAGACATGGAGAGTATTTCTTGACAGGGAGTTTACTGCAAAGCTTCGTGTAATCAAGAAGGATTCCGATACAAAGCAGACAGTACTTGTACCAAACGCAGAGTTTAAGATCTTTAATATTGATAAGAACGAATATGTAAAGCAGTACACAACTTATCCGTCAAAGGTAGAGCATACTTCATTCTTTACTGATGAGGACGGAGATTTAATCTTACCGGAGGCACTGAAAATCGGTAACTACCGCATTGAGGAAGTGTCTGCACCATTTGGCTATGTTGTAAATGATAAGTATGTCAGCATCTCTGTTGATACTGACACAGCATTTGAGACAGATGGTGATACAAATGATGCAATCATTACTGTGGAATATTCCGATGCCCCTGCAGTCGGAGAGCTGACTGTAGAAAAGAAGGGAGAGGTACTTGACGGATTCAAGGGTGGACTTCTTGCAAGCTCATATGAGAAAGAGTTTGTTTATAAGGAAGGCTCACTTGCCGGAGCAAAATTCAAAGTTTATGCTGCCGAGGATATTTACACAGCAGACAACCAGAAGGATGCAGACGGAAACCGCATTAAGTATTACAGCAAGGGAGACCTTGTGACAACTCTTACAACTGGCAAGGATGGAAAGGCAACAGCTAAGAATCTTCCTCTTGGACAGTACAGAGTTGTGGAAGTGGAAGCTCCATACGGATATGTATTAAATCCGAATGAGCAGAAAGTGACATTCACATATGTGGATGATAAGACACCTGTTATCAAGGAAAGCCTTACTTTCTCAGATGACAGACAGAAGCTTGATATGTCAGTGACTAAGCTTGATTCAGAAGATAATACACCGATTGCAGGTGCAGTATTTGGTCTTTATGCAGACGAGGATATCAAGAATGTAGATGGCAAGGTAATTATCGAGAAAGGCACACTTCTTGAGAAGACAACATCTGATGAGAATGGAAAGATTGCTTTTGTTAAGGATTATCCATTTGCAAAATATGTTGCAAGGGAGCTTGTAAAGCCTGCCGGATATGTGACAAATGAGGAAGCAGTAAACTTTGATACAAAATATCAGGGACAGGATGTTAAGACTGCTGTATATAACAGCGAGTATAAGAACACTCCGACAACCTTTGAGTTTACAAAGATAGATATCACAAGCGGTGCAGAGCTTACAGGTGCAACACTTACTGTACTTGATAAGGATGGAAATGTGGTAGACACATGGACATCTGATGCTAAGGAAGCACATGTGATCAAGAGACTTGTCGTAGGAGAGACTTACACTCTTCGTGAGGAATTTGCTCCTTACGGATATCTCAAGGCAACAGATATTCAGTTTACTGTAGAGGATACAGGAGATGTGCAGCATGTAGAAATGAAGGATGAGGTTCCGACTGGTTCTATCGTGATCAACAAGGATGGCGAGTTTGTAACAGATACCACTCTTATGAAGGGACACTGGTATGATTTCATTTTCAATTACTTCAAGGACAGTCTTGCAGGAGTAACCTTTGATGTATATGCAAAGGAGGATATCGTGAGTGCAGACGGACTTGGAAGCATTTACCATAAAGCTGGGGAAAAGGTAGCAACTATCGTAACAAACGATAAGGGCATTGCCAGAATTGATGACCTTCCTCTTGGCAAGTATTATCTTGTAGAGACAAAGACATTAGATGGATTTGTGCTGGATGATACACCGATTGATGCAGACCTTTCTTATATCGACCAGAATACAAAGGTTGTATTTGCGGGAATGGATGTAACCAATGAGAGACAGAAGGTGCAGATTACTGTCACAAAGACTGATTCAGAGACGAAGAATGCTCTTGAAGGTGCAGTATTCGGCTTATTTGCGAAAGAGGATATCGTAAATAAAGATGGAAAAGTCATTGTCAAAGCAGATACACAGATTGAGAGAGGTGTTACTGGAAAGGATGGCAAAGTAACATTTACCTCTGACCTTCCGCTTGGACAGTATTATGTCAAAGAGATTGAGGCACCAAAGGGCTATGTGAAGTCTGATAAGATTTTTGATGTGGATGCTTCATATCAGGGAGATAAGGTAAAGGTTATCGAGTTTAAGGCAGCATTTGAAAATGCACCGATCAAGGTAGAAATTTCAAAGACTGATATCACAGGCAAGAAAGAATTGCCTGGAGCAAAGCTTTCGGTTATTGATGCTGATGGAAAGCTTGTTGAGAGCTGGACATCAGAGGCAGGAAAGACTCATATGATTGAGAGACTTCCTGTCGGAAAGTACACACTCAGGGAGGAATCTGCACCATATGGATATAAGGTGGCAAGTGATGTAACCTTTGAAGTAAAGGAGACAGCAGAAATCCAGAAGGTATCCATGAAAGATGAACAGGCAGTCGGTAAGATTGTCATTGAGAAAACTGACAAAGTAACCGGAAAGCCGATCGAGGGTGTTGTATTTGAAGTAAGGGATAAGGACGGAAAGGTGCTTGATACACTCACTACTGACAAGAATGGTCATGCAGAGAGCAAGGAGCTTCCTATCTGTACTTACAATGAGGATGGTTCATTTAAGGAAGATATCCATTATACAGTAGTTGAGACAAAAGCAGCTGACGGATATATCCTTGATGAAACAGCTCACGATGTAACTCTTCGATATGATGACAATGCACCGGAAGTTGTTGTAACAACACTTAAGCTTGTCAATGTACCGACAGAGCCTAAGCTTCCACAGACAGGCGACAATGCAAATCCGCTTCTTTATCTTGGAATCGGTGCACTTGCACTTATTACTGGTGTCGGAGTAGGACTTCGTGGAAGAAAGAAAAAGAATAAACAGTAACAATTAACCTTGCGGGGAATGTAAGCCAGTGACTTATGTTCCCTGCTTTTTTAGATTAAGGAGGAACCGTAATATGATGAATTACGAGATTTTTAAGGAAGTAGTAAAAGAAAAGTTTATGGATTATATGCCTGAGAAATTCAAAGGAATGGAGCTTGTGGCAGAGCCAGTGGAAAAGGTGAATGTGACTCTTGATGGCATCATCTTAAGAGAAGAAGGCAGGAACATTTCGCCTACGATTTATATCAATGACATGTATAAGAAGTATCAGGAATGTGGCGATCTTGAGCAAACACTTATGGCTGCATGTGACTTTATGGAAAGGGCATATGAGCAGACTCCGGTTGTTGATGTGGACAGCATTATGAGGGATGCTAACGAGAAGATTGTATTCCAGCTCATCAATACAGAGCAGAATAAAACATTTTTGGAACAGGTGCCTCACAGGGAGTTCCAGGATCTTTCTATTGTGTATAAGGTAATAATCAGTGCCGATAAGGATGCGGTGCAGAGTTCAAAAATTACAAATGAATTTGCGAAAAGACTTGGAATGAGTGAGGAACAGCTCTTTAAGTGTGCAGCGGAAAACACAAGAAGACTCTTCCCACCTGTAGTACGAAGCATGAATGACATTATGAAAGAAATGTTCGCAAGGGATGGGATGCCACAGGAGATCGCAGAGATGATGATAGCCGAGATTCCACCGGAGCAGACGATGTGGGTGATTTCCAATGAAAAGGGTATCAATGGTGCAGCATCCATGCTTTATGAGAATGAGCTTCATGAGCTGGCAGAGAGTTTAGAGAGTGACCTTTATATTCTCCCTTCGAGCGTGCATGAGGTTATTGCAGTATCTTCAGATATGGGAAGCCCTGAGATGCTTGCACAGATGGTAGTCGAGGTAAATATGCAGGAGGTGTCTTTGGACGAGAGACTTTCCAATCAGGTATATCACTATGATAAGGATTTAAGAAAACTCACACTTGCAACTGATACACCAAACAAGAGACTTGATGGTATCGTTGCAGAACCTCCCCTTGTATATGATGCGAAGGAAAAGTCCAGATAGGAGGCAGTTATGGAGCAGGAACTTACAATGGAAGAACTCATTGCTCTCATAAACAGCCAGAAAGGTGACTTTGTTATCCGTGTCGAGTTTGGAGAGGAGGCGGTGTCTGATGCCAAAGAAGAATGACTTCAAGCTTGATGTGGTTTCGGTAAGACTTGTAAAGGATGCTCCGATTTATTCGGAGCATACCTTTAACAATCCGGCGGATATAGCTGCTGTCATGGGAGACTGTATGTGCCAGTTTGACAGGGAAGTAGTGTGTGTGGTCAATCTAAGGTCAGATTTAAAACCTATCAATGTGCATTTTGCAAGTGTTGGCTCTTTAAATGAGGCAATGGCACATCCGAGAGAGCTGTTTAAATCAAGCATCCTAAGCAATGCGGCTAGCATGATGTTAATCCATTGTCACCCATCCGGGAACGTATTCCCAAGTAAGGCTGATACCATGATGACAGACCGCATGAACAAGCTGTGTGAACTGATGGGAATACCACTCATTGACCATATCATAGTCGGTGGAGACAATCGTGAATTTTTCAGTTTCAGGGAAAAAGGCATGATTGATAATCCTAAGATTACACTTAGCACTGATTATCGGACACTTGATATCAAGTCACCACTTGTAGCAGAGCAGGGAAAGGCAAGGTGAGAGCATGGATGGAAGATTTACGGATGAAGAGCTTGCCATAGCAAAGAGTGTTGACCTGTGTGCAGTCGCAGAAAGTCTTGGTTATACAGTAAAGAGGATTGGAAAATATCACACTTTAAAGGAGATGGATTCCATCCGTATCTATAACAGGAGTCATTGGTACAGGTGGTCAAGACAGTTTGACAAAGGTAATAATGGCGGCTCACAGATAGATTTCTTACGGGTGTTCTGCGGAATGAGTGTAAAAGAGGCTGTTTTCTGGCTTCTGGACTTTGCAGGATACAGAAGAATCGAGAATCCTGTAAAGCAGCCACTTGTTCATCAGGTATCGCAGAGGCAGACAGAGGAGAGAAAGCCATTTGTCCTACCGGAACCGGCAGGAGACAATTCCTATCTTATTTCCTATCTGAACCAGGAGAGAGGAATCAGCAGAGCAGTCATAGATCTGTTTTTAAAAGAAGGACTGATTTATGAGAGCAGGCATTACCACAATGTTGTTTTCAAAGGAAATGATAAAAATGGAGTGACAAGATTTGCAAGTATGCGGGGAGTGTTTGATAAGCAGGGCAAGCCATTCAAGTGTGATGTCACAGGAAATAATAAGAACTATGGATTTAACGTGGTAAATGAAAACAGTACAGAGCTTGTGGTATTTGAGGCTGCAATCGACCTTATGAGTTATGTGGATATCTTCACGGATTATGAATCAAATAAGCTGGCACTTGGGATGCTTGCAGATGCACCACTTGAGACTTTTCTTCGGGAACATCCGCAGATTACTTCCATCCGGTTCTGCCTTGATAGAGATGAGCCGGGGAGAAAAGCAGCAGCTGAACTTATGAGAAAGTATTATGAGCTTGGATATGAGGTAGAAGACTGTCCGCCTCCAGCCGGATATAAGGATTACAACGAGTGGCTTGTGGCGGCAAAGCTTAATCTGAATCAAATGAATCAGAGAGCAGATGAACCGGTCAGGGCATGAGAACTTGGATTTTAATGTGTGGGGGCAGAAAGTGCCCCCAAAACAGCAAAGTGGGGGCAGAAAGCGCCCCCAAAATGTCAAAGTGGGGGCAAAAAGCGCCCCCGCAATTCGGACACGACAAAATCCGGATGAAAGTCAGTATAAAAGTGGGGGCAGAAAGTGCCCCCAAAATAACAAAGTGGGGGCAGAAAGCGCCCCCAAAGTAGCAAAGTGGGGGCAAAAAGCGCCCCCACTTCCATAAACAGAGGGTTTTAGGGAGATTTTCTCCCTAACTAGATGGCATTAGGACAGAGATGTCTCTAATGCGTATCTAGCAGTCGCCGGGGACTAACCGGAGACTGGAGCTTTGGTGAATATTTACTAAACACGGATAAGGAGGTGCAAGGAAGCAATGGATGCAGAAGTTACGCTATTTTCAAAACCAGAAGAACTGATTGCCTGGGCAGACACATTTGATATCTTACTTAACCCTTCGATAGAAGATGCTGCAATATTGCTTAACTATATGGAAGGTCATGATTATGCTATTGGCATAGATTCTGATGGGAAGATGTACAGACAGGATGTAGCTGAGGAGAATGGTGAAATTGAACCATACCCGATAGATGATGTTATAGATATTGTCTGTGAATGGAACTATGAACTGATACTTGATGCTGATGTACACAGGAATGATCCAAAGGATTTTAAAGATTACAGTGAGTTTCAGGATAAGTATGACAGTTTGAAGGCAGATGAACGGAGGCTGGACAGGTTGTTTGAAAAGACCTGTTATGCAAAGGAGATTGATGAAATGGCAGCTGCATTGGTGGAATCATTCATTAGTCATCTAAGTAGCAGGGATGATTTGGAAAAAGCTGCGGTGACAGTTGCAGAAGGAATTAAGGATTATAGTACGGGTAAGAGAGGAAGGTGAGTCTATGGCAGATAAAGTTCATTGTATTAGGAAAACACTAAGACTAATGCCAGAGGAAGCCAAGATGCTTGCAAAAAAGGCATGTGATAATGGAATGAATGAGGCTGAGTATATCCGTCTTCTTATCAGTCAGAAACCAAATGATTATCCGGAAATAAGGAAGATTCTGAAGGAGCTCATTAATGAAGTCAACAGAATTGGAATAAATATCAACCAGATAGTATTTAACAATAATGCCGGACTGTATTCCAAGGAAGATAAGACACAGCTGATTGCTTATATGCGAAAACTGAATCAGAAGGTAGATGAGGCGGTGGTAAAGATTGGCAATCAGTAAGATCCTTAATATGAAGGATTGTGGTGGGCATTTTCACGGAAAACATCTGAAGAGATCTCTTGATTATGTGATGAATCCGGAGAAAACACAGGATGGAAGGCTCGTCGGTGCAATCAACTGTCAGGTCGATTCTGCTTTTGAACAAATGAAAGCGACCAAACGGAAGTTTGGAAAAGTTGATAAAAGGCAGGGATATCATATCATTCTTTCGTTTAAGGAAGATGAAGTGAATCCTGAAACGGCATTTGAGATAACCCGCAGATTTGTGGAAGAGTATCTTGGAAAATCATATGAGGCAGTATATGTGGTGCATGATAATACAGCACATGTTCATTCACACATTGTATTTAACAGTGTGAGTTTTGTGGATGGGAAAAAGTACCGCTATGAAAAGGGAGACTGGGCAAAGTATATTCAGCCAATCACGAATAAGCTGTGTCAGGAATATGGTCTTTCAATCATTGATGTCGATGATGGCAGTAAGGAAAAAGAGCATGAAAGCTATAAGGACTGGAGCGAATATCGTGAAGGCAGTTTTGTGTGGGCAGATATGATTAAGAGAGACCTGGATTCCTGCATCCTGCAGGCAGGAAATTATGAGCAGTTTCTGGAGCTGTTATCTGACAAAGGATACGAGGTCAAGCAGGGAAAGTATCTGGCGGTAAAGCCACAAGGAATGACGAGATTTCGCAGATGTAAGACATTAGGGGACATGTATTCTGATGAGGCAATCCGAGAAAGAATAGAAAAAGAGGATATTTCATTTTACAGGGAACAGCAGAAAGAGGTACAACCGGTTCTGTGTAAGTGTAAGGTGAGAAGATACAGAAGGGCAAAGATGTCGGGGCTTCAAAAGAGATACTATGCAAAGCTATACCGTATAGGAAAGCTGAAAAAGAAGCCATACAGTCAGGTATGGAAGTATAAGGAAGATATCCGTAAGATGCATAAACTGCAGGAGGAGTATTTGTTCCTTGTCAATCATGACATTCATTCGGCAGAGGAGCTTGTCAGTGTAATCAGCTCATTGACAGATAAAAGAAAAGAAGTCTCAGCAGAGAAAAGCCGCATTTATAAGTAGGGAGAGAAGTCGAGAACTTTTTGATACAGCAGATGATATGAAAGAGTTAGAACCTGCTGAAAAGTCTTTCCTTCAGGGAGATGTATTTTTTACGGATGAACATCTGCAATGGGAAACTTTGAAACAGAAGCTTTTATCACAGGGATATAGCCTAGAAGAGGTGGAAGCACTGCGTAAACATTATAAAGAGGAGTATTCCAAAGCATGTGCAAAAGAAAGAGCAGTATTCAAAGAGTTGAATATTGGTAAATCTATATGGAAGAGTCTTATTCCAGACAGCGTATCAGATGGAAAAGATGCACAGTACAACAAAGAGACAATACGAGACAGGAAAGAGCAGCCAGAACGTTAGGCTGTTTTTTTAGTAGTTAGGAGGCATATATGGAAGAAAACAGAGAACCGCTTAGTGCGATAGCAATCGAGAAAAAATTGCAGCTTCTCCGAAATAAGCATTTTAGTGAAGATACGATTGCTCTTGTAAAAAGTGATTATGAATATGGACTGACAGAGGAGGAGATCAGCCTTTATCTCAATAAGTCATACGACATTGAACAGATGAAGATTTTATCGGAGTGTCTGCATAAGGATGTTCCAAAAGATGTGATTGATATTATCAAGAATACCAAGTATTCGGTTCATCAGATGCAGGTGTCTCTCGAATTTTATGAAAAGGGTGTACCTGTTCAGACAATTAAGGAGGTCATGGACAAAGGGGAAAAACCTATTACCATGCGCCGATTATATGAGGAAGTTCTGGAACAGCTGAATAACGTCAAGGAACAGATTCCAGAAGAGTCTGAGTATGTGAAAGCACTCATTTCTCAGATGGATGAAGTGGTTGAAAAGATCAATCACCAGAATGAAAGGTATGATGCCCTGAATAAGAAGCTTTCTGAAATAGAGACTTCCAAAGATGATGAGGAAGTCAGGGAGCGTCTGGTCAAGGAGAACCAGGATAAGGATGCTCTTATCAACAGTCAGCAGAATGAACTGAATAAGGCAAGCAGTACGATTGCAAGACTCAGGGATGATATTGAGAAAAAGGATAAGGAGATGAAGCGTATGGGAGACAGAATAGAGTCATTGGAAGATAAGATCATAAGTGTTGCCACAGAGAATAAGAAAGAGGCAGAAAGTAAGGCAGAGCCGCAGGAAAGCCAGTCCATATCACAGGCAGATAAAAAGATGGTAGATACAGTTGCAGTTCCGCAGAATATGCAGGCTGTGGCAAATGGGATACCGGTCTATTATCAGATTCCGGTAGTTGATGGTACTGGAAATGTGGTGAAGAGACTTCCGATTGAGAGAAGTGTGAGAAAGAGCAGCAACAGCGGAGTGGCGAGCCTTTTTGCAAGACTGTCATTTAAGAAAAAATCAAGAGCTGACATTGTAAAGCTGGTTGCATCGGGAGACCTTGTTCCGGCGCAGCTTGTGCAGATTAAGAGTGCAATAGAAAAGGGACTTACTGAGTCACAGCTTGTAGAGCTTATAAACAACAACATTTCAGCGGAAAAGATGAAGGAGATCATTGAGATTGCTGTGCTTGAAAACAGCATGGCAGATTAGGAGGAACTTATGAATTTAGCAGTAGTAAATGAAGCAGTAACAGAGATGAATGGTGTGGAGCATCAGTTTACGGAGGAAGAGAAAAACTTTGTAGTCCAGTTCGCATTCAGAAGCGGCAGCAAGGAAGATACGATTTCTCTAATTGAAGCTTTGGCACATTCAGCGGATAAGGCTGAGTCGGACGAGATTATGGTCACATACAGGTCTAAATATGATATGAAGCCTGCATGGGTGGAACAGGTGGAAAACCTGCTTGTGGCACTTGAAATGTACCGTATCGAGGAGGAGAAAGCAATCAATCATCTAGCAGATATTTTGACTGCTTATGGTATTGATGTATCTGCCGAGGAAATCCGTACTACAGAGACAGAAACACTTAAAACAACAGTCAGAGAGAAAGTGGAGGTGCGATAATGGCAGAAGAGATTCAGGAAGCGGTGCAGATCATCCGTGTAGCTTATGATGGCATTGAGATTGCCATGAAGGTAGGAAGCGGCGGCATTGCTGCCATGCAGAAGGCAATAGATTTCTTAAAAGGGATGCTTGATTATGAGAAGTCTCTTGGTAAGACATCTATGAGAAAGCTGCTCTTAAAGGGTGGCGATTTACAGGTATTGCAGTTTAATACCGAAGATATGAAAAAGGTCGAAAAGATGGCAAAGAAGTATGGAATCCTGTATTCGGTACTTCCGGATTGTAACAGGAAAGACGGATTGAGTGAGGTAATCTTTCATACAGAGGCAGTTCCCCGTGTGAATATGATGATACAGAAGCTCAAGTTTGGTAAGATTGCCACATTTGACGATTATCTGAAGAATGGAGATGAAAAGTCCCTTGGCAAGCTGATGGATTTTTTGAAGAAACAGCAGGGAAACGAGAAAAGCCACACGATAGAAGGGGATAAGATTAATTCCGCCATTGACGGACTGATTGAGAAAGTCGGAATGTTTGCAATGGAAAAGAAAGCTATCAGTGTGGATCAGGTCAAGGAGAATTTCAGCATCAATGGTGAGCAGGCTGAAAGTGTCATCAGACAGCTTGAGACAATCGGTGTGCTTGGCAGCAAGAATGAGGATGGCACCCATACAGTCATGATGGACAAGGATGCATTTATCAATCGTGTCAGAGGCTATCAGGACCTTGCTGAGAGAATGAGGGCGGTTGCGGCATCAAAGAATGCGAACTTATCAGATGTGACTATCAGTAAGAAGCTGATTATCGAAGAGAATGACCATGCTGTTAAGACCAGAGTTCCCGGCACATGGGGAGAAGAGGCAAGATATGTATGGCTCCGTAAGGAAAACATCATGGAGATTCATGGTGGAAAGACAATGCTTACCTTCCTTGATTCCACCAAGGATTATAAGCTTTACGATGAGCAGAATCGTGTGGTGACAACCCAGAAAGGAACCGAGCTTTATACTCACTATGACAAGGTGGAGTCATCTGTCAGGGAGCGTTACGAGAAAGTGCAGAAGCAGCAGAAAAAGACCACACAGAAGAAAACTGTTACCACAAAGAAAGCGAGGTAACAGCTTATGCAGACAACAAAGAAAAAGCCGTCACTGATATTCATTCTTGTGGGTGCAGTGTTAGCCGGGTATCTTGGTTATCTGATAAATGGTGCGTGGATAGAGGGAATAGCATTTAATGAATTTATGGACAGATTCAATGAAGTATGTGCGGTTCCCTTTGCCAACTATTACAATTCCAATACAGTAAAAGCAGTAGCCATTGCATTAGGTATCTATGCGATGGCTATTGTCATGTATTACACCAGTCAGAGAAACTATATGCCCGGTAAGGAATTTGGTACGGCAAGATTTGAAAATCCGAAGCAGGTCAACAAGATACTTGCAGATAAGGATGAGAATTTCAACCGGATACTCAGCCAGAATGTGAAGATGTCGCTGGATTTTAGGAGACTCAAGCTCAATGGAAATGTCCTTATCTGTGGTGGTTCCGGAGCAGGAAAAACATTTTATGAAGTAAAGCCGAATCTTATGCAGATGCCACATAACTGTTCCTTTATCTGTACCGATCCAAAGGGAGAAATCCTTAGAAGCTGCGGTCAGATGCTAAAGAATAACGGATACAATGTGAAGGTCATAAATCTGTTAGAGATGGATAAATCAGACTGTTACAATCCGTTTTCCTATATCAGAGAGGAAACAGATGTGGTCAAGCTGATTACAAACCTTATCAGCAATACGACACCAAAGGGAGCAACACCAAGTGATCCGTTCTGGGAAAAAGCGGAAGGATTGTTCTTACAGTCTATCTTTTATTATGTGTGGCTGGAGGTACAGCCGGCAAAGAGAAACTTCGAGACAGTACTGAAACTTCTTGGAGAGGCAGAGGTTACAGAGCAGGGAAAGGCATCAAAGCTGGATGTGCGTATGAAGTTTTTAGAGGAAAGTTCTCCGCTTGGAGCCAATCATCCGGCAGTAAAGCAGTACAACAAATGTATGAGAGGTGCAGGAGATACAGTCCGTTCCATCATAATCAGTGCTAACTCAAGACTTGCATTTCTTGAGAATAAGCAGGTATTACGACTACTCTCAAAAGATGAGCTTAATCTGTCCGATATCGGTATTGGAGTAAATGGGGATGGTGAGACAAAGACAGCATTGTTTTGTGTAATCCCGGATAGTGATAAATCCTATAACTTTATTATCGGTATGTTATATACGCAGATATTTCAGGAATTGTACTATCAGGCAGACTTTAACTGCGGAGGCAGACTGCCAATCCATGTGACATTTATGTTAGATGAATTTGCGAATGTCGCATTGCCAGATGACTTCTGTTCGCTGTTATCGACAATGCGAAGCCGTGAGATTTCAAGTATTATCATCATTCAGAACTTTGCCCAGTTAAAGGCACTTTTCAAAGATACCTGGGAGACAATTCCCGGCAACTGTGATACTTTTATCTACCTTGGTGGCAATGAGCAGAGTACGCACAAGTATGTGTCAGAGCTGCTTGGAAAAGGTACGATTGATAAGAAGTCAAGCGGAGAGACAAAGGGCAGACAGGGAAGCTCTTCAAGAAACTATGATGTATTAGGAAGAGAACTGTTTACACCCGATGAAGTCAGAAAGCTGGATAACAAGAAGTGCATTATCTTTATCCGTGGCTTTGATCCAATCATGGACAATAAGTTCATACCATTCAATCATCCGATGTTTAACCAGACAGCAGATGGCAAGGGAGAGCCTTATGTTCATCAGATAAGGGGAGCAGATAATCTCATCGGTCCACCATTTGAGATTCTTTCAGACAAGGCAGTTAAGTATTATGAAAAACTGAAGGATAAGGGCGAGAATGTGTATATAGACACTCTTACCTATGAGCAGTTTATGATGCTTGGTGATGCGGAATTAAGCAGAAGATTCTCCATGCAGGATGAAGCAGAGCAGAAAGCAAAGATAGACAGAGAACAGGCAAATGAGCTTGAGTATGTTGATGAATCACAGAAGTCTGATGCTGCTGACAGTGCCAATGCATCTAATGGAAGTACTGTTGCTAAGCCTGTAAGGAATCCTGAGAGGGAAAAGCCTAAGTGGGAAGATACTATCACAAACAGAATGCTGCACTGGTCATATACGCCGGAGCAGAAGGAAGAGGTGAAAAAAGCATTGGCTGCAGGAGTTCCGAAAGCAACGATTCTTACTTACTTCTATCCGGAGGTTACTGTGGAGAGGATGAGTTCATATCGGAAGAAGCAGTAAATGTTATCGCATAGGCACAGGGATTATGGTATACTGTGCCTATGTAAAAAAGAATGCTTTTTGCAAATCGGAATTGACCGAATAAGTTAATCGTGCCATATGGCTTGATTATAAATACAAAGATAAAAACGCAATGTACATTGAAAATGTACTAGAGCTGGTAGGTAGCCCAGCCGTCCTATGCAAATAGGGTAAGTAACCTGCCCCTCCGGGTTGTCCATTCTTTGTTCAATTCATTTTAGGAGGGATTCTTATGGACAAAGCAAGTGGAAAACTGACGGTATATTTTGAAGAACCATTTTGGGTAGGTGTATTTGAACGTATTGAAGATGGCAAACTATCTGTGGCGAAGGTAACATTTGGTGCAGAACCAAAAGATTACGAAGTGCAGGAATATATTCAAAAATACTATTTCAGTTTGAAATTCAGTCCGGCTGTTGAAACTGTTGTAAAGGATATAAAAAGAAATCCGAAACGGATGCAGCGAGAAGCGAAAAAGCAGACGATGGAAACAGGCATCGGCACAAAATCACAGCAGGCATTGAAATTACAGCAGGAACAGAACAAACAGGTGCGTAAAGAGAGAAGCCGCAAGAAAAAAGAGGCGGAAGAACAGCGAATGTTTGAGTTGAAACAGCAAAAGAAAAGAGAAAAGCATAAGGGGCATTAAAGTCCCTTGGGCTTTTGCTCAGAGTTCAGTGTGTCTGACTCACAACAATTTTATATCAAACCAATATAAGCACTTTAGCCAATCAGGTTAAGGTGCTTTTTTGCGCCTTGAAAGGAGGTGATTGAAGCACACCATATCGGGGAAAGCCCGATTTAATCATTACAACAGGCATTGCCTGATCATATAGAGTAACTTTTAACAGCCAGTTAGGGATTATCCCTGCTGGCTTATTTTTTTAACAAAAAGGAGAGAGACAACATGAGAAAAGAACAGATTATTACAACTAACAACAATCAGATGGAGGAGAAAGGCATGAAGAGCAGATTCATTCACTTTAAGAAGAGATTCGTTCCGGCATTATCCGGGGCACTTATGGGAGTAATGCTTATGAGCACAACCTGTTTTGCGGCAGGAGATACTTCCGCAGTAACACAGCCGCTTGAGAACTTAAAGACACTTATCATTGCAGTCATTGGTGCGGTTGGTGTCATCATTCTTGCAAAGAATGTTATGGAGTTCGCACAAGCCTACCAGCAGCAGGATTCATCTACCATGAACTCTGCACTGAAAGGAATTGTAGCAGGTGTCATGATGGCTGGTATTTCAACAGTACTGACATTCTTAGGCTTCTAAGATGGGGGAAAAAGTTCCCCTTTTAGTAAAAGGAAAGAGGTGAATAACAAGTATGGATATTTTTAAGCTTGGAGACAAGATCCTTGCACTTCTTGAGGCGGTGTTTGGGTTTTGGAACAATCAGATATCCCTGGTCTTTGCAATGCTTGGACAGTCACCGGTCAGTTTCAAGGGCGGAGGTCCTTGGGCAGTTATTGAGGGTATTGAGCCGGTCTTTGTAGCGGTCGGTTCATCCCTCGTTGTGCTGTTCTTTGTTATCGGTTTCTGCTCGGAAAGCATAGATGTAAAAGATGAAATGAGGTTTGAGTCTATATTTCGTATGCTTATCCGACTGGGACTTGCAGAATGGTTTGTTGCAAATAATGTCACGATCATGAAAGCGTTTTTTACTTCCATAGGAAATCTGGTAGGACTTATATCTGCCGGGACAACGACACAGCTTGCTATTGACAGTACACAGGCAGATATCATTAAGGAACTTGGATTTGGTGAGAGTCTGGTAATGCTGATACTCACAGCTTTGCTTGCAATCATCATTATTATCTGTGGATTCTTTATCATCTACACAGTGTATTTCAGGTTCTTAAAAATCCTGATTATTGTGCCGCTCGGTGCGATTGCCTGTTCCACGATGGCAGGAAACAGAATGGTCAGTCATACAATGGCTACCTACTGCAAATATTTTCTTTCGTGTGTATTTGAGGCAGTAACGATGGCACTTGCGATTGTGGTATGTAATGCATTTATCAATGCAGGACTTCCGGCATTTACAGGAAGTTACGCTGACTGGGCACAGACGCTTATTTATTTGTGTGAAATGACATTTACGATAGCAATGACTGTTGGAAGTGTGAAGGGTGCACAGACACTTACAAGCAAGGCATTTGGATTATAGAAGGAGGCAGAAATGGATAATGAAAAGAAACAGGTTACTTATAATTCAAGCATAACCGGAGAAACGCAGGTGACATTTGATATCCAGCAGTATATGAATAACAGGGCAATGTTTATCGGTCTTATGTGTAATGAAGATGGATATGAGGAGCCTTTTGGGGATGTGACTGTGAATTTGTCGGTTGCAGCACCAAATTACTGCGGATATCTGAATGTGAATGACATGCCGGATATTGAAAAGTTTATTACAGATAACGACCTTGGAGAGTTTACTGGATTCACGCAAAGGAGCGGGTTCTGTGAATATCCTCTTTATCTGTTCAATGTAGACAAGCTTAGGGAACTGTGTCCGGATGGAATGGATAAGTATGAGGCGAATATTGGAATGACAAGAAAGCCGGAGAAAAAGGATTTATCAAGATAGGAGGAAGCGACAATGGTAATCGAAGTAAACAAGGATATTGACCGCTATCAGGAATCGGTTGCAATGGGACTTACTGCAAGGCAGCTTATATTTTCCATTGCAAGCGTAGTGGTTGGTGGCGGTATCGTCCTTCTTCTTTACAAGTATATCGGTCTTACGGGTTCTGCTTATGTGGCAATTCCATGTGTGGCACCGATTGCTCTTGGCGGATTCTATTCCTTTAACGGGATGAATTTCTACGAGTATATGGGAAAGAAACTGCATTTTATGTTTGGTAACAGGGCACTTACCTATGTATCAACAGAGGGAGAGCCTGCAATAAAGCAGTTAGAAGCAGAACAGAATGAACAGGTAAAGAAGGAAGGCAGAAAGGCTGAACCGGAGACTGTAACAGCTGATTCGGCTGTAAAGAAGCAGGAGGAGTTTGAAGCAATGAAGAAAAAGACGAGAAACATGCTGTTTGGACTTGTCGCAGTCATTGTGGCGGCAGTAGCAGGCATTGCAGTATATAAGGCAATGCATTAGAAACGAATAGTATCTGACCGCAAGGTCGGGAACACAGCCCGCAGGGTGAAGTTCCCGGCGGGCTTTCATTATAAGAAAGCGAGGTTAGAGACATGGGTTTATTTACAGACGGATTTAAGTTATTAAAGAAGGCGAGTGAGCCTTTGTATAAGACACCTAAATCCATTCAGGAAACCATAGAGATTATGGCGGTGGCTGAAAACGGCATTTTTGAAGTAAGCAAAAATAAGTATTCCAAATGCTACCGCTTTCAGGACATCAATTACACGACAGCAACCGAGGATGAGCAGATCGGTATTTTCGAGAGATACTGTAAGTTCTTAAATTCGCTGGACTGTAATTATAAGATTACGATCAACAATAAGAACAAAAACATGGATGAACTCCGTGACAAGGTTCTGATTGCTGAGAAAAACGATGGCTTCAATAATTATAGAAGTATCTACAATGACATCATTGAGGAGAAGATTATTGAGGGCAGACAGGGGATTGAGCAGGAGAGATATCTGACGATCACGATTGAGAGGAAGAACTTTGAGGAGGCGAAGGCACAGTTTGCAACCCTTGAGGCAACGATACACAAGGCTTTCATTGAGCTTGGTGCGGAGATTGTACCACTTAATGGCAATGAGAGACTGAAAGTGCTCTATGACTATTATCATCTTGGAGATGAGGGCAGCTTTGATTTTGATATCAAAAAGGCAAAGAAGGTCGGGGCAGATTTTAGAAATGATCTGTGCAATGGTATGGTGAAATATTTCCCGGACCATTTTGAGGATGAGAGTAAATTCTG
This sequence comes from Clostridium sp. AM46-21, assembly GCF_003480025.1. Taxonomy (NCBI): domain Bacteria; kingdom Bacillati; phylum Bacillota; class Clostridia; order Eubacteriales; family Clostridiaceae; genus Clostridium; species Clostridium sp. AM46-21. Next base: position 115,253 of record NZ_QUIB01000005.1, read on the forward strand.
CAAGGCGCTTTTTATCAAAAAGTATCCGAGCAGTTTGTCAGACAGATTCATCAATGAGATTACTTCCCTTCCGGTTCATTCCATCACGAGCATTGATGTGGTGCCTGTTCCCAAGGATCTGACAACAAAGGTGCTTCAGAAGAAATACCTTGGTATTGAGTCGGATATCATTAAGCAGCAGAGAGTCCGTAATAAGAATAACGATTTTTCTACGGAAATCTCATATGCCAAGAGAACGGAGAAAAAGGAGATTGAGGAAATCATGGATGATGTCCGTGAGAATGACCAGTGCCTTTTCTTTGTGGGAGTAACCATTATTCTTATGGCAGAAAGCAAGAAGGAGCTTGAGAGTGTATGTGAGACTGTGGAGACTATCGGAAAGCGTAACAGTTGCACGATTGATACACACTACTTAAAGCAGAGGGAAGCACTCAACACAGCACTTCCGATTGGTGTAAGACAGGTGGAGACAATGCGTATCCTTCTTACCCAGTCACTTGCGGTGCTTATGCCATTTAATGTGCAGGAATTAAATGACAGCACAGGAAACTATTATGGCATCAACCAGATCAGCAAGAATGTGAATATCGGCAACAGAAAGAAGCTCATCAACGGAAATGGATTCGTATTCGGAGTGCCTGGTTCCGGTAAATCGTTCTTCTGTAAGATGGAAATGGGCAGCGTATTCTTGTCGGGTGATGATGAGATAATCGTCATAGATCCAATGAATGAGTACTTTGATATTGCAGAAACCTATGGCGGAACTGTAGTAAATATGTCTACTTATACGGATAACTATGTAAATCCGCTGGAGATGGATGTATGGAGCCTTGATCCAAATGATTCCAAGGGAATGGTAAGAGAAAAGGGCGAGTTCATGCTTGGTCTTTGTGAGCAGTGTATCGGAGACAGCTTAAATTCAAGACAGAAATCAATCATTGACCGCTGTGTGAGAAAGCGGTATATCGACATTGCAAGAAGCAAAGAGAAGTATATCCCGGTGATGAGTGATTTCTACGATATCCTTATGGCACAGCCGGAGGACGAGGCAAAAGATATTGCATTGTCTTTGGAGCTTTTTGTAAATGGTTCACTTAACATCTTCAATCACCAGACAAATGTGGATGTGGATAACAGATTCACAGTATATGGTATCAGGGACTTAGGTACAGAGCTTAGTCCTATCACAATGCTTGTCATGATGGAGTCTATTCAGAACAGGATTGTTGAGAATGGCAAGAGAGGCAAGGCAACATGGCTCTATATTGATGAGTTCCATGTCCTGCTTAATTCCGAGTATTCTGCAAAATACCTGCAGCAGCTCTGGAAGAAAGTAAGAAAGCAGGGAGGTCTTTGTACCGGTATCACGCAGAATGTCATCGATCTGTTGCAGAATTACACAGCAACCACAATGCTTGCAAACTCAGAGTTTGTGGCACTTTTAAAGCAGGCTAATACGGATAGTTCCAAGATGGCAGAGGTTATCGGAGTATCAGAAGCACAGCTTAGATTCGTAACCAATACTGCATCGGGAATGGGACTTATCAAGTGTGGTTCAGTGGTGATTCCTTTTGATAATCAGATAAGTAAGGATACGGATTTGTACAAGCTGTACAATACCAACATTCACGAGATAATTGAGATGAAAAAGCATGCAAATGAAAAATGTTAATTCTTTATGAAGTCATGAATTTTGGATTGACATATTTTCATATGACAGGTAATATAATATTAAAGACAGGCAACTTGAGTGTCTGCCAAGCGGCAAAGTAAGGTGTTGTGCCAGAGAGCAGTGCCTTATGAGCTTTATAAGGGTTTGACATTTACCACAATCTGGCTAGAGGTTAATCCTCGAAAGAAAATGTTAGAAGGGCTCTGCTTATGCAGAGCCTTTCTTAATCCAAGGATGTAGTGGAGAACTGTAATGAGGAATGTTTTAGATTGCATAAATGCATTTATTCCGCTATTATCAACCGAATATGAGCTTGTACTAGGGAGAAAAGGTGTTTCAGTTACATTAAGAATTTCATTTGATAAAAAAGATTGTTTTCATCTTATGGGATTACAATATCTGGTAGACAGACCTGAATTGAGCCGAGACAGAGGCAGAGTATTTGATGAGATAGCAGATGGAACAATTACAATTGAAAAAATAGAGTCATCAGATTTTTATAATAAGATAGAGCAAAGAGTTCATTTCCTGCCATTGCTTGAACAAATGATTGATAGTAATGATACTGTGTTTAAGTATAATAAGAAAGCAAATATGTATTCAATGATTGAGGCTGATTATCTTATGGAAAACAACGTGGAGAGCAGGAATCTATTTTTGTTTTTATCTAATGATGAAGGAGATAATTATTTCTGTCGTTCATTTTTTCCAGAGGAAAAGATGGATTATTCAAAAAATCAAGCATCGTGGACACTTCTTTATAAGAAAAAGATTGATTTATCAACCAGAATAGAGACAGTTCTTTACAATAGAATTAAATAGATTTTTACATAAGCCATTTGGACTAATCATCCAGATGGCTATTTTTTTACCCATTTTTGGGTAATGGATGTAGAAAGAAGGTGAGAACATTGAAGATAAAAAAGGTGGATGATAAGCCTATGGTCATTCACACCAAGGAGAAAGCCAAGATTCATGCCCACGAGCCAAAGGGTGCCAAGATTAAAGGCAGCAACATCTATACAGTAGAGAGAGGTCCGAAAGTGCATGATGCTAAAGCCAATGAAATGGATAAAAAAGCATCTGCAAAATTAATGCTTCAGAAAAGTGCTGGTGGAAAGCGTACTTATAGAAAGAGTACCATTCATCAATCGGAGGCTAAGGATAAAGGTCTTTCTAGGTTTAAGCGTAACATCAGAGAGTCAGGAACTTCCATCAAGACCAAGAACACCAATCTTCACATTGCAGGAAGAACAGGAGCACTTGCAGCTGGGGCAGTAACGGAGCAGGTGGAGGGCGGGCAGGAGGTATCGCAGGCAGCATATCTTGCATATGAAGCAAGCCGCCCTGTTACCGGAACTGCTTCTAAGGGTGCTGCACTTTTCAGGAAAAAGGCGGCAGCCGAGGCAAAGAAGCGTATCAAGAAGGTAGAGGCAGGAAAGAAGCTGGCAAAAAAGACAGCAAAGAAAGCTGCCAAAGATACAGCCAAGACTGTAGCTAAAGAGACGGCAAAAGAAACAGCAAAGACTACTGCCAAGGTTGCAACGAAAACTGCTACAAAGGCAGCTGCTACGGCGGCAGGAACAGCGGTTGCACCGGGAGCAGGCACGGCAATCGGCATGGCAGCCGGATATGCGGCAGGTGCGTCCATAGAGGTCAAGGATGAAAAGATGACCAACCGGAGCAGGAAGATAAAATTCTTTCTGGATAAGATGAAAGCACAGGAGAATCAGACAGACAGCGTGGCAAAGCTGGTAAAGGATCTGATTGTGCGAAAAGCGATTACCTGGGTAAAGGCAGCGGCACCGATTATCGGACTGGTGCTTTTATTACTTGTTCTTGTAGTTGCCATGATTGCGGTTCCGGTTATAGCGGTGATAGCAATCCTTTACAATTCACCATTTGCTTTATTCCTGCCACCACTTGAATCAGGAGATACCGTGCAGACAGTAACGAGTGCCTATGTGCAGGAGTTTAACCGGGATGTGAACACGAAAGTGAATGAGCATACCGGATATGATCTTGGAGAGCTTGTATATGTGGACTATGAAGGTATGGAAGAAAACCCAAGTAATTACTATGACATCATGGCAGTCTATATGGTCAAGCATGGTGTCGGAGATACTGCAACAGTCATGAATGATACTTCTAAAGGCTGGCTGCAGGCAGTTGTAAATGATATGTGTTCATACACCACAAGCACCGGAACAAAGGATGTGGAAGAAACGGATGCAGACGGCAATGTGACTACTGTCACGAAGTCTGTTCTGTATGTGAATGTAACGCTGAAATCGTACAGGGATATGATTTCGGTCTATGGGTTTAACTCTGATCATGTGGAAATGCTTGAGCAGATCATGAGTCCGGAGTTTATGGGACAGCTTGGATATGCCGGAAGCGGAAGTGGCGGCGGAGGCGGAAGTCCGGGAGTAAGCTCCATGACTGAGGATGAAATCAATGCCATCCTAAACGAAATTACAGACAGCAGGCAGAAAACAGTCTGCTCTTATGCACTTCACAGAGTTGGCTTCCCTTATAGTCAGGATTTAAGAGACAGCGGTAACTATTATGACTGCAGTTCCTTAGCCTATTATTCATGGAAAGATGCAGGCGTGGATATTAGTTATGGCGGTGCAACCACAGCGGCAGCGGAGGCACAGGGACTTGATGAAGCCGGAAAGACTGTCTCCTTTGATGAGTTACAGCCGGGAGACCTTATCTTCTACAGTTTTACAAGCAACGGAAGATATAAGAACATCAGCCATGTGGCAGTATATGTCGGAAATGGCAAGGTGGTAGAGGCACTTAATGAAAGTCTTGGTGTGGTCTACAGGGATGTGGCAAGCACAGGAAAGATTGTTGTGATAGGAAGACCATAACAGGAAATTTGCAGAGAGGGCATAGTCCCTCTCTGAGACTGGAGGTAAGAATGGATTTAAAAGATATGATACTGGTAACAGAAAACGACAGGGGAACAGAGACAAATATGCTGATGATTCTGGATGATTATAAGAGTTTTATAGCAGTTGATGACATGTCAGAGCTTGCAGACAATTTGTTGCAGCTTGGAAGGACACTTGGTGAAGCAGATAACTTCGCAGAGTATTACAGGGCAGCAAATGTAACTGTATCTGCGAGATTCTGTCTGGATGATATTCAGCTGGGGCACTTTCTTCAGGGACTTTATAACGATTCCAAAGAATTTCGGTTTGATAAAGAAGCCAGTTCTTCTGAATGTGTTGCAAAGCTTAAGGAGATTGGAATGACCGATAAGGGCTGGGTGGATGATTTTAACCTGCATTATGAAAGTGTGGACAGATCATTTGAAAGGGGACAGACATTCCATAACTTCAATGACCATGATTACATGGTGCTTGAAGCATTATCACCAAGGAATCTCGTGGTGATGGATATGAAGTCAGGTTCTCTTACAATCGCCCTTGGTGCGACAGAGTATAAGCGTTATCCGAAGGATGAGAAGCCTACAAAGGACAATACCACAATCGGAGTATCGTGGGAGCATGGCATTTATCTCGGTTCCACACTCTCAACCACGAATTTCAAGGCATACAAGAGGGAGTATGGCACACCGGAAAAGATAGAGGATATCTATGATTACAGGGCAAAGCTAAAGCAGAAGTTCTATTTTTATCAGGATATGTCAAAGGATGATGATGTGCCAAAGAAACTGCAGAATGATTTCCTTCACCAGATGTATGAGGATTTCGGAACGATTGAAGAGGACTGTTTTTACGACAGGCTGGAAGATGGAAAGTACGATGAGGGCTTTAAGGAAAGACAGGTAAAGGAAGAAAAGTGCCGGTGATGAGATTTTTACAGGAGGCGATATCATATGGAACAGGAATTTGATGTTGAGATAAAAGAAGTGCTTTCACGAGTACAGAAAGTAAAGGCAGAGTCGCTTGACGATGCCATCAATAAGGCAATGGATATGTATTATGCAGAGCAGATAGTCCTTGGAGCAGAGGACATGAAGGGAGTTGATTTTGCGCCTATCAGCGAAGGTCAGCTCCCTTCTTCATTAAAAGAAAACGGAGGAAAAGCAAGATGAAAAGTGATTCAACAACAGTAATTAAGAACATGGAGTTTTTAGTAAAGGAACTTCATAAGGAGTGGGACAGATCGGGTGCTTCTAAGGCATCCGTTATTATTTCCCTTGAGGAAGTAGATGGTATCAATGATAAGTTAAAAGAGATTATCTATCAGACACAGAAGTCAGTCGATGAGGATGAGCTGACCTTTAAACAGAGCATTGCAAAGTCCAAGGAGTGCTATGTGCTTCTTCGTGTGGTGCGTAAGATTGCAAAGAAAAAGGATAAATGCGAAAAACAGGCAATCGACAATGAATTTGCAATCGAGCTGGATAAGGATGAGTTAAAGCTCTTTAAGGGATTGTTTGCAGAGATGTTTAAGTAGAGGAGGACAAAGGTATGGGCGTTGATATGAAGGTCAAAGCGATATACGATTCTGAAATTGGTAACATCACCAGATCAGAAAAGAACTGGAAGGATGTGTTAAAGGTCGCAGGTCAGTTATACCGCTATGAATTTGACAATATCGTTATGATAACAGCTCAGAGACCTCCGGAAAAAAGCACACTCATGGCAGATTATGATACCTGGAAAAAGGTGGGAAGATATGTAAAGCGTGGTGCGAAAGGCTGCGCTATCTTCCCGTCAAGGGCACTGAATCCACGCATGAGGTATATATTTGATATCAGTGATACCGGAGGGAAGAATGTTAAGCTGACATGGGACCTTGAGGGAGAAAATCTTAAAGATTATGTGGATTTTCTCGTATCAGAAGGTCAGATTGAGCAGTACGATAACAGCAACAGGGAGTCTCTAAAAAATATATTAAAACAGTTTACAGGAACAGATGTTTGGCTTATAATAAAAGAAGAGTTCGGAGACCGAATGACCGAGCTCATGCAGCTATCAGGTAGTGTGATAAAGGAAGAAAGTAAGAAACGCAATGGCTTACAGCAGGAAATGGACATGGAGCAGCTTGTATATGCAAGTGTCATGTATGCTGTAGGGACGAGATGCGGATTTGACTTATCTGTGCAAGAACAGGATTTCAGTCAGATCGTAAATATCAAAGACGAAGAGATCATTTACCGTCTTGGTTCCATTGTATGCGATGTCTCCTGTAGTGTTCTTAGAGAATTTAGTCGTAACTTAAAGGCAATCGAGAGCGAAAGGAGAATTGGATATGTTAGAAGAAATGACTTACAAGGAAGTGGACGGACTGCTTTATCCGCAGATAGAGATGCCGGACGAGACGGAGGATCTCACGAAGCTGGGCAAATACGGAAGGATGGCGATGAACTATCTAAAGGAGAACGAGCCGGCAAGATACAAGACGCTGATGAGATTCGGGAAGATGTACGAGAAGATGTCAGCGGTAGAGGAGGAAGCGAACCAGCTGTACGACCAGCTGGAGATGCAGTATCTGGCGAAGCACAAGCCACAGAATCCGTCATCGACAATGGAGATGTGGAAGATAAGAGAGCAGGCGAAGATGCAGGCAGAGGAAGTGGTACTGAATCAGATAGTGATGCGATTCCACTAGAATCAGATGATACAGAACTGAATAGGGAACTTGATGAAATCAATTCATTGGGTGTTAGTAAGGAAGCCGAATATACACAGGCTTCCTTTTTTTTCGACCAGAATGGGCAGGCAAGCATTGGCACCATTCATACTGAGGACGAAAACAATAATCAGTTTATGCGTCAGTTCGAGCAGGACAGAAAAGCTGCATTAGCAGGTAAATACAATTACCTGAATCCCAAAAAGTCTGCAACAGTACCAGGTGAGTATATCAAACAGGTGCTTATGAGAGGTACAGGTTTTATCGGTGGTAAGGGCAGGGTATGCAAGATTTTTGAAACAGAGATTGATGCAGGAACCAGAGCAAAGCGTATCAAAGCAGAGTATGGTCAGGGAGGTGCAGGCTGGCCGGTTGACGGACTGGGACTGCACGGATATGACACATTTCATGGGAACGGACTGCGTTTTCAGTGGCGAGATGAGGATGGAGAGGTTGAAGGATATGTTTCATGGAAAGATATCGAAAAAGAGCTTGGTGTCCTTATTCTTACAGGGGAATACCAGCCTGAGACACCTCGTATTGATGAGCTTGCGATGGACGGACTCCGTGAGGATGATGAGGTCATTGATGCCGAATATCGGGAAGTGGAACCGGAAGAGGCAGAATCAGAGATTGATGATTATGCAATACCGGATGAGCCAGAGAGCTATGCTTCTAACCGATCTGTAAAAGTAGCAAATTCGCATGAAGATGCACATGAGGAAAGTAATGAAGCATATGTATCTGCATATGGCATGACACCACAGGAAACTGCCGATGAAGATCGCATGATAACCCAGGCAGAATATGGTGCCGAGATAGAAGCTGAAACATCTGAAAAAGATCCATCAGAGCTTAAGTATATTACACCGATTGATTATGCCAAGCGTATTGCAGAGCTTGATGAAGACCTGCGTGATGCGGCGGAGATTCTTGTAACAGATTGCAGCTGCTACACTCCGTTTAGGGCATTCCTTATGGATGTGGTGCAGTCTGATTTTGCATTTATACCCAATAAACTTGACCTTATCAGGGATATTGCATTAGGGACAGATAATGCAGAAAGAAAAGCATATTCCAACAATAAGTATGGTCTTGTGGAGTACTCAATCAGAAGCGGATATGTGAAGATCAGCTATAAGAACAGGAATGGTGTGCGTAAAGAAGGTGTTCTCGATTGGCGTGAGTTATATGAAATCTTATCTTATATGGTAAAACAGCCATTTTACTGCGGAGAAGACCAGAAGAAGTATTATCAGGAGACAAAGCAGAAGGCTGACAGGGATAAGATGAATCCGGTCTATAAGAGATTCTTTGATATCGAGGATAGTGTAAAAGCCAATCGTCTTGAAACCAGGGAAAGAGCAATAGCGAATGGCTGGGAAACCAAGATTGATGAGAATGGACATGTGGTTTCAGATGATGCAGTATCAGTATCTGTGGATGATATTCAGGCTGATACAGAATCACAGGAAACTGTAGATTTTACACCAAAGCAGGAACCAGTACAGCAAGTAGAAAGTCTTGAAAATGAGAAGAATGTTGCCGGGCAGACGAAACACAATTTCCACTATAACCTCTGGGAAATGGAAAAAGGCGGTGCTAAGACCAGATACCAGTGGAATATGGATGCAATCCGCACTTTAAAGCAGATTGAATCAGAGAACAGGCTTGCCACACCTGAGGAACAGAAAACTCTGTCGAAGTTTGTCGGATGGGGCGGACTGTCACAGGCATTTGATGAGAATAACGCAGGCTGGAGCAAAGAATATGCAGAGCTGAAAGACCTTTTATCTGATGAGGAATACAGTGCTGCAAGGGCAACAGTAAATAACGCCTTTTATACTTCACCGGAGATTGCCATGTGCATAAATTCGGCACTTGTCCAGTTTGGTTTCAGAGGCGGCAATGTATTAGAGCCATCTATGGGTATCGGTAACTTCTTTGGAAGTATGCCGGCACCAATGCAGAGAAGCAAGCTGTATGGGGTGGAGCTTGACAGCATTTCAGGAAGAATTGCAAAGCAGCTTTATCAGAATGCCAATATCAGTATCACAGGATTTGAGAATACCACATATCCGGATAACTTCTTTGATGTGGTTGTCGGAAATGTGCCATTTGGTGATTATAAGGTATTTGATTCAAAGTACAACAAGTATAACTTCCGTATCCACGATTATTTTCTGGCAAAAGCACTTGATCAGGTAAGACCGGGAGGCATGGTTGCAGTAATCACCACAAAGGGAACACTTGATAAGGCAAATCCTACTATCCGAAAGTATCTGGCTGAAAGAGCAGAGCTTGTGGGAGCAGTAAGACTTCCGAATACTGCATTTAAAGATAATGCAGGAACCGAAGTGACAGCAGATATCCTGTTTTTGCAGAAGAGGGAGAGAAAGATTGATATTGAGCCGGACTGGGTACACCTTGGTGTAACTGAGAATGGCATTGCAGTCAACTCTTATTTTGCAGAGCATCCGGAGATGATGCTTGGATCTATGGAATATGACACAAGGATTTACGGACAGGACAGCAGATATACAGTCTGTGTGAATAATGATGAGAACTTCAATATGTATGAGACTCTCAATAAGGCTATCGGTAATATCAAAGCCCAGATGACAGATTTTGAGAGAGTGGCAGATGAGGCGGAGCAGACGGAGGAAGTTATCCCGGCTGATCCGGATGTGAGAAACTACACTTACACATTTTTTGAAGGAAAACTCTATTACAGGGAAAATTCCGAGATGGTAAAAAAAGAAGTATCACAGACTGCCGAGGAGCGAATCCGATGCCTTGATGAAATCAGACAGATAACAAGAGAGCTGATTGATATCCAGATGGATGGCTGCAGCGAGGAGGAGCTTTCTGATAAGCAGAGACTTCTTAATGTAAAATATGATGCCTTCGTAAAGCAGTATGGAGCCATTACTTCAAAAGCAAACAGAATAGCATTCAGGGATGACAGCGATTATCCACTTCTTTGCAGTCTTGAGGAAGTAAACGAAGATGGGGAGGTGAAAAAAGCGGATATGTTTTATAAGCAGACGATTAAGGCAAAGACAGTCATAGACAGAGTGGAGACCGCTGTGGAAGCATTAAATGTATCCGTCAATGAATTTGGATATGTAAATCTTGCCTATATGCTTTCTATCTATGAGCCGGATATTACAAATGCAAAGGAAGAACTTGCAGAAAAGTCCGGACAGACAGTGGATGAGATAACGCTAAGTGATGATGCATTAGCAGAGCTAGAAGGGCAGTCCTTGTGGAAGAGCTGGACGGACTGGTTTTCCTAAATCCAGACCGCTACAACGAGAACAATCCCGACATCGGCTGGGAGACAGCAGACGAGTATCTTTCGGGAAATGTGAGAGACAAACTTCGTGTAGCAAAGGCTATGGCGGCTGATACAGACAATCCGCAGGCAGAAAGATTTGCAGGAAATGTGGCAGCACTTGAAAAGGTGCAGCCGGAATGGATTGAAGCCTCGGATATTGATGTAAAGATTGGTACGACATGGATTGAGTCGCTTGATTATGAGCAGTTTATCTATGAGCTTCTCAATACACCAAGAAGAGCAAGGGCAGTCAGAAGCCAGTTTTACAATACAGGCATTCAGGTACACTTAAATAAGATGAGCATGGAATGGTTCATCGAGAATAAGAGCATGGATAAGCATTCAGTGGCAGCTACTAAGACTTATGGTACAAGCCGCATGGATGCTTATTCTATTTTTGAGGATACGCTGAATCTTAAAACTGTAACAGTAAGGGACAGGATTGATGACGGTGATGGCAAATATCATTACGAAGTCAATAAGAACGAGACAATGCTTGCAAGGGAAAAGCAGAACATGATCAAGGAGAAGTTCAAGGAATGGCTGTTTGCAGAGCCGGAGCGAAGACAGAAATATGTGGAGTATTACAACGAGACATTCAATAACATCCGTCTGCGTGAGTATGACGGAAGTCACTTACAGTTTCCGGGAATGAATCCGGCGATTGAGTTAAAGCCACATCAGAAGAATGCGGTGGCAAGAATCCTTCTTGGAGGAAACACCCTGTTGGCACACTGCGTTGGTGCCGGAAAGTCCTTTGAGATGATGGCTGCCTGTATGGAGCAGAAGAGACTCGGACTTGCCAATAAGACGATCATGGTTGTTCCAAAGCCACTTATCGGTCAGACGGCATCAGAGTTTTTAAGGCTTTATCCGTCAGCAAATATCCTGGTTGCCACAGAGCGTGATTTTGAAAAGAGCCGCAGGAAGCAGTTCGTATCAAGGATTGCAACAGGTGACTATGACTGTATCATCATGTCGCACTCGCAGTTTGAAAAAATCCCGATCTCAGCAGAGAGAAAGGAAAGAATGCTCAATGAGCAGATTGATGAAATCAGCTATGCGATTGATGAGATGAAGGAGCGTAACGGGGAGCGTTGGACTGTAAAACAGATGGAAAGCCAGAAGAAAAAGCTGGAGGAGCAGCTGAAATCCTTATCAGATGAGAGCAGGAAGGATGACCTTATAACCTTTGAGGAACTTGGTGTGGACTCTATCATGGTTGACGAAGCGCACAATTTTAAGAACCTTGCGATTTTTTCCAAGATGAATAATGTGTCAGGTATCAGCAGCAGTGGAGCGAAGAAGTCAACGGATATGCAGCTTAAATGCCAGTATTTGTCTGAGATAAATGATGGCAGAGGCATTGTGTTTGCGACAGGTACGCCAATATCCAATACCATGTGTGAGATGTATGTCATGCAGCTTTACTTACAGAAAGCGGCACTTGAAGAGATGGGGATTTATCACTTTGATTCCTGGGCAGCGAACTTTGGTGAAGTGACAACAGCACTGGAGCTTACTGTAGAGGGAAGCGGTTTCCGTTTTAAAAGCAGATTCAATAAGTTTACGAATCTGCCGGAGCTTATGAATATCTTTCGTGAAGTAGCAGATGTGCAGACCGCAGACATGCTTGACCTTGATGTGCCGGCTCTTCGTGGCGGCAAGCCTATCATAGTGGAGTCAGAGCCTGACTGGTATGTAAAGCAGGTTATGGAAGACTTTGTTGTGAGGGCAGAGCGTATCAGAGGTGGTGGAGTTGATCCAAGTGTGGACAACTTCCTAAAGATTACTCATGAGGCAAGATTACTCGGAACAGATGCAAGGCTGATTGATAAGGACGCACCAAATAATCCAGATGGAAAGCTCAATAAGGTAGCGGAGAATGTATGGAAAGAATATGAGAAAGGAAATGCCAACGGTCATATAGGCTGCCAGCTTATTTTTTCGGATATCGGCACACCGGGACCGGATAAGGATTTTACCATCTACGATTATCTGAAGGAAACACTGATACAGTATGGTATTCCGGCAGAGGAGATAGCATTTATCCATGATGCAAAGACCGACGCACAGAGGGATGCACTATTTAAGGAAATGAGAACAGGTAAGAAAAAAGTGCTTATAGGTTCTACAGATAAATGTGGTACTGGCGTTAATGTTCAGACACATCTGGTTGCAATGCATCATGTGGACTGTCCTTGGAAGCCAAGCTCCATTGAACAGAGGGAAGGACGAGGCATCAGGCAGGGCAACGAAAATGAAGAGGTGGCAATCTATAGATATGTCACCAAAGGAACTTTTGATGCATACAACTGGTCGCTTGTTGAAAATAAGCAGCGATTCATCAGTCAGGTCATGACAAGCAAGGCTGTAAGCCGAAGCTGTGAGGATATCGATGAGGCAACACTTTCCTATGCAGAGATTAAAGCGGTTGCCACAGGCAATCCTTTAATCAAGGAAAAGATGGAGATTGACAATGATGTCCAGAGATTAAAGCTCTTAAAGGCATCCTATGACAATCAGAGATATGGATTGCAGGATAACTTTATGATTAAGTACCCGAAGCTTATTAAGACAGCAACAGAAAAGCTTGCCAATGTAAGAGAAGATGTAAAGGCAAGGGATAAAGAACTGATTGATAATCCGGAATTTGCCATTACCATAGGCAAAGCAACCTACACAGAGCGTGTGGATGGAGGAACGATGATGCTTGAAGCAATCAGCAAATGTAAGACCGGAGAGACAACTGCAATCGGCAAGTTCCATGGATTTGAGCTGCTTGTGGAAAAGAACTTCCTTGGTATCAATTATATGGTGCTTCGTGGAAAGACTGAGTACAAGGCAGAACTTTCCACAAGTCCGGTCGGCAGCATGGTAAAGCTGGAAAACCTGTTCAATGGACTCCATGAGAACATTGATTTCTTAGAAAAGAAGATTGAGCAGTACCAGAATGACCTTGAAGCATCAAAGGCAGAGTATGACAAGCCATTTGCATACAGCAAGGAACTGGAAGAAAAGCTGTCAAGGCAGTGTGAACTGATGCCCAGCTTGACCTTGAGAACGCAAAGGCTGTGGATGCAGACCTGAGCGGACCGGAGGAAGAAAGAGAAGCTGATGACAGAATGGAATCTGCAGCAATTGTAGCAGAGGATAAAGGTGCTTATCAAGCGGACAGAGAGGGCAGAACACGATAGGAGAGTGAATAATATGAGCATAAGAAAAGTGGTCGCAGGACTACTGATTACAGCAGGGATTGCCATTATGGCAGTCCCTTTTTTCTGGCGGGCAACCGGAGAAAAACAGACAGAACAGCTCATAAGTGAATTTGAGCAGACATTGGAGGATGATTACGATGAAGAAACAGATGTGGAGGAAGAGCAAACCTCCATTAGTAAAGAGGATGAAGCCATTCTTAAAGAAGGCGGTGTTATCGGCATCATTGAGATACCGGGCTTAGATATCAGGTATCCGGTAATGGAAGGAACCACAAGTAAAGTGCTTAATGCCGGGATTGGTCATATAGAAGAGACTGCAGGAATCGGAGAAAGTGGCAACTGTGTGTTATGCGGTCACAATGGCAGCAGATATGGCACATTTTTTACACCACTAAATCAGATTTCCATAGGAGATGGTGTGACAATTATCGACAAAAACGGACAGACTCATATCTATGAAGTAACAGACACAGAGGTGGTAAATCCTTATGACAACAGCATTAAGACACAGGGAGAGGAAAAGGAATTAACTCTTTTTACCTGTTCACAGAAGGGTACTATGCGTTTTGTGGTCAGATGCAGATATAAGGAGGCAGGTGTGGATGAATAAAAGATACCGGTTAGGTGAGATAGAAGAGGCAGTAGCAGAAATGGAAGAGCGAATTGACATCGAGGATGATATTGCTGAGATTGATGATGACTTTCAGATAGTCGTAAGCGGCTGGTCTGTGTATGTCGAAAGCCTGAATCTGACACTCAGACAGGGAATAGCCTGTGTATGGGATGCAGAGGAAGGATTATTTATGCCTGATTTTGATGTGACCATCGTGTATGAGGGGAACATTGAAACACAGGAGTGGCTCTACTATGAGCAGGACGGAATGGTCGTTACACTTGGCAACTGGTTAAATGGCAGATTGTCTTGTGAACAGATAGAACAGCTTTGGTGTGAGTTTATCATACCGGAGCAAAACAAAGAACAAAAAGAAAGCGAGGAATAGCATATGAAGTATTCAATTAAGGTAAACGAAGTAAGGGCAAAAGAGGGCAGCAATATCAAAGGATTTGCAACAGTGGTATTCGGTGATTCATTTAAGATCACCAATATTGCAATCCTTGAGAATAAGGACAAGGGAGAGCTTTTCGTATCAATGCCAAGATACCGCTCCAATGAGCGTGATGAAAGCAACGGTGTGATCTATAAGGATGTGTGCAATCCTATTACAGCAGAGTTTCGTGAGGAACTCTATACCAATATTCTTGATGCCTATGCAAGAATCAAGGAACCGGAGAAAGAGGAGACACAGAAGCAGGAGCGTACACAGGAAATGCCGGAGTTTTCAGTAACTGTGACACCTTATGAGAGGGAAGGCAGTAACATCAAGGGACTTGCCCGTATTTACTTTGAAAACAGTTTCATTGTAAATAACATCAATATCGTGCAGGGCAAAGAGAAAATATTTGTATCAATGCCTTCTTATAAGACAAAGCAGGTGGACGAGCAGGGCAAGCCAATCTATCAGGATGTCTGCTATCCGGTTACAAAGGATTTCAGGGAAAAACTCTATAATGAGATTATCTCTGAATATGAGAAAGCAAAGGATAAGAGCAACGAAAAGGCAAGAGAAAGTGCAGAGAAACATCATGGCAATCCCGATAAAGAGAAGGACAAAGAGGCGACGCCCTTTCGATAATCAGTAATCAGAGTACAGGGGCGGCCAAGGCTGCCCCTTTTACAGAATGGAGGAAACAGAATGGATATGGAAGCAGGAAAAACACTTACCAATGAGGAGGTTATAAGGGAACTTCTCGAATTACTAAAGAAAAATGCCATGAAAGAGAAGGCAAACGATGTATTTGAGATATGCAGCTATGTGGACGGACTGGAGAAAAAGATTGATTCCATGACGGAAGAACTCACCAACATGCAGAACCAGATCAAAGAAATGCAGGAAGATACACTTGTCAATAATGCAAAAAGGCATTGTCAGAAGCACAGGAGCGACTTAATACCAGATGTGAGCAGATAAAGTCACAGGTATTAGAAGTGAAAGAACAGGTCAAATCTACTGCTAAGGGCATAGTCGAAGAAGCAAAGGAAAAGGGAAGAGCTGCATTATACAGGGTATCTGAGTTCTTAGGAATTAAGAAAAGATTTCTGGATATTCGAGAGAATGTAAGAGGTGCAATCAAGACCACAGATAAGGATATAGCAAAGACAGCACTTCTTGCAAAAGGATTTCGTGAAGCAGGGCAGACAGTAGCCAATGCATTCCGCACTTTTGCTGACAAGCCGGAGGTGGATTATTCTCAGAAAGAGCAGAAACATCCCATTACAAAGGCAGTACTTGCTCCGATGAAAGCAGTGAAAAAGATGCTTGTATCAATGGAACTTCATTTGGATGCATCTATTGATAAGCTGGATAATCTGGCTATGAATGTGCAGCTTGATAAGGAAAAGCATATGGAGAATGCGAAAGCACAGGAACAGACAGAGCCGGAGAGGGCAGAAGCTGAGCGAGTAGAAGCAGAGGTTGTATATTCACCGATGGTCGCTGAGCCGCAGGAGTATCAGTATAATGCAGATGCATTTGAGGCTAGAGATGCGGATGAGGTGAAGCAGGAAGCGGCATATAAGGAAGTTTCGAAGGTAAGGGAAGATAAAGCCAGATAGATTTGAGGACGTGGGAGAGATTCTGCGTCCTTTTTTAATGCGGATAAATATGATAGATGTTATAATGTGAAAAGATAAATGCGAAACATGCGTTATATTAGCAAAAGTTGTTAATTATATAAAGGTGGGAGAAATTTGGCAAAAAGTAAAAAAACAAAAATACATAAAAAGATAGATGGTCAGCTTTTACAGCTGAATAAAAAGTTTAGTGATCTCAAGATGAAACAGAAGGATAAGATTACAGGCTGGGTGTATGAAGAATACAGAAAGTATGTAACAGAGTATGATAAAGTACCTGATTTACTAGCAGATGAGCAGATTGTTGAAGTTGTAATTGATAAGATAAATGAGGCACAAATCTGGATACCTGAAGGAGAGATATACGATTATTATCGAAGAAAGAAACCACAACTTCAAAGACGGCTGGATAATGAAAAGGTAATTAAGTTTAAATCCTATGTCAGCTTTTATAAAAGTATTGTTGATCAGGACAGGGCATCCGTTGTTATATGCAATCTCAAACATGAGATTATTTACATGAATCCGGCAGCTGTTACCAGCTGTGCGAAGCGAGGTGGAGATAAACTTATTGGAAGAAGTCTGTTAGATTGTCATAATCCGGAATCCAGGGATAAAATACAGCGAGTTGTGGACTGGTTTGCAGCAGATAAAAGCCATAATTTCGTCTATACTTTTCACAATGAGAAACTGAATAAAGATGTTTACATGGTGGCACTCAGAGATGAAGGTAAGCTGATAGGATATTATGAGAAGCATGAATATCGAAATGTAGAAACTATGAAACAATATGATTTATGGTAATATTATGATATAGATTAAACAGGAAATCAGTAGATATTTTATAATCTACGAAGCGTAGAATCCGCATATATTCACCATTCTCTACGTTCCGTGGGTGTAAAACATCTATTTTATATACTATTCTGTGGTCAGAAAGGAGAAAAACAATGGATCAGGTAAAAATTGGAAAGTTTATTTCTGATGAAAGAAAGGCAAAAGGGTATACACAGAAACAATTATCTGAATTGTTGGGAATCAGTGATAAAACAATATCGAAATGGGAGTGTGGAGTTTCCCCAACAAAAGGATATTAGAAACAATCCATGAAACACCTGCTTGCGTTAAAGGAATTACAATAGAATACTATATTTTTTAACATGCATTTCTATATTGATTTGCATGTTTTTAATTTCAAAAGAAAATTTAAAACAAACACTATATAACACTTGACAACAGTTTGCAACTGTTATATACTGTTATCAAGAAAAGAAGGAAGGATATAAAGAATGAAAATTATAATCAATACTTCCCTAATGGTTCCCATATATGAACAGATTGTTGACCAGATTAAAATGCTCATACGCAACGGGGAACTAAAGGAAAACGACAATCTTCCATCTGTCCGTACACTTTCTAAGGAACTAAAAATAAGTGCTTTAACTGTAAAAAAAGCTTACGACAATTTGGAAAGTGAGGGTTTTACGGTTACAGTACATGGAAAAGGCACTTATGTAGCGGCTACAAATACAGAACTGCTTTTGGAAGAACAGAAAAAAGAATTGGAAGCGGATTTGGAGCAGGCTATCCAAAAAGGCAGACGATGTGGTATTAGTGATGAAGATATAAAAAGTTTATTTGAGTTGATATTGGAGGGGTGATGTATGTTAAAAATTGAACACTTGAAAAAGCATTATGATAATTTTTCTCTTGATTGTTCATTAGAGCTTATGTCTGGATGTGTAACAGGCTTGATTGGACAAAATGGTGCTGGAAAAAGCACAACATTTAAGGCGATATTAGGTTTGATTTCAACTGACGGCGGAAATATTACCATACTTGGAAAGGACAGAAAAGACTTCACAGCAAAAGATAAAGAGGAATTGGGTGTAGTATTGTCGGATTCTGGTTTTAGTGGGTATCTGAAGATAAAAGATATTATCCCTATATTGCAGAATATGTACTCAAAATTCGACAAATCACTATTTATAGAACAGGTACAGAAATTTCAACTACCTATGAATAAACAGATAAAAGAATTTTCAACAGGAATGAAAGCAAAATTAAAAGTGCTGGTTGCAATTTCACACAATGCAAAACTGCTGATACTGGACGAACCGACAGCAGGTTTAGATGTAATCGCAAGAGACGAATTGCTGGAAATGTTAAGAGAATTTCTGGAAAAAGATGAAGAACGCTCCATTTTAATCAGCTCTCATATATCCAGTGATTTGGAGTCGCTATGTGATGACCTTTATATGATACATGACGGAAAAATTATTCTGCATGAAGATACAGACGTTCTTCTTAGTGACTATGCTTTATTAAAAGTAGACGCAGAACAATACAGCAAGCTGGATAAACAGTTTATATTGCGTTCCAAAAAAGAAACATATGGATATAGCTGTCTGACAAATCAGAAACAGTATTATATGGAGAATTATCCTAAAATTGCCATTGAAAAAGGTACAATAGATGAAGTCATTACCATGATGATAAGGGGGACAGAACAATGAAAGGTTTATTCGTAAAAGATTTGAAATTGATGATGTTACAGAAAAATTTTCTGTTGCTCATTTTGGCGATTGTAATCGGAATGATGATATTTACTGATGATGTGATATTCCCATTAGGTTTTCTGAGTTTCATTGTATCACTTTTTACAGTAAGCACAATCAGTTATGATGATTTTGATAATGGAAATGCGTTTCTGTTTACATTACCTATTACACGTAATCATTATGTGAGTGAAAAATACTTTCTTGGTCTATTATTGGGGTGTATGGCTTGGGTTTTGGCAACTGTTTTAGGAATAATTACAACTGTATTGAAAGATACATTACCTATTACAGACTTAGTACAGAGTTCATTGATGATTTTACCTATTATGATTGTCGTTCAAGCAATCACGCTTCCTTTTCTGCTAAAATTCGGTGGAGATAAAGGAAGAATTGCTATGATTGGTGCATTTGGCGGTCTGGCAGTAATCACTCTCGTTATCGTGAAAGGAGCAGAAGCCATTTTCAATATTGATTTAGTTAGTCTGTTAGATAATTTGCCAACTGTAAGCATGGGAGTTCTTATCGCTATTGCAATTATTATCGCTTTGTTGATGTTATTGGTTTCAATGAAAATCAGTTTGTCAATTATGAACAAAAAAGAATTTTAAAAAGGAGCAGGTTTTTACCAAAGAACAGATTTATGAAAATGTATGGGGATATGACTATCCGGCAGACCCTAATAATCTGACTTCATTCATACGGAAATTAAGAAAGAAGATTGAGCCGGAGCCGGACAGACCACGCTATATCGTCACTGTCAGAGGTGTTGGATATAAGTACACGGAAAATGAGGAAATGGTAGGCAAGACAGCAACACCGCCGGAGTGATCCAGATGTGGTGGCGGTCGTAAGACATCAAGCCATGCCAGTTTTGCTGGCAAACGGCTGGTTCACTCTGACGGTGGGGCGAGCGTCAGCGAGCCATAAAGCCCCCGTTATCTAACAGGGGGGTACTATTACAAAAGACAAGAGAAAAAATAAATACAAAACTGCTGATATGCAACGATTTATAAGGTTATAAGAACTTATTTCACTTCACACCATATTCTTTTTATCCGACAGGTCTAAAACAGCATATCAATAGAAAATAAATATAAGATACAAGGTGTATGCTCCTATGAGTATATGCCTTTTTGATTGGAGGAATGAAGCATGAATGATATAGAATTTATTGAAACATTAAAGCAAAAGAGAAATGCCTGTGATTATTCTCAATCACGACTGGCACAGGAATTGCAAATTAGCAGGCAGAACTTAAATGAAATTGAAAACGGAAAAACAAAAGCCAGTATGGAATCAGGTCTATTGCATTTCCTTCTATATCAACGGGAGTATATAGTTTTCCGGTTGAGTTGGCAGCAAAGATTGCAGTACACACAGTAAATAGGTTCTTGCAGGATAATCCGGATTGGTTTGATCTGGTGGAGTGGGTGCTATTTGATACTCATACTGAATCGGTGTATGAATCTGAGGTTGATAAGATATACAACAAATAAAATGACAAAAGGGAGTTTTTATGTACGCTGAAAAAACAGATTATGATGATATTGAAATGTCGAGCAGGTTACGAAATGTTCTAAGAAGGAACGGATTTGAGTCATTGGAAGGAGTGAGAGAATATCCAAAGGAATATTTTATAAAGTTTCGTAATATGGGGCAGGCAACACTGCAGGAATTATATCAGATTTGTGAAGAGTAAGGCATAAAGCTGCGCAGTGTAGAAGAACTGAATGATCGGGAGCATGGAGTCAGATTTGATGATTTCCTATGTATGGATGCGTTTAGAATGGGAATAAAAAGCAAAGATGATTTGAGAAGATACAGTATTGAGGAACTTGAAAAGATGTGCCCGAAGGACAAGAGACTTTTTGTTCGATTAAAAAAATGAAGACTGTTTATGGATGAAATAGGATATTTCTTCCTAAAAACAATATATTTATGGTATACTAGCTTGTAGTAATGCAGTTTCAACCGACATTACATATTATTATGAGAAATTAATGCAAAGGAGTTACAATCAAATGGATAACAATGAAGTAGTAACAGAAGAAGTGGCTGCAGTTGTTGAAAATAATACAGGTATTGAAATAGAGCCTTTATTTGAGGAGCAGGTTGATTTTGATACATTCTCAAAGTCAGACTTCCGTGTTGTAAAGGTAAAAAATTGTGAGGCAGTACCTAAGAGTAAGAAACTTCTTAGATTTACACTTGATGATGGTACAGAGAATGAAAGGACTATTCTTTCAGGAGTACATGCATTTTACGAGCCGGAGGAACTTGTAGGTAAAACTTTACTTGCAATCGTAAATCTTCCACCACGTTCTATGATGGGAATAGATTCATGTGGTATGCTTCTTTCTGCAATTCACAATGTAAATGGAGAAGAAAAACTGAATCTGGTAATGTTAGATGACGCAATCCCAGCAGGTGCAAAATTGTATTAGGATTTACACAGTTATTACATATAACTTAATGGATAATTATATGTGATTTTTAAATTTATGTTGAAAGTAGATAGTAAAAGAGCTGGGTATCATGTGCCCAGCTCAATCGCTACATGGAAGCCAATAAACCATGCAACAGCGGTTCTTTTATTCGCCAGTATATGCAATTTCTATCTCATAGCCGCCGTTTTCATAGTAGGCGTGGGAAAAATAGTATCTTATTATTATTTCTGAAATATAAAATTTGAATCATAAAACTTCTTTCCCTCTCAAATCCATTTTTACCAAACCAACTACTAACAATCCAATAAAAATTGCCGTGTCCACAAATAACAGTACAACAACACTTTTTACCACTCCGAAAGTAAAAAGTATGGAGAAGATTTCCACTGACAACACAATAAAACACATATAATTTGTCAAATACTCTGTTATAATTTCTCCATAATAATTGTTCATCTGCAATTTCGCATAGATAAAAGGTTTTAATAAATAACGGATTATGATACATATAACAGGACAAATAAAAATCCAGTTTTTATTAACTAGGGATGTTGCCACTCCTTTACGCCATTGTACTGGAATTTCTGTCGGCAACTTAGAATAAGACAAAGCCCCAATAATCAAGCATAGTGCGGTAATCATAGTCCAGGTAAGCATACTTCCCCATATATACAAAAAGCTGACTGAATCCAGTTTGAAAACAGTTCGATTATCTTTCCAATAGTCATGAAAATCTGTTACATACTGTTCTACCTGTAATTTTTCATAACTAATACTTTCTTCATCCAGCATTTTTTCGCACATGAGTTTTGCCTTATTCAAATCAGTAATCTGATTTTTTAATACTTCCTTTTGCTTCTCAAGCATTTCCTGCAATGTTACTTTTTCGGATATAATATTTCGTATATCTTCAACAGAAATTCCCAATGTACGTAGATATGCAATCTTCTTTATATTTTCCACATCATTTTCAGAATAATCTCTATAACCATTACTTTCATTTCTCGAAGGCTCAATAAGTTTTTCCTTTTCATAAAAACGGATATTAGAACGGGATAAACCTGTTCGCTCTTCTACGTCTTTTATAGTCATATTATGCCCTCCTTTCGAGCAACTCTATTTTACTTAATAATAAGCTATAAACAAGGTTTACAGTCAAGCATTTATCAAAAAACTATAGTTGTTGATAAGGACATGAAAAGCTGTCCAAAATAGAAGGTGAACCGGATTGCTGCTCCGACTCAATCTTCCACATGGAATACATCTTCCACCAGCATATTAAAGTACTTTGATATCCGCAGCATAAATTCGGCAGATGGGGTGCTGTCCCCACGCTCTATCCTGCCGACAGTTTTGGTGCTGTATCCAATAGCAGCGGCAAGGTCATCCTGGTAAATGCCTCGCTGTTCACGGATTTCTCTGATATTATTGGTAACCGCCATAAAAATCCCTTCTTTAAGTTCTATAGATATTTTCTTATTGTCAATTATGCAAAATAATGTGTCCGATAAAAAGGACTTGCAATTTTATCGGCAATGTCCTGTAATAGCACAAGCATCAGATTTTCCAAGAACTTTTCCAAATATGTCTAAGCGGTCATTTTCACTAACCCTGATAGGTGCATACTTTTCATTGAGTGAGATAAGGAAAATTCCGTCTTTATCGTTTTGTAATTTCTTAATATAGCTTCTCCGTTTAGAGCGAAGATGCCGATTTCTCCATTAGCAACAGATTCCTGCTGTAATATCCATGCAATCTGACCATCGTGGAATTCTGGTTCCATACTGTCACCACTAATACGGACACCGAAAGTAGTATCTTCCGGCAGGATAGATTCATCTATGCGTACAGTCTCTTTCGGTCCATCTACAAGGAAGTTACCGGTTCCGGCTGATACAGCATTTTCAAAAATATCAATGCTACGGAATGGAATTATCTTAGCAGTCTGCTTTTCATACATTCCGGATGCGTGGAGCAGATTGATATAATCCATAGCTTTTTCCCTGCCTTCATCAGTTAGTGATGAGAAAGGATCGGCAGGATTTACTCCAAAATATGCCTCATACATGTTAGTAATACCAAGGATTCTACACACTTTGTAAAATATGGTAACGCTTGGTTCAGCAAGATTTCTCTCCCAGTTGGATATGGCTTTATAGGAAATGGTAATGCCTTCCTTTGCCAGTTCATCAGCGAGATCCTGCTGGAGCAAGCCTTTCTTTTTTCTATATGTTGAAATGATTTCTCCGATTGAGTACATACATATGCCTCTTTTCTTTCATTTTGTTGATTTCTAATGTCTCTTTTCACTCCATAGTATATAGCAACAGTACCAATTATTCAAGCTAAAAATCCAATATAATGAGAAAAATGACACATGTGTCCGTTGACAGTCGATTATTCTTGGGGTTATACTATGCCCTGTAAGAAACATTACCCATATACTTGGACTAAAGTTATGGTAATGACAGATTAAATGCAGGAGGTGATGCAGATGGGAGACAGGGTAATACTTCATTCAGATATCAACTGTTGTTATGCTTCGATTGAACATCTGCATCATCCTGAGCTTGCAGGAAAGCCATTGGCAGTAGGCGGCGACCCGGAGGCAAGACATGGGATTGTCTTAACAGCTGACTATATTGCCAAGAAGTACGGTGTGAAAACAGGAATGGCACTCTGGCAGGCAAAGCAAGTCTGTCCGGACATAACATTTGTTTCACCAAGAATGGACTTATATCTTCGGTTCTCAAGGATGGCGCATGAGATATATGCAGAATATACGGACAGACAGGAGCCATATGGGATTGATGAGTGCTGGCTTGATGTTACAGGGAGCAGCTCCCTTAAAGGGGATGGATTGCTCATTGCACAGGAAATCAGCAGGAGAATGAAGTCAGAGCTTGGCATCACAGTAAGTGTTGGTGTTTCTTTCAATAAGATATTTGCAAAGCTTGGTTCAGACTATAAGAAGCCGGATGCAATCACAACTATGTATAAGGGTGAGTTTAAGCAGAAGGCATGGTCACTTCCGGTGGCAGATCTTCTATACGTTGGCAAAAGTACGAACAGAAAGCTTGCATTATTTGGTATCAAAACCATAGGTGATCTTGCAAGGGCAGATGAAGATGTGCTTAACAGTCACCTTGGAAAGAGGGGCAGTATCTTATGGTCGTTTGCTAATGGCTATGATGATTCACCTGTCAAGCTGGAGAATACCCACGCTCCAATCAAATCGGTGGGAAACAGCATAACGACGCCAAAGGATTTAGTATGCGATGAGGATGTAAAGATTGTTCTTTATATTCTGGCTGAGAGTGTTGCAGCAAGACTTCGTGAGAATGGATTCCGGTGCAGAGTGGTTGAGATAAGTGTCAGGGATAATGAGTTATTCTCTTTTACCCGTCAGAAAAAGATTGACCATGCAACGAATATCACCGGAGAGATAGCTGCATATGCTTATCAGATATTTAAGGAAAACTATAACTGGAGCAAGCCAATCCGCAGTGTTGGTGTCCGAGGTGCAGACTTAGTAACAGATAATTATTGGGAACAGATTGATTTATTCTCAAGTGTGGAGAAGCGTGAAAAGCAGATGAAGATGGATTCAGCGGTGGATGAGATACGCAGAAGATTTGGATTTTACAGTATCCAGAGGGGACTCATGTACCGGGACAGGATTCTATCGGCAGTCAATGCAAAAGAAGAACACACAGTACATCCACATGGGTACTTTTCAGGTTAGCAACGAGAAGTGCCAATAGAGTAAAGAAGAGGGAGGCGGAACATGAGCGAAGCAGCAAGAATTAATCTGGTAGACAGAGCACCATTGACGGAGAAGCAGCAGAATGTGTATGAAAGCATTATGCAATATCAGCGTGTGAATGGCTATGCTCCTACTATCAGGGAGATATGCAAGATGGTAGGGGTGGCATCGACTTCAAGTGTTTATGCACATCTGAAAATATTAGAAGAAAAAGGCTATATAGCAAGGAAGATGGATGCTTCCAGAGCAATAGCAATCTTGTAAGGAAGGTGATTACATTGAGCAATAAGGTATATGTTGATGTACTTGCAGAGTTTTCAAGGGACGGACTGCTCATTCCAAAAGAGATAACATGGGAAGATGGCAGAAAGTATGAGATTACACGAGTAAAAGACAAGCGCAGAGCAGCCAGTACAAGGGCTGGTGGAGTTGGAGAGCGTTATACCTGTGTGGTAGATGGAAAGGAAATATTCCTTTTCTATGAAGATAACAATATGTGGTTTATGGAAAGAGCCGGAGCCTGATGTGATTGTGTGCTGACAGCACAATTCATATCAGTTGGCTTTAGATCAGCAAAGCCGGGGAATGTGCAGACATTCATCGGAACTCCCGGCAAAAGGCTTGCAAAGGTGATTTCCCTTTCCTTTACGAGTACAAAGTTGTAGATAGTGATGATTTTGTATGAATAAGGAGCGAACTGAATTGAACAAAGAGTTAAAAGTTATAGATTTTTATTGTAAGAAGTGCAAAAAGAGTATGAAAGTTTCATACATGGTTACAGGTAACAGGAATTATCCGGTACTGCCGAGAGTTATGATGAAATGTCACCATTGTGGTAGAGTAATGACCTTGAAGAATTTCAAGGAGGGTGAGCTGCTGGATAGAGTAGAACAGGATAAGTATTATATCTGATACATACAGTCAGACATCAGATGCTGCGGCAGATATTTGACCGCAACAGGACAAGACAATTAAATTAGTGGTCATCATGATATGGGAGACACCTGCAATAAGCGTAAGCTGATGATACGCAAAGGTGCCATCCTAAGGACGCATGAAAAATTAGAAACCAGTTTGAGGACTGGAACTGTTTTTCATGTGTCCTTTTTTATTTGCTAAAAATTTCATGTTGGAGAAGTTTTTCCAGACCTTCAAACGTTTCTAGCCACAACGGAAGCGAAAGGATAGATGAGAAATTGCAGCAAATAAGTTATAATAGTGTTGAAGACATTACAGATGATATAAGAAAACAAATTGGATGGAGAATACAAGAAAAAAGGATTGAGAAGGGAATTACAGCAGTAGATTTAAGTACCTATTTAAATATAACAGCTAATCAAGTCTCAAGGATTGAAAGAGGTTGTGCCGGGATTGATATTTACAAGTTGATTGTAATTTGTAAAATCCTTGGAGTATCGGCGGATTATATATTGTTTGGAGAAATGAAGGAAGAGAACATAACTATTAGTAAAGAGCAGTTTGAGGCGATAAATGGTCTTATTAGCATGTTCGGAAAGGAAAAATTATGATTGAATACATAACACTATCAGATCTTGTTAAGAAAGTGTCCCAGGATGCTGTTGAAAAGGGAAAGGAAATATTTAACACAAAGAAAATACGAGAGAAGTATCTTAATATATTTGAAATAATTGAGAAGAAATTCTCACAACAGAATAAAGTGCTTGGAAATATTGAAAAGTTCGCTTAAAATCAAGGTTTGCAGACATTTTTCTTCAAAGAAAAGGTATCGTAGAATACCACAAAATATCGTAACGGATTTTTAAAATGGAGTAAATTTGGAATAAAGATTGAAAGAAAATGGAGTAAATATTTCAAGAAGACACGAAAGGAATGACGCAGATAGTAGAGATATTGTCTGCGTTATTTTGCAATTATAATGGTGCAAATAATTACAAAGTATGATATTATGAAAAACAAACAAATTAGAATTGATGGAGGGATATATTATGATAGGCTTTAGTATAATGATGTGGTTCTGTTCTGCTCTTCTCATATTTGTTAGTTTTTCTCTATTAAAAGGAAATTATTCTTCTGTTCATGGCAAAGTATTTGAAACCACAAACGACAGAAAAGGATATGCAAAAGCATTAGGAAAGCCTGTTTTATTGATAGGAATTTGTCTTTTGTTCTCTGGAGTGATTGCAGTTATATTACCGAAAGATTATGCTATTTCTATTGCAGTTATATTTATATTATTTATAGCTGTTATTTGTAGTATATGGCTGTATAAGATTCAAAAAAGATTTTCGTAAATCCCAGTTTGTAGCAGACAGTTTTTTGATTGACTGTCTGCTTTTGCTTTTCAATTATAATTGATAGTAGTGGTATAAATTGGTTCATATCCATTGTGAAAAGACCATTTAGAGTGGTATAGATTGATTGTAAGGATAGTGGGAGTTCCGTTGATTTGATTATGTTCTGCTTCGATTTCCGCTACCACTTCATCGGTATTCCAGTATTGATATACGATAACTTGCAATTCGGTATCACGATTAGCCCCATTGCTGAATGACATACTGTTAAATACAAGATAATCGGGTAAGCTAATGTAATAGAGAACACCTGCAAGCAAGACTAGAATAATAGTGGCAAATAATAATTTCTTTTTCATTTTGACATACCTCTGTTTCTATATAGTTATAGGGATAACTATATAGTACCTCACCATATAGTGAATTACTACATAAAGATTTATTGAATATACTTTTATGTAGAGGTGAGGCAATGAAGTATGGACATTTGGAACTTCACATAGAGGAACTGCTGAAAGAAAAAGGAATTAGTAAGAATACCATTTGTAAGGAATTGGATATACCGAGGTCTAACTTTAATCGTTATTGCAGAAATGAATTTCAGAGATTAGACGCACAACTAATCTGTAAACTGTGCAGTTACTTGGATTGTGGAATAGAAGAATTGATAGAGTATGTGAAAGAATGAGAGCCTGTAAGATTGAAGAAAATTCGTGCGTGCTTTTGTTGTGTCAAGAAAAAAAGAAAACGTAGTGAGGTCAAGGAACAAGGCGAAGCCGATACGCCGTAGGGCAGTCCTTGACGGAATGGACACAGCCAACATCACTATGATACAGCAGAGGACTTGTAAGGTCAGAAACCTTGCAAGTCCTCTTGGCTGTTACTGGGCAATGTGTTTTAAGTAGAGTGATTCTTTTATCAGTTCCTTTTCAAATGCCTTTATGTGACCGTCCTGTATTCCGTTGTCGATATAAAAGCAATCATCAGCCTGTGAGTAGGAAAGCATGGTAACTTTCGGCTCATAAGTTTTTGTATAAATCCCATAATAGTAAATCGTAGCAGTTGAAAGTTTCACGTTGATACTGTCAAAATCTCTTGTGAAAATGCTGTGCCTGTCTGCGTGGAAAAAATCAGACGGACAATCATAAAATTCAGAACTATCCTCCCTTAAAAATAATGGCAGTATGTGTATTTCATTTCCGCTTCGGTTGACAAGAACATAAAAACGTGGAATGAGGGCAGAATACTGTGTTTTCATTGCGATATACATATCATCTAAATCATCAAGAAGATACTCGGAGCAGGAGTTGTTGTAAAAGACGTATTGCAAGGCAGTATCATCTTTTTGAGTATTTTCCATAGGCACATTTTCCCCGTAAAGCCAACGTAAGTCTACATCTAAAGAGTCGGCAATCAGTTCCGTTTTATCGGCTTTCGGATTGTACTGTCCTGAAAGATAGGAACTGAACGCTCCTTTGCTGATACCAGTATCTTTGACCCCATACAGGCGTATATGGCGATAAAGCCGACATGAACAAGGCAAACGAGGTGCGCCCCATTTTTCGCCGCCTTGCCGAAGTTGCGGAGCGTACCGGGTGCGCCGTTATCCTTATCGGACACCTTAACAAAGCTGCCGGAGGACAGAGCGCATACAGGGGCTTAGGTTCTATCGACTTTAGAGCCGCAGCAAGGAGCGTTCTTTTAATCGGGCGCGTGAAGCGTGAGCCGAATGTGCGTGTTATCATTCACGACAAATCTTCCCTTGCGCCGGAGGGAAAGCCCGTTGCCTTTTGCCTTGACCCGGAAACAGGCTTTGAGTGGATAGCGAATATGATATAACCGCCGACGAGCTGCTGTCCGGTGCGGGCGGCAACAACGCCACCAAAACCGAACAGGCTGAAAAGCTGATACTTGACCTACTGGCAGACGGAAAAGAGCTTGCCAGCGAGGGCATAGAGAAAGTCGCAGCCGACGCGGGGATTTCTGCCCGTACTGTCCGGGCGGCAAAGAAAAACCTTGACGGGCGCATTACCTCAAAGTGTATCGGCGCAGCATGGTATCACGCCCTAAAAAAGTGAACTGGCAAAATCCAAGTGGCAAAACCCAGATACCTTGCCACTTTGCCACTTCGCCACTTCAATCATAATCCCACAGCCCCATGTATGACCGCGTGGGGCTTTATCGTGGAAAAAAGAGCCTATGTTGCGTCAATAACTCTAAAAAGCACTTGACAAAACGCTTCATGCAACTGCTGATATATACGATTTGATGGATGAATTAAGCAGACAGTTTCCGTGGATTGGAATATGCGTGAATAAAATTGATGTGACCAACGTGGGACGGCAGCACGATTTGACAGAGCTCTTGAAACCAGCAGAGGATATTGTTATCGATACTTCGCTGCTGACAGTTCCCGATTGCCCGCAGCAGGAAACAGAATAACAGAAATTCGCGGGCTGTCTATGTAGAATATCGCAAAGCCGGGTACAGCAAAAAATTCCGAACAGAACATGAAGCTGAAATTCTGCTGCACCAGGCGGCAAAGAATCATTTTGACGAGCTGGGAATCAAAAAGCTCCCCTCTGTCAAATCTCTCCGGGAGGAATACACCGATCTTCTGGAACAAAAACGGAAAGCCTATTCTGCCTATAAGCAGGCCAAAAATGATATGAAAGAACTTCATAATGTTCGGGCCAATGTGGAATACCTATTAGAGATTTCTTCCCCACCACAACCGCAGCGCAGCACAGAAAAATCCCGTCAATAAGGTTTGCTAACTTGAATTCTATAGACCTTGACTTTCCGGGACTTCTTAACTATAATAATACTCAAGCAGGGGGACTACCTTGTAGTTGAGAAGGTTAAAACCTGACCCTTTGAACCTGTTGGCTAATACCAACGCAGGGAGCTAAAGAATACAGATTCGTATTTTTTGGACATTCTCTGTTTTGGGAATGTCCTTTTTAATTGAATAAGATATGATATGTGTTTGCGAGGGAACTGAACAAGTTGAAAAAGGTAAGACCTGACCTCTGGACCTGTCGGCTAATACCGGCGTAGGGAAGCAATTTCTTACGCTCGTATTGCGTCTGAAAGAGCTTCTAATTGTTTTAGAGGCTCTATTTTTTTATTTTAGGAGGAACAAACATGGCATTTATGAAAGACATTTTAACCCGCAACATCCCCATTTGGGAAGAATGTGCAGCTACCCCATTTGTGCAGGAAGTGCAAACTGGAAAGCTACCTCTTGAAAAGTTCAAGAGATATATGATTCAGGATAGTATCTATCTGAAAAACTATGCCCGTATATACGGCAAGGCAATTTTTCATGCTGATACATTAAGAGAAATTCAGCTTTACTATTCCATGCTGAATTTTGTAAATGATACGGAATCAGAAGTGCGTCAGGATTATCTAAAGCAATTTTGCATGACGGATAATGATATTGAACTGATCGCTCCTCTGCCTGAAAATCAAAATTACATTGATTTCATGTTTGAGATTGCGTCACATGGAAAGAATGAAGAAATTTTAATGGCGGTTCTTCCCTGTATGCTAAGTTACAGCTATATATTCCGCAAATTGGCGGCTGTTCCTACAAGCAGACAGTCAAGATATTGGGACTTTATCAAAGATTATGCGGATGAACAATATGCAGAAAGCTGCAAAGAATGGTCTGCTTTTGCAGAGCATAAATGTGCCGGGTTATCAGTAGCAAATAAAAAGTATCTGGCTGATATTTTTGAAAAAGCAAGTTTGTTAGAGCTTGCTTTTTGGAAGATGGCCTATCGGAACGAGAGAATGGAGGAAAATGCAAAATGAAAAAAGTATTGTCCATTGCCGGATCAGATTGCAGCGGAGGTGCAGGTATTCAGGCTGATTTGAAAACTTTTTCTGCTCACGGTGTATTTGGAATGAGTGTTATTGTTTCTGTTGTTGCAGAGAACACCAGCCGTGTTATCGACATCCAAGATATTACCCCGGATATGATTGAAAAACAGATTGACGCCGTATTTGAAGATATTGAAGTGGACGCAGTAAAAATCGGTATGCTTTCTACACCAGAATGTATGAAAGCGGTGGCAAAGAAACTATTACAATATAAGCCCCAAAATGTCGTAATCGACCCGGTTATGTATGCCAAAAATGGCTGCCCATTGATGAATCCTACGGCGGTTTCCACCTTGATAGACACAGTAATTCCACTGGCCGATGTACTTACTCCGAATATTCCAGAGGCAGAGAAAATAGCAGATATGCAGATTTCCACAGTTTCAGATATGGAGGCTGCCGCAAGAAAAATATATGCCATGGGTTGTAAGGCGATTGTTGTCAAGGGTGGACATCATATAGGAAATGCTGTTGATGTCCTATTTAATGGAGAAAATTTCTACCATTTTGAAACATCCCGCATTGATACGAAAAATACTCATGGGACAGGCTGTACCTTTTCTTCTGCAATCGCTTCCCAGCTTGCAAAGGGAAAAAGTGTTCCGCTTGCAGTCGAATCTGCAAAGGCTTATGTCACAATGGCAATCGAACACTCTCTTGCGATTGGAAAAGGCTGTGGCCCGACGCACCATTTCTACGAATTGTATCAGCATGGTTTATCTAAAGAATAGGCAGGTGCAAAATGAACTTTGATTATACACTTTATCTTGTTACTGATCGTCAACTAATGAGCTGCGATAGCATGACAGAAGCGGTAGAACAGGCAATTTTAGGAGGCTGCACAATGATACAACTCCGAGAAAAAGAATTGTCCTCATTAGAATTTTACAATCAGGCTGTTGCCGTGAAACAGGTTACGGATAAATACCATATTCCCCTTATCATAAACGACCGGATAGATATTGCAATGGCTGTGCAGGCTACGGGGGTACATATTGGACAGCATGATTTACCTGCGGCTGCCGTCCGCAAAGTAATTGGGGAAAATATGCTGTTGGGAGTATCTGCATCTTCCATTGCAGAAGCAATACAGGCACAACAGGATGGTGCAGATTATTTGGGAGTTGGCGCAATGTTCCCTACTGGAACTAAAACCGACGCTGATTCTGTATCAATGGAGGAATTACAGAAAATCCGCACAGCCGTTTCTTTGCCGATCGTTGTTATTGGCGGTATCAATAAAGGAAATACAGGGCGTTTCAAGCCCATGGGAATTGACGGGCTGGCTGTTGTAT
Organism: Clostridium sp. AM46-21; assembly: GCF_003480025.1. Classification (NCBI taxonomy): domain Bacteria; kingdom Bacillati; phylum Bacillota; class Clostridia; order Eubacteriales; family Clostridiaceae; genus Clostridium; species Clostridium sp. AM46-21. The sequence goes on from NZ_QUIB01000005.1 coordinate 148,024, forward strand.
CTGCCATCATAGCGCAGTCCGATATAAAAGCTGCTGCTGCGGAACTGAAAGATTTATTTTGCGGAAAGGAAAAGAAACATGGATTTTAATGCGGCAATCTTTGATTTAGATGGAACAATTCTGGATTCAATGGATGTATGGGAGCATATAGATATTCAGTTTTTGAAAAAGAGAAATCTTCCTGTCCCGGAAAATTATGTAACTGAAATATGTGCAAGGAGTTTTGAGGAAGCCGCACAATATACCATTGATCTTTTGGGATTGCAAGAAACGGTAGAGGGAATTATTGAGGAATGGAATAATATGGCGGTCGAGGAATACAGTAACCATGTCGGTCTGCTGCCCCATGCCCTTGATTATCTTCTGCGCTTAAAAGAACATGGAATAAAACTTGCAGTTGCTACGGGGTTGCCGGAAAAGCTCTATATTCCATGCTTAAAGAACAATTCTATTTTAGAATTATTTGACGCTCTATGTTCAACAGATGAGGTTCAGCGGGGAAAAGAATATTCGGATGTCTTTGAATTGGCCGCAAGAAAATTAGGGGTTGCACCTGAACACTGTATTGTGTTTGATGATGTGCTTCCAGCAATTAAAAGCGCAAAGGCAGCCCGTATGTTAGCAGGCGGGATTTATGATAAGTATTCCGCAGATCAGCGTACAGAAATAGAAAGGATTGCGGATATTTACTTACTTGATTTTCGGCAAGCACCGATCCCACACAAAGAGGTATGAAAATGGAAAAATGGGATTTATATAATGCAAAACGGGAAAAGTCTGGAATAACAGTGTGCCGTGGAGAAATCATACCCAAAGGGCTGTATCATTTATCTGTGAGTGTATGGATCGTCAACCAGCAGGGGCAGTATCTTTTATCACAGCGGCATCCGAAAAAGCAATACCCTCTTTATTGGGAATGTACGGGTGGTTCTGTACTTTCCGGGGAAACCAGTTTACAAGGAGCAATCCGAGAGGTAAAAGAAGAATTAGGAATACTGCTTACTCCCGGAAGTGAAAAATTGATTTATCAGAGCAGACGGGAAAATGTGCAGGATTTTTACGATGTTTGGCTATTTCATAAGGATATAAAGATTGAAGAAATGCGTTTACAGGAAACAGAAGTTGTGGATGTTCAATGGGTAAATCCAGATAAGTTATTTGAGATGTTTCGCCTGAAACATCTACACCCTCTAATTACCTATGTAGATCAGCTAATAGGCTGAAAAAGCGCCGGGCGCAGAGGTATCAAAGCCTCTGCATCTGGCGCTTCTTTTTTGTCCTTTTTCCCGCATTTAGAACCCCGTTTTGCGGGGAACAGGATAACTTTATCCACCTGCCTGCCGGCCATGCGGAAAAACCCTTGATTTCCGTGGACTTTTAACGCCCTAAATGCGTAGACAGGAGGTATCTTTTCCGCTGGCGCTCAGCCTTTTAATTCCGTGTTGCACATGAGGCGGAAATCTTACTGCACCAGACAGCGAAGAATCATTTTGACGAGCTGGGAATCAAAAAGCTCCCCTCTGTCAAATCTCTCCGGGAGGAATATACCGATCTTCTGGAACAAAAACGGAAAGCCTATTCTGCCTATAAGCAGGCCAGAAATGATATGAAAGAACTTCACAATGTTCGGGCCAATGTGGAATATCTATTAGAGATTTCTTCCCCGCCACAACCGCAGCGCAGCACAGAAAAATCTCGTCAATAAGGTTGTCTGCTTTTCGTTTTCAGCGTTCCAACGGAACGCGCAGCCATTGCCACCGGCAATGATCTCAGGGGTTTGGGGATATGTCACCAACAAGCATTTAGCAGGAATTCCGGGAACGGGATTTCTGCTAAATACGCAATCTTACGTAAGATTGCATTGCTTGCCAGTAGTTTACCAGTAGTTTAGCCCCATGTATTGACATCTTATCCTCACTTGTGTTATACTGTTATACACAACAGCATAACAGTTAAAACACACGGAGGATGCAGCAATGAAACTGATTATTTCAAATGTATCTGGCGTCCCCATATACGAGCAGATTAAACAGCAGATCAAGGCGGCTATTTTATCTGGCGAGCTTCAAGCCGAAGAAACTTTGCCCTCCCTTAGAACACTTGCCAAAGACTTAAAGATCAGCGTCTTAACAGTGACAAAGGCATACACAGAATTAGAGCAAGAGGGCTTTGTCAAAAATGTGCAGGGGCGCGGATGTTTCGTAATGGGGTCTGGTTCAGAACTGATTAAGGAGCAGCTTATTTGCAAAGTAGAAAACAATCTCACTGAAGCAATAAAAGCTGCAAGAATGGCAAATCTATCCACAGAGGAATTACATCGCCTTTTGGACATTTTAACGGAGGTAAAAACAGATGACTAATTATTTAGAGGTAACGAATCTTTCAAAATCTTTTGATTCTTTTCAGCTTCACAATATCAGCTTTACTTTGCCAAAGGGATATATTATGGGCTTGATTGGCCCGAATGGTTCTGGCAAAACAACGACAATCAAACTGATTTTGAATATGCTCAAGCGCACCGGTGGCACAGTCAAAGTGATGGAGCTGGATAATATCGCAGAAGAACAAAAAGTAAAATCAGAGCTGGGCGTTGTTTTCGATACAAATTATTTCAGTGATGATTGGAAAGTGTCGCAGGTTGAAAAATCCATTTCGGTATTTTATCCAAATTGGGACAGCCAGAAATTTGCGGATATGTTACGGAAATTTCACATTGCACCAACCAAAAAGGTAAAAGAACTTTCCAAAGGTATGCAGATGAAGTTAATGCTTGCCTGTGCGTTTTCATACGACGCCAAACTGCTGATCCTCGACGAGCCGACCAGTGGACTTGATCCGGTTTCCAGAGATGAACTTTTGAAAATTCTTTCAGAGTATATTGAAGATGGCGAGCATAGTGTTTTGTTCTCCACCCATATCACAGGCGATTTGGAGCGTGCAGCCGATTATATTACCTACATCAGTTATGGCGAGCTGTACTTTACTGGCAGCAAAGATGATTTTGTAGATATGTTCCGCATTGTAAAAGGTGGAATTGAGGAACTGTCCGATGATCTGAAAAATAAGGCGGCTGGTATTCGTACATTCCCTACGGGATTTGAGGCTCTGATGAAAACCGAAGATATTAGCGGTTTCCCTAACCTGACCGTTGATCCTGCCACCATTGATGAGATTGTAGTGTTTACAAGCAAGAAAGGTGACGATTATGAGTAATATTTTGAAATCTACAAAATTAGATATTGCATTGGTAAAACCATATTTTAAGACGATTTGCTTTACCCTGCTTCTGCCGATTGTGTTTGCCGCAATCAATCGTTCTTTGCTGACAGGGGTATCATTTGCTATGTGCTTTATTGCCATGACGACGGGATATACCTTTTCCATCACAGAAAAAAACAGTATGGATCGTCTGTTTGGTATTTTACCTGTTCGTAAAAGCGAGCTTGTGATCGGACGCTATGTTTTTGTCCTTGCAATGGGGCTTCTTTCCTTGATTATTTCTTTGATTGCACAGCCGCTTGTCTTGAAAGTGCTGGGTGAAACAGTTGGCGTATTTGATATTGTAACTGCCGCTATTGCAGGAGTATTCTTATTTGCACTCTATACCGTGTTCCAGATTCCGGGATATTACAAGTACGGCTCAATCAAAGGACGGGTATTTATGTATATTCCAGTGGCCGGTTTTTTGGTAACTTTACTTCTTCTCTCTAAAATGCCAGCTATCGGGAACTCAATTATTTCAGTCGTTGAATCTTCTCCGATACTTCTTGTTTTGCTTGCGGTTTTTGCTATTGTCGTGATGTATGCGGTTTCAATCTTCTTGTCCATTCGGGTTATGAAGAATAAGGAAATGTGAGGTGATTGTATGGATTTCACAATTTTGGCAGTTGTGCTTTTGATTGGTGTTGGCGTTCCTATCCGTAATAAACTCATACGGAAATATCGGGATAAAAAGAAACAAGAAGATAATAAGGATAAGCTGAAATAATATATAAACAGCACCGGGAGGAATATGAAAATATCTTCTTTGGTGCTGCTTTTTAATAGAGCTATAATTTGCTGATAGATTTTTTGAAAAAATCCGTCCGCTGTAACATTTCGCGGACATTTGCCTGTTATACTATCTGCAAAAAGCAAAGGAAGTGAGGATATGAAGCAGATTTTAATTGTCGAGGACGACAGTTTTTTGAATAAGATGTTGGCCTATAACCTGACCGCAGATGGCTACGGTGTGACTTCTTCCCTAAATGCCAGAACCGCAGCCGACGCTATCCGCCAGCGGGAATTTGATCTTGTGCTGCTGGACATTAACCTGCCAGATGGGAACGGTTTTGAGCTGTGCAAGCTGATCAAGCCCCAGCACCCGGACACCATAGTAATATTCCTGACCGCCAACGATCAGGAGAGCGACCAGATACGGGGCTATGAGGTGGGCGCGGTGGACTACATCACAAAGCCCTTTGTGATCGGGGCCTTGCAGCGGAAAATCAAAGCCATGTTTGCCATGCTGGAACACCACAAACCGGCCAAGGACATTTACGACGACGGGCGGCTGTTTCTGGACTTCTCGGAGCAGACGGCTTCCCTAAACGGCAAGCCCCTGACCCTATCCCCGATGGAGTACAAAATGCTGAATCTGTTTCGTAAAAATCCCCGGCAAGTGCTGACCCGTGGGCAGCTTTTGGAAAAGCTGTGGGATATAGACGAGAGGTTTGTGGACGAACACACCCTGACAACTTCTATCAGCCGGATTCGCAGCAAGATTGAAGCCGACGGCGGCGCACCCTACATCAAGACCGTTTACGGCATGGGGTATCAATGGACGGGAGGCGAGGCAAAATGAAGTTTCAAAACCTCTCGGTAAAGCGGCTGTTTGGCCGGGTGGCAATGGAGCTTGTCCTCTCCATGTCCGGGATCACCATAGCCCTGTTTCTTGTGACAAAACAGATTGCGGTGCTGCTGACAGGCGGGACGCTGCTGCTGTGCGCCCTTGTGGGGATTTTTGTACTGACGCAGGCGTTTGGAAAGCGGCTGTCGCAGTTTACCGCTGACCTGTGCCAGACCTTAGACCACATGATCGCCGGGAATGAAGCGCCCCAGCGGCCAGAGGACAGCGAAACCCAGCTTGCCAGAATCGGACACCGGCTGGCAAGGCTTTACCAGATCATGCAGGAGAACCGCCGCCGGGTGGACGAGGAACGGCAGGAGTTACAAACCCTTGTATCGGATATTTCCCATCAGGTGAAAACGCCGGTGAGCAATCTGAAAATGGCGACGGACACCCTGCTGGAAAAGCCCATGACCGAGGCGGAGCGCACCGACTTTATCCGGGGAATCCGCAGCCAGACGGATAAGCTGGACTTTCTCTTTCAGGCCCTTGTAAAAACCTCCCGGCTGGAAACGGGCGTGATCCAGTTGGATAAGAAACCGGGCCGCCTCTTTGATACCGTGGCACAGGCCATGAGTGGAATTGTGTATGCAGCAGAGAAAAAGGAAATCGCCGTGTCCGTGGACTGCCCGGAGGATTTGACCGTTTTCCATGACAGCAAGTGGACATCCGAGGCCCTCTTTAATCTGCTGGACAATGCGGTGAAGTACACCCCGGCGGGCGGGAAAATCGCTGTGTCGGTGGTACTGTGGGAAATGTATGTGGAAATCAAAGTAGTCGACACCGGCAAGGGCATTTCCGAAAGCAATCAGGCCGCCATCTTTCGGCGCTTCTATCGTGAGGAAGAAGTACACGAACAGCAGGGCGTGGGCATTGGCCTGTATCTGACTCGCGAGATCGTAACGCTACAGGGCGGCTATATCAAAGTGGTTTCGGAGCCGGGCAAGGGTTCGGAATTTTCCATTATGTTGCCGACTAAATAAAGCACACTTATAACAGGAGAAAACACCATGAAAAAAATCAATTTTTGCAAAGCAACAACAATCATCTTAATAATCAATGTTATTTTATCTATTGTTTTATTTTTCGTTGTTCCTGATAAAATAGCAATTCAATGGGTAGGTACATCCCCCAGCAATGCAGTAGATTCTTACTATGTATTTTGGGTTCCGGTATTGTCAGTGCTTTTTGCTTTTGCGGGAAAACCTATTTTTACAATGTTCCTGTTTAGATTGTGGAATAGAACTAACGAGCATTTAGTGACATACTTAAATTTGTGTCTGCAAGTTGTATTTCTTACTTGTGAAATCTATATCGGATTATATAACCTATGTAATTTTAATGTTGCCATTAGTATAATTCTCATTGTGGAACTTATGATAGATGTGGTGATTGGATTGAAATTATTTCACAATCAATCTATCTAAAAGATTGTGTAGTATGTTTCGGCGGACGGCCATTTCCGGCTGCCCGCCGTAAATTTTTTGAAATGTCCGAGCGTTGTAACATTTCACCCCGATTTTCAATGAAATTTTTTAGCCGCTGTAACATTTCGCGGACATTTGCCTGTTATACTATCTGAAAAAGATAAGGGTGGATTGATATGGCAGCAGTAAAGACAGTATCTTTAACAAAAGAATATTCTAATGGAGAACACTATTTAAGAGCAGTTGATGATATATCTTTCACAGTTGAAGAAAATGAATTTGTAGCTATTATGGGAAGTTCAGGTTGCGGAAAGACCACGTTGCTCAATTTACTAGGTGGTTTGGAAAATCCCACACACGGATGTGTCTATATCAATGATGTAGATATTACACAGTTATCTATGGAGGAAAGGAGTTCCTTCAGAAGATGGCATATTGGGTTTATTTTTCAAAATTTTAATTTAATCCCAGAGATGAATGTATTTGAAAATATAGTTTTACCTGCCAAACTTATGGAAAGAAATATCAGTAAAAAAGAAGTAATGCGGATAGCTGAAGAACTGGAAATTGAGGAAAAACTATTACAAAATCCTATGACTTTATCTGGTGGACAACAGCAGCGGGTCGCAATCGCCAGAGCTATTTATACACATCCTACCATACTTTTGGGAGACGAGTTGACAGGAAATTTAGATTCTACAACCAGTATATCCGTTATGAAATTTTTGAAAAAGATGTGTAAAAAATATAGCCAGACAATGATTATCGTTACACATGATGAAAGAATAGCAGCTATGGCAGATCGGATTATTCAGATGAAAGATGGGAGGGTTGTATAGGATGGAGAATTACGATTGTAATCAGTCGGCTGAAAGAGTGCTTATGGATGCTTCCAGGAAAAAGAATCAAAACAGAAATCGTCTACTGTTTATCGTAATTACAATTACTGTAGGCGTGATTTTTAGTGTGTTCTCTTTAATCTATGGGAAGATGGAGATTGATATTCAGAAAAATATGAAAGCCGATGGTATGGCTGTATCGACCTATATTGAAAATGGTACAGCGGATATGACACAACAGCTTACACAGCTACCATGCATAGAAAGCATTGGGAAAGAAAAGTTTGCAGGAAAATTATTAGATGATTCCATAAAATATTGTGATTGCGTCATTACAGATGTGACCGGATTTGAAAAAATGATACGTCCTGCATTTACAAATGTGGTAGGGACCTATCCAGAAAAAGAAAATGAAATTATGCTTTCTACGAAAACTCTGCAATATCTTGGAATCAAGAATCCCGAAGTGGGCATGGAAATTGAACTGGATTTTTATTGGAATGACATTTTCAATACCAGTGGAACCGGTATGCAGAACTTTTTACTTTCTGGGTATTTTACAGAGTATCAAAATCAAACCTCCGGTGCTTCTGTGGCTTTTATATCAGAGAAATCAATGGAGAAGAACGGGCTTCAATGGGAGCCATGTAGGATTTTAATAGATCATACAAAGAAATATTCCAGTGGTTCGCAAATAGAACATATGCTGACAAATAACATAAAGTTGAATGAGGGACAGAGAATTGTAAGTATGAACCCAGCAGAATATCGGGCAATAAGTGAAATGATGGGAAGTTATGGATTTGCAGTCTTTTTTTCGGTTATGGTTTTACTTTCTATGTTTTTGTTTATTTACAATATCCTAAATATTTCGCTGGAAAAAGATTTACAACGTTATGGCCTTTTACAAGTAATTGGTGTGGAACAAAAGCAGAATATTAAAGTTATGAATCGTGAGATGCTAAAAATAGGACTTACGGGAAGTATCGCTGGAGCAGTTTTAGGGGGAATGTTTATATGGGGTATTATGCCATTGTTATTAGAAAAAATGTATGCAGAGAATACATGGAAATTAGAAAGAATGGTTTTCTTTCAACCCAAACTTCTTATCCTAGCGATTGTTCTTGTGATTTTCACGTTGGGAGTGGCAGTGGAATGTCTGAAAAGAAAAATGAGAAAATTAAGTCCGTTGGAGTGTATGAAATATACGGAGGCGGTTACTTATCATAAAAGCAGGAAGAAACCGAAGATAAAGAAATTCCGCTGCTGGGGAAAACATCCTGAAATTTATCTTGCAAAGAAATATTTATTTCGGAATAAAAAAACATTTGGGATAACAAGTTTGTCATTATGGCTTGGGTGCGAATTGGCATTATGTTCTGCGGTAATTGTGAACGGAGTGGATTTACAGAATTATTATAGTAAAGAGCCGGACTTCCAAATAGGAATTACAGAGGAAGCTTGCAATTATTTAATTGAATCATCACCGGACACAAAGAATATGAAGTTTTTTCCGAAGTCCCTTATGAATGATATTGAAACGACCATAGGAAACGAACTTCATTCAGTAGAAAACATTAAAGGATTTTATCCGATCGTCGGAAAAAATGGCAAGGAGAATATAAAGATTCTAATCGATGGAGATAAAATATCCACGGTAATTCAGACAGTTAGTATCGGGGAGCAGGAAGAACTAAAAGACTTTATTCAGAAAAATGATAAGCTAGTAAATTGGGAGCAGTTTCAAAATAATCATGGAACAATCGTGCTACATGATCATAGGATGTCAGATTATATAGCAGGAGAAGTGCAGGATTATATAGGAACAGAGATGGAATTTTATGATCTGGTTCCGGTTGGTACGGAAATGAGCAGTTTAGTTCCTGAGAAATTAGTAAATTGTGGTTATCTGGATATAACAGAGGATGATTTCCCAGAGATGAAATTGTGCTGGGATGGTAAAAATATAAATATCCTATTGGTAACAGAGACTACATATGATTGGCTGGTAGAAAAATTAACACCACAAATTTTTGAAATACAATTTAATGTTGACAAAAATCAGGAGTCAGTTATCCGAGAAAGACTGAATCAGATGATTCGCAATTATAATATGGAATTTCAATCAAAATATGGACACGCTGATAAATTGAACTTGTTTTATTTAGATTCTAAATCAGAACGTTTGCTAAAGGAGCAGAACTATATTCAGACAAGTAGATGGCTGCTTATGAGTATTAGTGGAATTTTAATATTTATAGGAATTATGAATTTCGCAAATACAAGAATATCGGATATTATGCTTCGGCAATGGGAGTGTAAAATCCTGGAACGTGTAGGGATGACAAAAAAACAAGAATATCGAATGTTTGTAACAGAGGGCCTTTTCTATTGGTTACTGTTATGTGGATTGCTTATGAGTTTTGGGAATTTAGGGATTGGTATCATGCAGTGGTATATGAAAATGCAGATTTCCTATTTCGCTTTCCGCTATCCGGTAAAAGAAATGATTGCGTTGATGGTATTTTTATTATTGTTCAGCATTATTTTTCCAGGAATTATTTATAAAAAACTAAAAAAGAAAAGGAAGTGAGGATATGAAGCAGATTTTAATTGTCGAGGACGACAGTTTTTTGAATAAGATGTTAGACTATAACCTGACCGCAGACGGCTACGGCGTGACTTCTGCCCTAAATGCCAGAACCGCAGCCGACGCCATCCGCCACCGGGAATTTGATTTAGTGCTGCTGGACATCAACCTGCCGGATGGAAATGGTTTTGAGCTGTGCAAGCTGATAAAGCCCCAGCACCCGGACACCATTGTAATTTTCCTGACCGCCAACGATCAGGAGAGCGACCAGATACGGGGCTATGAGGCGGGCGCGGTGGACTACATACATCACAAAGCCCTTTGTGATCGGGGCCTTGCAGCGGAAAATCAAAGCCATGTTCGCCATGCTGGAACACCACAAACCGGCCAAGGACATTTACGACGACGGGCGGCTGTTTCTGGACTTCTCGGAGCAGGCGGCCTCCCTAAACGGCAAGCCCCTGACCCTATCCCCGATGGAGTACAAAATGCTGAACCTGTTCCGTAAAAATCCCCGGCAAGTGCTGACCCGTGGGCAGCTTTTGGAAAAGCTGTGGGATATAGACGAAAGGTTTGTGGACGAACACACCCTGACACCCTCCATCAGCCGGATTCGCAGCAAGATCGAATCCGACGGCGGCGCGCCCTACATCAAGACCGTTTACGGCATGGGTTATCAATGGACGGGAGGCGAGGCAAAATGAAGTTTCAAAACCTATCGGTAAAGCGGCTGTTTAGCCTGGTGGCAATAGGACTTGTCCTTTCCATGTCCGGGATCACCATAGCCCTGTTTCTTGTGACAAAACAGACGGCGGTGCTGCTGACTGGCGGGGCGCTGCTACTGTGCGCCCTTGTGGGGATTATTGTACTGACGCAGGCGTTTGGAAAGCGGCTGTCGCAGTTTACCGCTGACCTGTGCCAGACTTTAGACCACATGATCGCCGGAAATGAAGCACCCCAGCGGCCAGAGGACAGCGAAACCCAGCTTGCCAGAATCGGACACCGGCTGGCAAGGCTTTACCAGATCATGCAGGAGAACCGCCGCCGGGTGGACGAGGAACGGCAGGAGTTACAGACCCTTGTATCGGATATTTCCCATCAGGTGAAAACGCCGGTAAGCAATCTGAAAATGGCGACGGACACCCTGCTGGAAAAGCCTATGACCGAGGCGGAGCGCACCGACTTTATCCGGGGAATCCGCAGCCAGACGGATAAGCTGGACTTTCTCTTTCAGGCCCTTGTGAAAACCTCCCGTCTGGAAACAGGCGTGATCCAGTTGGATAAGAAGCTGGGCCGTCTTTTTGATACTGTGGCGCAGGCCATGAGTGGGATCGTGTATGCGGCGGAGAAAAAGGAAATCGCTGTGTCCGTGGACTGCCCGGAGGATTTGACCTTTTCCCATGACAGCAAGTGGACATCCGAAGCCCTCTTTAACCTGCTGGACAATGCGGTGAAGTACACCCCGGCAGGCGGGAAAATCGCTGTGTCGGTGGTGTTGTGGGAAATGTATGTGGAGATCAAAGTAGCCGACACCGGCAAGGGCATTTCCGAAAGCAATCAGGCTGCCATCTTCCGGCGCTTCTATCGTGAGGAAGAAGTACACGAACAGCAGGGCGTGGGCATTGGCCTGTATCTGGCCCGCGAGATCGTAACGCGGCAAGGCGGCTATATCAAAGTGGTTTCGGAGCCGGGCAAGGGTTCAGAATTTTCCATTATGCTGCCGACAAAATAGAACGCGGCGGACGGCCATTTCCGGCTGCCCGCCGTAAATTTTTTGAAATGTCCGAACGTTGTAACATTTCACCTCGATTTTCAATGAAATTTTTTGGCCGCTGTAACATTTCGCGGACATTTGGGTTTTACAATAGCCTTATCAACAGGCAGAAAGCCTTGAAAGGAGTTTTGAGTATGAGCGTTTTGCAGACGATTGATCTGAAAAAGTATTACGGCACAGAGCCGAACATCACCCCCGCCCTTGACGGTGTGAACTTCTCTGTAAATGACGGTGAATTTGGGGCCGTTGTGGGAACCTCTGGCAGCGGCAAGTCCACCCTGCTTCACATGATGGGCGGGCTGGACACTCCCACCAGCGGAACCGTGATCGTCCGGGGCGAAGAACTGGCAAAGAAGAACGATGAACAGCTTACCATCTTCCGCCGCCGCAACATCGGTTTTATCTTTCAGAACTATAACCTTGTTCCCATCTTGAATGTGTATGAGAACATCGTCCTGCCGGTGGAGCTGGACGGGGACACGGTGGATCAGAAGTTTTTGGACGAGATCGTTCATCTGCTGGGGCTGGAAGATAAACTGAAAAATATGCCGAACAATCTTTCCGGCGGACAGCAGCAGCGTGTGGCGATTGCCCGCGCCTTGATTACCAAACCGGCTATTGTGCTGGCCGACGAGCCGACCGGCAACCTTGACAGCAAGACCAGTGCCGAGGTGCTGGGGCTTATCAAGCGTACCAGTGCGGAGTTCCGGCAAACCGTAGTGATGATTACCCACAATGATGACATTGCCCGCCTTGCAGATTGGATTGTCCGCATTGAGGACGGCAAGATTGTGGAGTAAGGAGGTGGCAAGCTATGACATGGCCTTTTGAGAACGACACCAGTGCGATCACGAAAAAAATTGCTAAAAACGATATAGATAAAAACCGAGTTAAAAAAGTTTTCTCGCTTACTACGATAGTCTTTGCAACAGCACTACTCATGATGTTGGTTATGTTTGAAAGCGGATATGAAACTACAAAAGATAGAATGGCAGAAGGGCAACCACAAGTTGTTTTTTATGATCTTTCCCAGCAGCAAATCGAGTTGTTGTATTGGGAGGAAAATATCGAATCCATCAAAGTAACTGAAACAGAAAATGGATATGATGCTTCAATTACCATTGTTGATGCCACAAAAATGACGCAATATGGTTTTTCTTCTGCGGTCGATAATATATCTTCAAAATATGACATTCATCATGTAACAAGAAACGACTTATTCATGGATAGTTTGCCCAACGGAGGACTATTAAATCAGAAAAACATGGTTCTTATGGGGGTGGCAATCTTCATTATAATTGTGAGTGCTTTAGTAATTTACAATGTTTTCTATTTATCTGTTGTAAATCAGGTGCGGCAATTTGGGCAACTTCGTACTGTCGGAATGACACAGCAGCAAACAAAGAAAATCATGCGCTACGAAAGAAAATTTTTATGTAGAATTGGGGTTCCGATTGGTCTACTAATTGGTGGCCTTGCTGGATATTTGTTGCAACCTGATGGTTGGGATTGGATCGCTGCGGTAGTCTGGGGGATAATCATTAGTGTTATCATCAATTTCGTTGTAAAAGTATCGTTAAATAGACCTACAAAAATAGCCCTCAGCATTTCCCCGATCCTTTCCAGCAAATATATGATGGAACGCTTTGATTGTAAGGTTACTAACAAAGAAAAACGAAAATTATCTTCTTTGGGGCTGGCAATCATAAGCATAACATCACACTGGAAAAGCATTTTAGTTTCTGTGCTTTCTTTGGGCCTAAGCGGGCTTTTATTTGTCTTAGCTGCAACATATACCGCTTCCATTGATCCCGAATCTATTGTAAAAAAAGATGTCTACCAGTATGGACAATTTGTGATTGATACTACTGGTAAATACAGTGAGAAAGTTTCGGAAATTGAAAACTTCAAACAAAAGATAATGGAGCTTCCAAACATTAGCAATATAAAGCAAGTTGTTGAAACAGATATTAGTTGGGCAGGGAAAAATAGCACAGGCAAAGATCAACTTTCTATTATTACCGATAATGATTTTGCCTCTATTCAGCAATTCAGAGAATCAGGCGATTTGGATTATCAACAGCTTGTTCAATCTAACCAGATCGTTGCTGTAAATGGTGTAGAAGGTATTTCTAAAGGCGATACAGTAGAATTTACATTTGGGGATGGCACCCAAAAAACTTATACGGTGGGAGGCGTATTAGATGGTGATCTGTATTCAAATACAGCAATTTATGGCGGCTGGTTTTTAATGCCTGCTGAATTGATAACAGAAAATTCGGCTTCTTTTGATGTTTCTATCAGGTTGATCGTAAAGGCAAATGATACCGGATTGGAGCACACCATAATATCTTTAGAGAAATTAGTGGATATGTCAGATGGATTAACACTGACGACTATGCAGGAAGCGATTGCTTCAAAAGAAGCTACTATCAGGCAGGTAGGAATATCTATCATAGGAGTAACACTATTCTTGCTGCTTTTTAGTATCATCACTTTTGCAAGCACAATTATTACAAATATAGCAACAAAAAAGCGAGAATACGCTATGCTTCAATCCATCGGTATGACTTGGAAACAAACAGGAAAAATGGCACTATGCGAAAGTTGTGTACTGGCTGTAGGGAGCCTGATACTTACTCTGATATTGGGAATTATTTTAGGGCAGATATTGATAAAAGGCTTGATAAGTGCAGGGATTTTCTATTTGTCATATACATTTCCATTAACATTGTTTACTGTATATTGCATTGTGGTAGTTCTGATTATTTTGACGATTACTATTTCCGCTTTTTACAGTTTACAAAAAACTCCGTTGGTTGAGAGATTACGGATTGTAGACTAATGAAGTAGACCCGACTAATATAAAAATGTCCGAGCATCGTAACATTTCACCCCGATTTTCATTGAAATTTCTTAGTCGCTGTAACATTTTGCGGACATTTGGGTTTTACAATACCCTTATCAACAAAGGCAAGGAGGCGACGCAATGGAATTGACTCCGACATTGATTTTGAATCTGGTGCTGCTGATCGTCCCGCCCGTTACCCTTGTGCTGGTGTTCTGGCAATGGCTGGCCCGGCACATCCGCTGGGTGGTTGCCTTGACTGCTCTCTGTGATGTTCTCCTGTTTTGGGATGAATTGTTCTACTATGAGAGCTTCGGCCTGTTCGCTGTGCTGATTCTGGTACAGTTGGTGGCCACCGGCGCAGCAGCGTTCCGCATTTACAACAAACAAAGAAAGGATTGAATTTTATGAGCATTTTACAGACTATCGACCTGAAAAAATATTACGGCACAGAGCCGAACATCACCCGCGCCCTTGACGGCGTGAACTTCTCCGTGGAGGACGGCGAGTTTGTGGCTGTTGTGGGAACCTCCGGCAGCGGCAAGTCTACCCTGCTTCACATGATGGGCGGGCTGGACACCCCTACTTCCGGCAATGTCATTGTCCGGGACAAAGAGCTGTCAAAAATGAACGACGAGCAGCTTACCATCTTCCGCCGCCGCAACATCGGCTTTATCTTCCAGAACTATAACCTTGTTCCCATCCTGAATGTGTATGAGAACATCGTCCTGCCGGTGGAGTTAGACGGGGACACGGTGGATCAGAAGTTTTTGGACGAGATCGTTCACCTGCTGGGGCTGGAAGATAAACTGAAAAATATGCCGAACAATCTTTCCGGCGGCCAGCAGCAGCGTGTGGCTATCGCACGCGCCCTGATTACCAAACCGGCTATTGTGCTGGCCGACGAGCCGACCGGCAACCTTGACAGCAAGACCAGCGCCGAGGTGCTGGGGCTTATCAAGCGCACCAGTGCAGAGTTCCGGCAAACTGTTGTGATGATTACCCACAATGACGACATAGCCCGTCTTGCAGATCGGATTGTCCGCATTGAGGACGGCAAGATTGTGGAGTAAGGAGGTGGCAGGCTATGACATGGCCTTTTGAGAATGATACCAGCGCCATTACAAAGAAGCTGGCAAAGAAAAGTTTGCAAAGCGAGAAGCGCCGGAATCTGATGGTGGTGATTGCCGTTGCGCTGGCGGCATTTCTGATCTGCTTTACGGGAATTGTGTCTACCTCCCTGACACAAATGCAGCGCAATCAGGTTGTCGATACTTATGAGGCGGTCTGGCTGGGCGTAGAGGAAAACGACATTGAAACCCTGAAAGGACTGCCGGAGTTTGAGCGCGTAGGCGGCTACTATATGCTGGGTGAGGAGCTTTCAGAACAGGGCTATCATGCGTCCTATGTGTATTGCGACGCGCAAATGATGGAGATTGCCAAGGCGCAGATGGAGTTGTTAGAGGGCCGGGTTCCTGAAAAAGCAAATGAAGTTGTTGTAAGCGAATACTTTCTTTCCACCTATGGAAACAATGCCAAGATCGGGGACACTGTGACCTTAGATACAGAGAGTTTTCATGGTGATTATGTCGTTACCGGCATTATGGACAGCGTAAATGAAAAAGAAGCGAATACCTGCGCTATCATTCTTTCCAACGCTGCCCTGACAGGATGGAAAGGGTTTGACCCGACTGGCTATCGCGCCTATGTCCATTTCAAAAACAGCGACCAGTTGGGCGAAGAACTGATGACCTCTTATTGCAGGGAGATTGCGGAGGAATATCAGCTTCCTATGCCCAAAATGAACAGCAAGTATTTTGCCTATGCTTCTAAATCCTTTGATTTTGCACTGATGGCTGGCGTGATTGCCATTGTTCTGATCGGCGGCTATATTGTGATCCAGAGTATCTTCCGTATCTCCATCAATGACAAAATCAAGAGCTACGGGCAGCTTCGGACGATTGGTGCAACGCCAAAGCAAATCAAGCGGATTGTAAAGCGGGAGGGGCGTAAACTCGGCAGTATCGGGATTTTGATTGGTACAGTGCTGGGTGTATGCGGCGGTTTTCTTTTGTTTCCCAAGGGATTTAATGCTGTTTCCTATGTGGCAACGATTATTTTGACACTCATAAGCAGTTGGATCATGGTATCTGTTTCCATCCGTAAGCCGATAAAAATTGCGGCAGGGATTTCCCCGATTGAAGCCGTCCGTTTTACCCCGGCACAAAAGGACATCCGAAGCCGAAAAAAGAATATCAAGCTCAATCCTGTTTCAATGGGAATTGCGAATTTTAAGCGTGACCGAAAAAAGACCGTTGCTATTGTAGCCTCATTGAGTTTGGGCGGAATTATTCTGCTTGTGGTATCCTCCATTGTTTTGCTGCGTTCTCCAGAGGCGCTTGCAAGACGGTTTTTCCCGGACGGCGACTATAAAATTTATTTGGATTCTGAAATGACAGAAGAAAAGGTTATGGCAGCGGGAAATCCGTTGAATGAAGAATTAAAACAGGAAATCTTATCTATTGATGGTGTTACAGATATAATTCCAAGCAGACAATCTCTCTATGCAACCCTTAAGACGGACATTTACCAAAGCGGTGGTATGTGTGATATGCTGACCGACCAGAATTATGCAACAGTTGAAGCGGCTCTGACAGCAGGAACGATGCCAAAAGATTCCCGTAGTATTGTAATTGACTATAATGTGCTAAAGCAGAATGAGGATATGGGTGTTGGTTCAACAGTTGACTTTTATTTTGGAGAGGGGCAACCGCCTGTTTCCGTCACTGTATCAGGATTGTTTGATTCCAACAAGACGCCTTCCGGGCATGGAAAACTGGCCCTCGATGGAGTACTCTTTTTCGCACCAGAAGCGTTGTTCCACGAACTGCACCCGGAAATCACCTCTTTTGACTATTCATGGAGCATTGTAAATGACCCTAAAAAAACGGACTATGTGGGAGCTGAATTGAAAAATATTGTTGCCAGCCATAGTAATATTGCCTTAGATGAAATCAATACAGTGATTGAATATGAAGAAATGACAAATTCTTTTGCGTTTGGCAGTATGGAGATACTTTCATGGTTGGTATTTCTCTTTGGCGTTATCAACCTTATCAATACGACACTCTCTAACCAGATAGCCCGAAAGCAGGAAAACAGTATTCTGCGTTCTATCGGCCTAACACAAAAACAGCTATGTAAAATGAACATCTGTGAGGGGCTGTGCTATGCGCTCTTTGCAACATTGGCGACGCTGATCGTTGGGCTTCCGGCTTCCATCTTTGCTTGCAGAAAAATGAGTATAGGAGCTTTTGCCGGAAATGTAGTGCCTTACAAATTCCCGGTTTTGGAAATGGGACTGTTCATTCTGGTATTGTTCGGAATGGAACTGATCTTGTCTGTATGGACAATCCGCAGACAGAAAAAGCAATCCCTGATCGAACAAATGCGGGCGATGGAATAACCGTATGGGATCGGCGGGGCGGCGTGTGCTGCCCCGCTTTTTTCGCCATTTCTCAAAAAATTTTTGAAATGTCCGAGCTTTGTAACAATTCAGCCTGTTTTTTTGTCGAAATCAAAGGCACCTCGGACATTTGTGTAACATTTGTAGTTTATGCTTGTGGTAAATCAATATTGGGGGTGAGGACACATGAAAAAGATACTGCTGATCGACGACAGCGACACCTATACATGGTGTCTGCGAAAATACTTACAGCACCGGGGCTACCCGGTAAAAACGGCTTCCACTCTGAAAGAAGCGCGGGCCGCCATCCAAGAGGAAATGCCGCTGGTGGTCTGCTGTGATCTCGACCTGCCGGACGGTTCCGGCATGGACTTTCTGGACGAGGTGCGGGCCGCAGACAAGGAGCTGCCTTTTATCTGGCGTCCTGCCATGACAGGGACGACTACGAACAAGAGGCTATACGCCGGGGCGCGACGCTGTGCATGGACAAAATGAAAGGGCTGCTGCTGCAAGATAAGCTGGTGGAATACGCTTACCGGCAGTTATCCGGCGAAAAGGCCCCGACTTTTCACAAGCTGCTCTTTGTCTATGCAGAAGATACCAGCGCCGAAGTGCTGCGGGCTGCTATGCTACAAAAGGGCTTTGACCTGATTCTGGTTTCCTCGATTTGGGAAGCCAAGCGCCGGATTTTTGAGGATAAGGAAATAGAACTGATCTTGTGCGATCTGGAACTGCCGGACGGCACAGCAATGGAGCTGTTTCATACGCTACGGCGGGTGGCGGGGATGTTCCAAATGAAGAATCCCCCTGTCCGGCTTCTGCCGTTCTTTATCCTCACCGAGAACAACGACCTTGCCACGGAATATGAATACCGGCATGAGGGCGTGAACGACTATATCACCGCCCCGGTAAATATCCCGGAGCTGATCCGCCGGGTTCTGTTCTTTGTGGAATGAAACTTTTTTTATTCGGCGGCTTTGTCAAGCAAGGCCGCCATTTTTAATCCTTTTTATCTTCAATGCTTGTTCTGAATATCGTATAATGTATGGTAGCGGCTGTGGTTTCATAGAAAGTTGAGGAATTTTTGAGATTTACCATATATCATATAAAGAACGGAGGTGCATGATTTTGAATCCTAAATTACTGATCGTTGATGATGAACGCGGTATTGTTGATATGATACAGAGTTATTTTCAAACACAATATGATATTCTGACTGCTTATAGCGGACAAGAAGCGCTCAAAAAAGTAGTTTGCAAACCAGATTTAATTTTATTGGACATCAATATGCCGGGAATGGATGGTCTGACTGTATGCCAGCAGATACGGGAACACATTGCCTGTCCCATTCTTTTTTTGACTGCTCGTATTGAATCCAGCGATAAGATCATTGGATTTCAGGCTGGGGCGGATGATTATATCGTCAAGCCCTTTGATTTGGATGAATTGGGAGCGCGTATTGCCGCACATCTGCGCCGGGAGCAGCGACGCCAAAATAATTCGGCAGTGCGCTTCTTTGGTAAATTGATACTGGATTATTCCGCCCGAACAGTTACAATCAATAATCAGAACATCCCGCTATCTAAGAGGGAGTTTGAGATTGTAGAACTTTTATCCCTCAATGCAGGACAGGTTTTTGACCGTGAGCGAATTTATGAGCTTGTGTGGGGCTTGGATGGGGACGGAAACAGCGATACAATTATGGAGCATATTCGGAAAATACGCGCTAAATTTGCAGCACATACATTGCATAATTACATTGAAACGGTTTGGGGGTGTGGTTATCGGTGGAACGCCTAAAAAATATGGGACTAAAGAAATCTTTCCTGCTATTATCCCTCTCCTGTTTGGCAGTGGCATTTCTCCTGCTTGGGGCAGTTATCTTCCTATGCCGAGGCATTGAAAACCATTATCCTTTAGGTGGTGTAGAAATCTTGTCGGATGGCTCTGTTGTACCTTTGCCATCTCCTACGGTGTCACAACAGCGTATTTTGGCTACCCTAAACATTGTGCAGACGGTTTCCTGTATTCTTTTTCCAGTAGGCGGATTGATTGTTTCAGTCTTTCTTTTTTATTATCTCAAATTGAAACAGCCTATTTCCTGCCTGCAAAATGGCATTATGCGGATTCAGAATAATGATCTGGATTTTTCGCTGCCGATTTTGTCTAACGATGAAATGGGACAACTATGTGCTGCCTTTGAAGAAATGCGGAGTGAACTTCTGAAATCGAATCGGCTGTTGTGGCAACAGGCCGAGGAACGCAAACGGCTCAATGCCGCATTTTCCCATGATCTGCGTAACCCGATTACGGTATTAAAAGGAAGTGTAAAACTTTTGCGGCAAGGTATTCAGGACGAACAGACCATAGACCGGCTGGAAAGTTACACTTTACGGATCGAGCAGTATGTAGAAGCTATGAGCAGTGTTCAAAAGTTGGAACAACTCTCTGTTAAGCCAAAAGAAATCAGACTATCCGTTTTGCAGAGTGAATTGCAGGAAACAGCACGACTGTTGGCGCTATCCAAAAAAGTTTCTGTTTTAGTCCCATCAGGCGGAACAGTTTGTATAGATCACGGGCTATTTCTTACCGTAGCGGAAAATCTGATTGGAAATGCGGCGCGATTTGCAGAAAAAGCAATCTCTATTCAAATAACGCTGCAAAATGATTCTATGACCTTGAATGTAGAAGATGATGGTGCTGGTTATCCGCTGTCTCTCGTGCAGAATGGGCCAACCCCCTTTGAAACGACAAGTAGTAATTCCTCACATTTTGGAATGGGGCTTTACAGCAGCAGAATTTTATGTGAAAAACATGGTGGCCGATTGATTTTGGAAAATCGGGCCGGGGGCGGTGCATCCGCAACGGCTATTTTTTATTTCGCGTAATCCTTGAGCGATTTTTGAGATTTATCATTTACACTCTCCTTATACCACAAATAAGGAGAGTGTTTTTTATGAATATTGAGGCAAAGAATTTATCAAAGATTTATGGTGACGGTGAAAACCGAGTGGTGGCTTTGGATCGTGCAAATCTCGAAATTGTATCCAGCGATTTTATTTCCATCATGGGGCCATCGGGAAGCGGAAAAAGTACCCTGTTGCATTTGCTTTCCGGCTTGGATAAGCCATCTTCCGGCTCGCTGACCTACGATGGTAAAGATATTTACAGTTACAGCGATAAGGAGTTGTCGGCATTCCGCCGGAAACGGATTGGATTTATTTTTCAGCAATTCAATCTGCTTCCGGTTCTGACGGCGAAAGAAAATATTATCATGCCTCTTTTGCTGGATAAGCAAAAACCGGATGAAGCATACCTGAAACAACTTACAGAACTGCTTGGCATTCAGGGCCGCTTGGAACATCTGCCCCATGAGTTATCCGGCGGCCAGCAGCAGCGTGTAGCCATTGCCCGCGCTTTGATTGCAAAGCCGGATGTAATTTTTGCGGATGAGCCTACGGGAAATCTGGACAGCAAAAGCGGCGGCGAAGTCATGGAACTGCTTCAAAATGTATGGAAAAAGATGGGGAAAGCTCTCGTTGTCATTACCCATGACAGCCGTATTGCACGAATGGCAGACCGGCAGCTTCAGATTGTAGATGGTGTGCTTACGGAGGTGACAGCGAAATGAAATCTTATCGTACATTAGCATTGAAAGAACTGCTGTCCCAAAAAGTCACTTCTATTCTTATTTTGATTGCCGTTGTGCTGTCTACTATGATGACAACCATTGTAGGACAATCCATTGGCGTACTTAGTGCAATGCGGGAACAGCAGGCCATCGCTATCGGAGGAAACCGATATGCCACTTTTTTGCAGATGAATGCAGATCAGCTTCACGCACTGGAACAAGATGAGCGTCTTTCCTATGTAGGGAAATCTATTTATATGGGAAGTTTAGAACTCTCCCCATCTCTTACCCTTGGTTTGATGGAATATTTGGATGATACTGCCGCTATCTATCCATCCAGTACCAGTGTAGAAGAAGGTCGTCTGCCGGAAGCCCCGATGGAAATAGCTCTTTCGGAAGATATTCTGAAATATCTTGGCTTTGAGGGCGGTATTGGAGATAAGATTACACTTTCACTGCAAAAAAATCTTCGCCACAACATTGCGGACAGCTATTCCTATACAGCAGAATTTGTTCTTACAGGGATATTGAAAAATAACTACTTAGGATATACAAGCGGCACTGTTACGGGAGTTGTAGGGGAAGGAACTGCTGAACAACTTCTACCGGAATCTTATATTTATTACAATGTGGATATTCAGACTGCCGATAAAAAGAGTTTTCAAGCAGTTGTCGATGACATCAATAAGGAATTGAACATCCATGAGCTTGATACCAGCTACAATATTGTATATTTGAACGCTTTGGGAATTTCCTATACTGCAAATTCCGAGGGCGCTAATGATAAGGGATTCTCTTTTATGACAGTCGCAGGGATATTAGTGGGTACTTTGATTTTGCTGGCTGCTGGTCTTGTGATTTACAACATTCTGAAAATATCTGTATCAAAACGGATAAAGGGATATGGAACACTTCGGGCTATTGGAGGCGAAAAAGGACAGCTTTATCAGATCATTGTAATTGAAGTAATCCTATTGTGCCTGATTGGGATTCCTATTGGTATGCTTCTTGGCTTCTTGAGTGCCAGAGGAATTTTAGAGGCAGCTACCGGCTTGGTTTCCCCTGAATTGTTCTTGGTTCAGGATGCTTCTGAATTGAAAACTCTAATAGCAGAGAACAGTTCTTTGAATGGAACCTTACTGGTTTTAAGCGGAGCAATCACTTTGGCGTTTGCGCTGTTTGCAGCATTGCCAGCAGCCAGATCAGCCGCAAGGGTATCCCCCATTATGGCGATGTCTGGAACAAATCTGAAAATTCGCCGCAGAAAGCGTAAAACAAAGAAAATCCATAATTTTGAAGCATACTATGCCCGTCTGAACTTAAAGAGAAATAAAGGCCGTACTGCAATTACAATTTTGTCCCTTGTTATGAGTATCACGGTTTTTATAGCGCTGCAAGGGTTTTCCTCTCTCCTGAACGCTGCAAGCGCACTGCAAGATAACCATTTAGGAGATTATCAGATCACAAATGAAAGTGTTGGATTTACCACAGATGATCTGAACACTTTGCGGAAAAATGAAGCTGTGCAAAGTGTAGCCGCCATACAATTTTCGCTTTACGAACAAAATGAAAATGGGCTGCTCGACGAAATCAGTCTTGAATTTCAACTGAAACCCGGTGAAACTTTTCAGGTTGTCGGATTGAACGATGAATATTGGGATTATTTTATGGGGGATCAATTACCAGAAGAACAGCTTGGACAACTGAAATCAGGGAACGCCTGTATAGTAAGGAATCCTATTCCCATGAGCTACGGCGAAGATGTTCTTGAATTTACAAATATAGAGGCCGGAGAAAGCATCTGTGTTGCGGGAATGGAGCTGAATGTTTTGAAAACCTTGGATGGCTATGACGGTTATCTTGGTATTGGAAATGGCGGTTTCACAAATGGTGTTCAGGTGATCGTTGATGATGCTATCTATGAACACCTGACGGGAAAAGATACCTATTCAGAGTTTTTTCCTACGCTGAACGAGGGCGCAGACAGGGAAATTTTTGATACATTTATCGAGGCATTTTGTGATAGGACGCCGGGGACAACATTCTTGTCGTATGAAGAAAGCGACCAGCAACTGAAAGAGAGCTTTGCACAGATTCAAATGCTGGCATGGGGGCTGATCCTTTTCGTTGGACTGATCGGTATTCTTAATATCATCAATACCGTTTACACAAATATTCACACCAGAGTAACAGAAATCGGTATGCAGCGGGCCATTGGAATGAGCGCTGGTAGCCTTTATAAAACTTTTCTTTGGGAAGGTGCATATTACGGAATCATTGCCTCTGTGATCGGAAGCGTACTGGGATATGTTTGTACGATCTTCATTGAGGCGGCCACGAGCGACACCATCCAGCTTGTTGCAATCCCTGTCATGCCCATTCTTGAAGCAACCCTCTTGGCAGTAGGAGCTTGCTTGCTGGCAACAGCAATTCCGCTACGGAAAATTTCAAAAATGAATATTGTGGATTCGATTGAAACGGTTGAGTAGAACACTATTTTTTGAAATGTCCGAGCGTTGTAACAATTCAGCCTGTTTTTCTGTCGAAACCAAAGACACCTCGGACATTTGTGTAACATTTGTAGTTTATGCTTGTGGTAAATCAATAAGAAACATCTGCCTCCACAGCGGGGAAAAGAAAAAAACCGCTGACGGGCAGAGGATTTCGTGCGCTTTCCTGTATCACTGACTGATACGGCGGTTTTGAGTAGATCAAGGCCGCCGTTTCTTTTTGCTTCGACGACCCCTACACCGTGTTCTGGCATGGCGGCTTTAGGAGGGAGCCGCTATGCAACGAAAACCGCTTCGACAAATTCTGACAGGGGTTAGCCTGTCAAAAAAAGCCGTCCCCCGGCAGCGGGGACAAGCGGCTGTGCGTATGTACTATACCATGTAGGAAAAGAACATATCGCTTTTTGTTTCGCCCTGTGGGTCTTTGACCTGCCGGGCGAATTTTGTTGTTTCCTGCGGTCTGCTATCTGGCGCAAAAAGAAATTTCAAAAAAGTGAAAAAAGGAGGCGTTTAGCGGGCAGCCAGAGAGATTCCATTCGCTCTATTGGCGGAAAGGGAGAGAACCACCACATCCCCCACAGAAAGGGGGTGAGAAGATGGAAGCGATCCCCCGCAAATACGGTGAATGGGGCCAGTTTGACCGCTACTGCAAGCTGGTTCTGTACCATGAGGCGATAGATTATCTGCGGGAAATGAAGTGCCGCCGCGACCGTGAAGTGTCGCTGGACGCTCTTTCCCCGGCTGATTGGGACAAGCTCTCGACCGTAGATCGGTATTCCTGCGACAGCTTTATATTCAGTTCGCATGGCTATGACCTACATATCGACAACGAGCTTGTGGCCGAAGCGTTTGCCAGCCTGCCAAAAGACGAGCAGAGTATTTTGATTCTCCGCTTTGTTCTGGATTTGACTGACGAAGAAATCGGCCGCCTGATGGGAATGTCCCGCAGCGCAGTACAGCGCCACAGGACAAGCACCCTGAAAGACCTGCGTATAAAATTGATGGCGTTCATGCCGGAGGGAGGTTAAACGCGGATGAAGCAATCCAGTTACAAGGGCAAAAGCCCTCTACCTGATTTTGTGATCGACGCGGCCTGCGCCGGTAACGCCGAAGCCGTGGAGCGTGTCTTGCAGCATTATGACGGCTATATCAATAAGCTGTGTACCCGGACACTCTATGACGGCAGCGGCCAGCCTCATATCTGCATTGACGAGTATATGAAGCGCCGATTGCAAATCAAGCTGATCCATTCCATCGTTAGTCCCATTGGCGACTGACGGTTAAGGCCCCGGCCATAGACAGGCGGCTTTCCCTTTCCCCGCCTGCCTGTTTCCCGGCGGCCCCTTTGCTCCTTGACAAATACGCCCGCAGGACAATGGCGGCGCGTCATAGGGCAGACGGATACATTCTGTCTGTGCCGAGCCGGGCGGCAGGTGCGCCAAGAGGCTTTCCCTCATTGGGGTAAGCGGAGCGATTTTACCGGGCCGTAAAGCAGGTGTGGCAGCCTGCGGGCGACGACGCGCAGGCAGGACAATGATACGCCCTTGTCGTCGTAGTCCGAGCGTTTGAAGCGTCGCAGGCAACGAGCAGGGCCGCGTGAGAACCACGCGGGGGTGAGATTCCCGTGGAGCTGTGCCAGCAGCCGTCCGTTATTTTCTGCCCACTTTCGCAAAAAACAACCTTTGTTTTGAAAAGAAAGGGGGCCATGTTATGAGTAATAACGATGTGCCTATTTGGGAAAAATACACGCTCACCATTGAGGAAGCGTCCAAATATTTTCGGATCGGGGAAAACAAACTGCGTCGGCTTGCCGAGGAAAACCCCACCGCTGGCTGGGTGATCCTGAACGGCAACCGCATCCAGATCAAGCGGAAGCAGTTTGAAAAAATCATTGATTCCCTTGACACAATATAGTGAAAAAGGGCCTTGCGCGTGTTATAATAGGTTATAAGCGTGTCAAGGCTCTTTCCGTCATGGAAAGGAGCATGACGAAATGCCAAGAAAAGAACGAGATGAAAAAAGACGGGACAACAAAGGCCGCCTTTTGAAGTCTGGAGAGAGCCAGCGATCAGATGGAAGATACGCTTACAAATACATTGACACCTTTGGAGAAACCCAGTTTGTTTACTCATGGAAGTTAGTACCTACCGACAAAGTACCTGCCGGGAAACGGCCCTGTCTTTCCCTGCGCGAGAAAATCAAGCAGATACAGAAAGACCTTGACGACGGGATAGACACCATCGGCAAGAAAATGACCGTATGCCAGCTTTATGAAAAGTACACCCGGCAGCGCGGGAATGTGCGGAAAGGAACCCAAAAGAGCCGCCAGCAGTTGATGAAACTTCTGTCCGAAGATAAGCTGGGCGCGGCCAGCATTGACAGCGTGAAGCTGTCCGACGCGAAAGAATGGGCCTTGCGTATGCAGGAAAAGGGCGTTGCCTACAACACCATCTGCAACAGCAAGCGTTCCTTAAAAGCCATCTTTTATATGGCCGTACAGGACGACTGTCTCCGCAAGAATCCCTTTGACTTCCCGATCAATGAGGTTATCAACGACGATACCGTACCAAAGGTGCCGCTTACCCCTACACAGGAAAACGAGCTTTTGGATTTCATGCAGAACGATTCCGTCTATGCCAAGTATTATGACGAGGTGGTGATCCTGCTGGAAACCGGGCTTCGTATTTCCGAACTCTGCGGCCTGACGCCCGCCGACCTGAATTTTGAGAAGCGCTTTGTGAATGTAGACCACCAGCTTTTGAGAAGCACCGAGGACGGCTACTATATCGAAGCGCCAAAAACAGAAAGCGGATTCCGTCAAGTGCCTATGAGCGCAGCCGCCTATGAAGCGTTTGAACGCGTGTTGAAGAAGCGCAGGGACGGCAGGTGCATTGAGGTTGACGGTTATAAGGACTTCCTGTTCCTGAACCGGGACGGCCTGCCCAAAACCGCCGTCAACTATGACGCCATGTTCAAGTGCCTTGCCAAGAAGTACAACAAGTGCCACAAGGAGCCGCTGCCCGATGTGATGACGCCGCACACCATGCGGCATACATTCTGTACCAGAATGGCAAACGCGGGCATGAACCCCAAGGCATTGCAGTACATCATGGGACACGCCAACATCGTAATGACGCTGAACTATTACGCCCACGCTACTTTCCATTCCGCACAGGAGGAAATGGAACGGCTGCAAGCCAAGGCAAAAACCACCACAGAGGCCAAGCCGGAGCCTGCGGCGGAAAGCGCCGAGGAAACCAAGGCGGCATAAGTAGTACGCAGAATTTACTACTGCTTTTACTACTTTTGAGAGCGAAAACATGAGGGGTAATAAAAAGATTTGTGAGGTTCTTCCTATATGAAAAGTGCCGGAAAAGCCCGAAGTAACGGGCTATACCGGCATATAAGAACATCTAAAGAGATAATTAGAAATCTATTAAATGATTAGCATAAGTTGCAAGAAGAATTGGACAAGAATGAGGAATATAAGGACTTATTATTAGAAAGAAAGGAAATATTGCGTTCTAATGGCTTCATCAATAAATTACAGCCAAGATTTGAGGCTATATGTGAAAGACTACAGGAAATAGATAATGAAACTCAAAAGAAACTATGGGGAGAGGTGGTATTGAAGGATTCTGAAGATGAGGATATAGATTTTAGTTTTAGGGACACCAGTGAAAATGTATTTCAAGAAGCACTAAAAACATATTGTGATAATAATAAAAGTAGAAGAGAATATGAAAAAAGAATGGGAATGATAACGGATGAAGAAAGATTAAGAGTAAAAGAGTTTATTGAACAGCTAGAGGCACAACGTAAAAAGCCTCAATGAGAATACCCCTTTTTAATATTAAAATTGGGGGAATCGAATCAATGTAAAATATGTGTTTTAATTGCAGTGGTAGGAAATATTACCACTGCTTTTTATTTTGCATGAGAGGAGGTGAACAGAATGACATGGACTGATTTTAAAGAATATAGTTCGGACGTACAATTACAGATTGGTCAGAGAATTCAAAAGTTGAGAATAGATAAAAAGATTGCCGCTGTTGATTTAGCAGCTGTGCTAGATATCCAGAGTAATCAGATGTCTAGGATTGAGAATGGACGTGCAAATTGTACTGTGCCTCAGTTATATGTGATTAGTCAGATTCTAGGTTGTTCTGTTGATTACCTCCTGTTTGGGAAGCAGTGCTTGACTATTTCACAGGAGCAGGCGGATTCCATTAAGGTCTTAATAGAAACATTTACAAAATAGTCTTTTAAAGACTACAAACAATGAAAAGATAGGCTTTATAGGCAAATCATAAAAAGTGAAAGTATTCTATCATAATCATGTGCTAAGGAACAGCACACCACGAGAGTGGAGGCGCCAAAACTCTCCAATACGAAATCGTAAAGGAGATAACAAAATGAATAAAAGAGATTTTAACGTAGTAGGAAACGAAGGTACAGATAATCAGGAGCTTGCAAAGGGTATTGCATTTGTAAAGTCACGCAGAGCAGAACTTAATGTAGTCCAGATGGTCGAGAATATGCGTGATCAGGCAATGCCTAATGGAGTAATAATCAATGATGCGTATTGTGATCGTTCAATGACAAGGGACTATGACAGAGAAGGTCTGAATGCTTTCTTTGCAACACTTAAAGAGGAAGACTTTGAGGTTGTAGTAGTCAGAAGCCTGAATGAGATCACAGATGACATTTATGATCTGGAAGAATTTGTTAAGACCATCACAGATATGGGCATATGGCTCTATTCTCTTGAAGTCGGTCCGGTGCCAATTATTGTATCTCATGCAGAGGATTTTGGATGCTAACGGAGTCCTTTGGTAGAGCGACAACAGAAAATCATTCCGGTCGGGACAAACAAGTCCCGGCTGTGAAGGATTGCAGATTTACACAGACTGCATTCGGAACAGTTGTACATGATTCAAGTGGGAAGTGGCTTGGTCAGTACGAGACAGAAGATGCAGCTGTAGAGATGATTAGGGAAATGGCACAGGACATTGGAGGGTACGACGATGAAATATGAAGGATATAAAATTGGTCCGGTGATTCGTGATATCCGTAAGGACAAAGGACTTCTCATTGAAGAGGTTGCTGCTAAAACTGGAATAAGTGTTTCGACACTTGGACAGGTGGAGCAAGGAGGAAGAAACTTGAGCATGAAAAATTTGTATATGCTTATGGAAGTTTATGAAACAGACGCAAATAGCTTACTTGCAATAGACTGTACACCGGATTCATTAGATTCGAGGCTAAAGCGGTTACCTGCAGATAAGCAGGATTATTTGAAAAAGACATTTGATTTTATGATAGAGCAGGCTTTGAAGTCAGCATAGGAGGCAGAGAATGAGAAGAAAGATTAAAAAGATGGATTGCATAGAATATCTTTCAGTGCAGGCTCCATTGGAAAAAGTAAATATGCTTGAAGACAAGCAGAGCAAATATATACATGAATTTGTAAAGAGAAAAGAATATTCAATCGTGGGAAAGATAAGACGCAATGGCTTTTCGCAGAGAGATGTTGATCGCCAGTGGAATCAGATTGTGAATATGATCCGCAAAAAGCAAATCAGTGGAGTAGTTGTTGCGAATATGGCAGCTATATCCAGCAGTGTTGCGGATGCTTATTTTAAGGTAGGACTGGTTATTGAAGCAGGCGGCATTGTGGTGACTGTAGATGAGGGCAGATTGGATATGCACATCAAGAAGGGAGCATAGATATGAGCAGACGAACAGAAAAAAGAAGATATGGTAAGTATAACAAATTTGATGTCGTGTATGCAGATTTTGGAAAAAATCCACATGGCATCCAGGGAGGAATCAGACCAGGAATAATTATTTCATGTGATGCCAGTAATCATGATGGTGCACTACAGGTGTCAGTAGTCCCTTTGAGCAGTAAGTTAAAGGATATTCCGGTACATGTGATTTTAAATCCGAAGGATGTGAGTGGATTTGGATTAAGTAAGATATCTGATTTTATGCCTGAAGATGCACAGACAATTTCAAAAGGCTGCATTAGAGCAAAAAGTGGAACTGTCATTGAGGATTCCGGCGTGAGAGAAGAAATAGACAGAGCTTTGATACGACAGTTTGATCTGTTACCTGTAGCTCGCAAAATGGTAATGGAGGAGTTAGCAAATGGACAGCAGAACTAAAAAGACTAATAATAAAAGATTTGTCAGATATTCAGAAGGAGCAGAGATGTATTCAATGAGTGTGTCAAAGTTTATGCAGTTAGCGAAGGATGCAAAGGCATGTTATAAAGTGAATCAGCTGGTGTTGGTTAATCTGGATATTATTGATGAATATCTGGAGACTTTCCATATTGTAGATGACGAGTTTTATAAGTAATTATGAGAAATGACGCATTGATATAGAAGAAATACAAACAAGTATGGAGAAAAATGAGCCAAGAGAGAAAAAATGTATTGACTTTCGGTCAGACCGAAAGTATAATATGACTAAGATATGAAGGAGGCATACAGATGGTTAGAACTGGAAGACCAAAAGCAGATAAACCTTTTGATCATAAGGTAACTGTTAAATTCAAAGAAGAGGAATACCAGATAATGGTTGAGTATGCTGAGACTCATAATCTATCCATTTCGCAATTGATTAGAATGGGTGTTGAATTACAAATGAAGCAGCAGGCTAATCAGTAGAACAGGCTCTTTTCTCCGGAAAGGAGAGAATAATGGCTTGTAGAAAAGATGGTAAAGGCAGAGTATTAAGAAAGGGTGAGGGTTACAGAAAAGGCGACGGAAGATACTCATATGTATATATTGATCCATTAGGCAAGAAAAGAACCATTTATGCAAAGTCTTTGGTAAAGCTTCGAGAAAGAGAAGAACAGTTACAAAAAGACCAGTTGGATGGACTTGATATCTATGTCGCAGGAAAAGCTGATGTAAACTTTTTGTTTGACAGGTACATATCAACTAAAACAGAATTGCGTAGCACTACTTACAGTAATTATTTGTATACATGGAATCATTTTATTCGTGATACATTTGGCAAGAAGAAAGTAAGAGATGTGAAATACTCAGACGTGTTATTCTTTTATACAGACTTGATTAATAATCAGGGATTACAGATTAATACGCTTGAGACAATTAACACAGTATTAAGACCTACATTTCAGCTTGCTGTCAGAGATGATATCATAAGGAAGAATCCGGTAGACGGAGCATACTGTGAAGTAAAGAAGCGTAATGGTGGTGCCAGAAAAACAAGGCGAGCGTTGACTGTGGATCAGCAGAGAAAATTCATGGAGTATGTAGCAAAGAATCCGTTCTTTTATCACTGGTATCCATTCTTTGTATTTTTGTTAGGAACTGGATGCAGAATAGGAGAAGCAATTGGGATACGCTGGGATGATATTGATTTGGAGAATCGAATCATTGATATCAATCATAGCTTAACCTATTACCAGAGAGCGGATGATTCATATAAATGTGAGTTTAGAGTATCTTTGCCAAAGACGGAAGCTGGTAATCGTAGAATACCTATGATGCAGCAGGTATATGATGTGCTTCAGGAAGAATATGAGAGACAGAAGCAAGAAGGCTTTTGCATAGAGAATGTAGATGGTATGACCAATTTTGCTTTTACAAATCGTTTTGGAATGCCACACAATCCTGCCGCAGTCAATCGTGCAATTAAGAGAATTGTAGATACTCATAATTCTGAGGAAGAGGTGGCTGCTAAAAAAGAGAAGAGAGAACCTATTATGATTCCAAGATTCTCCTGCCATATCTTCAGACATACGTTTGCATCAAGATTTTGCGAGAATGAAACCAACATCAAAGTAATTCAAGAGGTAATGGGACATGCTGATGTATCGACTACCATGAACATATATGCAGAAGCAAACCCAGATGTTACCAAATCAGTAATTGAGAAATTATCAAAAAATATGGATATTTTTTAGAAAAGAGTCCTGCGATTGAACTCTTTGAAGATTGAAAAATATACCTATTCATACTGTGGCAAATATGTTATACTTGCTAAGTATTGTTGTGTTTGACACAGCAGTACATGCATAAAATAAAAAGACGTATTTTAAGGCGAATGACATCTTTTGGACGCACAAAAGTCAAAAAAACGTCCAAGAGTATCCAAGTATATAGAATCCGGGAAAGCCCATTTTCCAAGGGTTTACAAGGATATACAAGAGTTAGCTTAGCAATCAAAAAAATTCCCGACAATGAAGTCCTTAGATGGTGTAAATAAGAAAAATGATGTAAATAATACAGCTTCTGAAGCACCTGAAAAAAATGTAAAAACTGAGTCTGAAAAGATTGATTTTTCTAAGGTAAAGGTAGAGCCTTTATTTGAGGAATTTGTTGATTTTGATACATTCAGCAAGTCAGATTTCCGTGCAGTAAAGGTTAAAGAGTGTGTTGCAGTACCGAAGTCAAAGAAACTGTTACAGTTTACTCTTGATGACGGAACAGGCACAGACAGAACCATTTTAAGCGGTATTCATAGCTTTTATGAGCCGGAAGAACTGGTTGGAAAGACTCTTATTGCTATCACAAATCTTCCACCGAGAGCTATGATGGGCATTGACTCTTGCGGTATGCTCCTCAGTGCTATTCATGAAGAAGAAGGCGAAGAAAAGCTTCATCTTCTGATGGTTGATGACCACATTCCGGCAGGTGCAAAGCTCTATTAAGATGATGTAAAGATGTACCGTTTTACCAAATAGACGGGACGTACTTCATTTGATAAAAAACTGAAAAAACAGCGATTTACATCAAACTTACATCATTTGATGCAGAAATCGGTGCAAGCAAGAAAAAATCGCATAATTAGTGCAATGAGTGGGCAATTCCAATCGGAGTTGCCCATTTTAAAACAAACAGAAATACAAATCGGAATTTGGAGGGGAATAACATGAATAGATTTGGTGTAAAGCTAATTCTTTCAATCGTTTCTTTTTTGGCAGTCAATATCTGGCTTATAGGTAAGGGTGTAGCAAAGGGCGCTGCTGACTTTTTCATATCTGCAACGGTTGAGGAAACAATACTATTTATCATTTTACAGCTATTAGTTGTACTGATATATTTTATATATCCTCTTACGGTAAAAAAATATAAAATCATTTACTGGTCTGTATCTGAAGCCTTAGTCATTATTACAGTTCTCTTTTGGGGAATATTTATTGTCGGTCCGATTTGGTTAAAATAAGCAAATTTCAGTTTGTAGAATCAAGAAAATCGGAATTTATCAAGCTGTTAATTTTGAAAATTTCTTTGAAAATCTATTGACTCCTACGCAACGTAATAGTTTACGATATGTTTATCGAGAGGAGGAAATGACAATGATGACAGTGAATGAGGTAAGTAAATTAACAGGAATGAGTATACGCACTCTGCAGTATTATGATACCATTGGTCTCTTAAAACCTATTGAATATACAGAGTCAGGTTATAGGCTGTATGACGATACATCCTTGGAAAGGCTGCAACAAATTTTACTGTTTAAAGAATTGGAATTTCCGCTTAAGGAGATTAAAAAGATAATTGATGCCCCTAACTTTGACAGGAATAAAGCATTAGAGCAGCAGATTGAATTGCTTACTATGAAAAAAGAGCATCTTGAAAATCTTATTAGTTTCGCTCGAGGAATAAAAGGAATAGGAGTGAAATATATGGATTTTAAAGTATTTGATACAACAAAGATTGATGAGTATTCTAAACGAGCAAAAGAACAATGGGGACAAACCTCTGAGTATAAGGAGTTTGAAGAGAAAACAAAGAACTGGACGAAAGATGATGAAGCTACTGTTGCAAATGAGTTTATGCAATTATTTGTTGAATTCGGACAAATGAAAGAAATGGACCCAGAAGATGAACAGGTGCAGTTGCAGGTAAGGAAACTTCAGGATTACATTACAGATCATTTTTATACATGTTCTGATAAGATTTTATGCGGTCTTGGAAGAATGTATGCCGGTGGAGGAGAACTTACGGAAAATATTGATGATGTTGGAGGAGTTGGCACAGCAGAGTTTGCAAGTAAAGCTATTGATATATTTTATATGAGCGGAAGGTAAATTCCAGTAATACGCTCTGTTGATACGCTGATTTTTCTACGATATACTCCTTCAAAAAGGAGTGTGCTCTTATGGGTAGAGAAATTTATGACATCATCAATGACATGGCGGAAGTATTAAATGCATCGCAGATGGCAAAGGAGACAAAGAGAGGAAAGCATATTTTGATGCTAAGACCAAAATTCATTTGTTGAATTATATTGAATCAAGGACAGATAATAATATAGCGTTATTTGTGTCGTTAAACAAACCATACAGTAGACTTACTGAAAGCGGTGTGGAGTTACGATTACGAGAAATGGGGAAGAAGTTAGGTGTAGAAAAGGTACACCCACATAAGTTCAGAAGGACTATGGCCACCAGAGCAATTGAGAAAGGTATGCCGATTGAACAGGTACAGAAAATTCTGGGACATGAGCAAATAGATACAACGCTCAGATATGCAATGGTTAATCAAAACAATGTGAAGCTATCGCATCGAAAATATATTTCATAGATTGATTTGTAACGCAAAAGACGTTACAATAAAAGAAAGATGGAGGTGTATTCTATGGGAAAAACAGCAACATTAAATATAAGAGTAAATCCAGATGTAAAAGAAAATGCAGAAAGTGTATTGGCACAATTAGGGATACCAATGGCTACTGCTATAGATATGTATTTAAAACAAATATCATTAGTAGGAGGAATTCCTTTTTCTGTTGTATTACCAAAAGCGGCTAATTCAGTGAATGCAGATATGATGTCTGTTACACAGATTCATCAAAAGTTAGAAAAAGGATATGCCGATATAGAGAAAGGAAATGTTGAGGATGCAGCTAGTGCGTTTGTGGCATTTAGAGAGAGGCATTAATGAAGCACTATAAGGTAGAGATTACAAAAGAAGCTTTGCAGGATATGGAAGATATATACAATTATATTGCTATAGATTTGCTTGCTCCGGATAATGCAATGGGACAATATAATCGCATTGCTGATGAAATACTTACATTAGACACTTTCCCGGAACGATTTAGGATTATGGATTCTGAGCCGGAAAAGAGAATGGAGTTGCGTAGAATGCTCGTCGATAATTATTCAGTATTTTACACAATCCGTGACGAAAGGGTAATTGTAACGGATGTGTTATACACGGCATCTGATATAGAAGCACGTTTGAGAGGCGAGCTATAAAAGCACGCGTTTATTTGAATTTGTCGACTTGTTAATTTCCAATTTTTAGTGATAGGGAGATACACAATGAATGGTTTGATTATAAAGGTACTCAGCATAAGTATTGCGGTAGTAACCGTAGTATA